>NZ_CP089391.1:680000-1020000 GCF_027594865.1 Bradyrhizobium xenonodulans
CGCCATCCCGATGCTGTTCCTGCAAGGTACGCGCGATGGGCTTGCCGATCTCGGCCATCTCAAGCCCGTCATCAAGGAACTCGGGGCGAGGGCGACGCTGCATGAGGTCGAGGGCGGCGACCACTCCTTCGCGGTGCTGAAGAAGTCCGGCCGGACCAACGAAGAGGCGCTGACAGAGGTGCTCGACACGCTCGCGGCCTGGATCTACGCGCTCGCCTGAGCTTCACGCCGAATACAGCCCCTTGTCGCGCGCCTTCTGGATCGCGAGCGCGGCGATCAGGTCGAGCGTCGGCGTCGACAGGCCGGCGGTGCGCGCGAAGGCGGCGGGCGCCTTCACCAGCACGTCGATCTCCATGGCGCGGCCGAGCTCGTAATCCTGCAGCAGCGACGGCTTGTGGTTGGGGGCGGGGCCGCTCCGGGTCACGCGCTTGACCTCGGGGATGAAGTGCTGGGCGATGTCGTTGGCCTCGTTCAGCATCCGCGGAATGACCTCGGCAAAGGCCGGATCGTCGCGCACGCCGCGCGCGGTCTGGCCGGTGAGCAGGCACAGCACCGACAGCGACATGTTGGTCAGCAGCTTTGACCAGATCGCCTCGCGGATCTCGGCGACCGGCGGCGATTCCAGCCGCGCCTCGTTCAGGATCCCGCGAAGCCTGGTGATGCGTTCGCAATGGCGGTCGTCGCATTCGCCGATCAAGACGCGGTTGCGGTCCGGTGTCAGGTTCTGCACCACGCCGGGCGCGATCACCTCGTTGGAGGAGAACACGACGCCGCCGACGATCCGCTCCTTGGGGATACAGGCGCGCAGGCGCCCGCCCGGGTCGAGGAAGGAAATATCCGGCGGTGTCGGATGGCGAGGCGGCAGCCCGATCCCGTACCACCAGGGAATGCCGTTCTGCGCGAACACGATCGCGGTGTCGTCCTGAAGCAGCGGCTTGATGCTGGCAACCAGCCCGGTCAGCGCGGTGGCCTTCAGCGTCGAGATCACCACGTCCTGGGGGCCGAGCTGGGCCGGATCGCCTGACGCGTTCACCTTGGCGGAGACCTCGGAATCGCCGACGCGCAGCTTGAGGCCATTGGCTCGAACCGCCTCCAGATGCGCGCCGCGCATCACGCACGAAACGTCATGACCGGCACGCGCCAGCCGTACCGCAAGATGGCTGCCGACGGCGCCCGCGCCGAAGATGCAGATGCGCATGATGATGTCCCGTCCCTGATCCCTTGAATGCCGCCCGACGGCAGCATGACACAAGCCGCCATGCGATGGACGCGGCCGCCCCACGCTGGAAAGATATGGATCGGAGCGCGTTGCCTCGGCCATAGTGCGCGCCAAGCAAGATGACCGGAGGATCGCCGATGACTGCCAGCCCCGTCCTGTGGACCCTGGATGAGCGTGGGGTCGCGACCGTCACGTTGAACCGGCCGGAGGTCAACAATGCCTATGACGGCGCGCTGATCGCGGGCGTGCTCGCCGCCATGGACGACCTGGCCAAGGAGCCGAACCTGCGCGTCGTGGTGCTCCGGGGCAACGGCAAGCATTTCCAGGCCGGCGCCGATCTCAAATGGATCAACGGCGTGCGGCCGCAATCGGCGGAGGCGAACGAGGCGGCCTCGCAGGCGACCTTCGAGGCCGTGCAGCGGCTCAACACGCTGCCGATCCCGACGGTGGCGCTGGTGCAGGGCGGCTGCTTTGGCGGCGGCACCGGCGTGATCGCGGCCTGCGACGTCGTGCTTGCGGCGGACAATGCCCTGTTCTCGATCACCGAGGTACGATGGGGCCTGACCGCCGCGATCATCATCCCGCAGCTCTGCGATGCCATTAGTGTACGGCAAGTCCGCCGTTACGCGCTGACCGGCGAGCGTTTCGGCGCCGACGACGCTCGCCGCATCGGCCTCGTCCATGAGGTGGTGCCGCTCGCCGAGCTGGATGCCGCCGGCGCGAAGGTGGTCGAGCAACTGCTCGCCAACGGGCCGGACGCGATGGCCGAGACCAAGCGCCTCGCGCTGGAGAGCTCGTTCGGCGGCATGGCGGTGGACGATGCCGCCTACAAGCGGCTCGTGCACCTGCATTCGCTCAAGCGCCAGAGCGCGGAGGCGGCGGAAGGGCTGGCCTCGTTCGCCGAGAAGCGCGCGGCGAATTGGGGCGGCGGGAAAGGCTGAACGTCAGCAGCCGCGGCAGATGTTGTTGATGCTGCGGTAGACGGCGTCGTCGTCCTGCCGCATCTGACGCACCGATTCGAGCGTCTTGCTCTCGGCGGCCCGCGCGGCGGGCTTGCGTTTCGCCGCAAGTTCTTCCTCCTGGCGCTTGTAGCAGGCCTCGCGATCGGCCTTGGCCTGGATGAAGCGGCAGTTCTGCTCCAAAGCTGCGGCGGGGGTTGCCGAAAGCGCGAGGGCGGTCAGGACGTATTTCACAAATGTCGAATCCATGGCGGCCCTTCTCTCAGGTCCGCCCTGCGAGAGCAACCGCCATGTTGCGACAGGTGCACGACACGGCTTACAGCGACGGCGCGAGTGACGTTTTCAGCAGCGCGAGCAGCGCCTGTACCGCGGCGGCATTGCGCCGGCGCTCGGGGATCGCGGCCTTGACCCACAATTCCGGAATCGGAAAGTCGCGCAGCACCGGCTTGAGCGTGCCGTCGCGCAAGGCATCCGCGACGAGATAATGCGACATCAGCGCGATGCCGTTGCCGGCGATCGCGCTACGCGCCAGCACATGTCCCTCGTTCGAGGAGAGCAGCGGGCTGACCTGGATGCTGATGCGGCCGCGCGGACCGTCAAAGACCCATTCCGGACCGGTCGGCAGGAAGCTGAGGCAGCGATGCTCGACGAGGTCGCGCGGATGTTTTGGCGCGCCGTGTTTCTTCAAGTAAGCCGGTGAAGCGCAGAGCAGCCGCTTCAGCGCGCACAGCGGCTCGTCGACCACGCCGCCGAAGGAATGCGGGAAGGCGCCGATGGCGATGTCAAAACCCTCTGTCACCGGATCAACCGGGCGATCGATCAGCACGATCTCGAGTTTCAATCGTGGGTTCTGGGTCTGGAAGGCGCTGAAGGCGTCGGCGAGGCGCGCCACCGTCAGCGAGGTCGGCGCCTTGATGCGGAGGTGGTCGACGAGATCGTGGCCCTTCTCGCCCATGCGCGAGAGCAAATCGGTGGCGTCAGTGACGACGCCGCGGGCGCGATGCACGTAACGCTGGCCGGCTTCGGTCAGCCGCAACTGCCGGGTGGAGCGGCGAAACAGTGGCGTGCCGATCCGCGTTTCCAACTGCGTGACGCGCTTGGCGACCACCGAGGTCGAGACATCAAGCTTTCGCGCGGCGGCGGAGAAGCCGGCGGCATCGGCGGTGGCAAGGAAGGCCTGGAGGTTCACGAGGATGTCCATGTCGACCTTTCTCGATTTGCGAAAGCTGATCGCGTATTTTGGTGGATTGTAGCCTGCCTCGCGCTAATTCATAGTCGGCCCCAAGCAAGAGATTTGGGAAGGGACGCGCCATGCGGGCCACGATGATCGAAGAACCGGCACGTCAGGTGCCGCTCTACGGCGAATATGAAGTCGTCGTGCTCGGCGGTGGGCCGGCGGGCATCGTCGCTGCCGGCTCGGCGGCGCGCGCGGGGCGCAAAACGCTTCTGATCGAGCGCTACGGATTCCTCGGCGGCATGGGGACGGCGGCCGGCGTCACCAATTTTTGCGGCCTGCACGGCAACGTCTATGGCCAGGCGCACCGGCTGGTGCAGGGCATGGCGTCCGAGCTGCTGGCGCGGATCGACCGGCTCAACGGCCTCAATGCGCCGCATCTGATCCTCGGCAAGGTCTTCGCCCAGGCCTATGACACCGCCGCCTACAAGATCGCAGCCGATCAACTGCTCGCAAGCCACAAGGTCCACATCCTCTTCCATGCGCTCGGCGCCGGCGTCGTGATGGGCGATAACAGCCGCATCGACGCGCTGCTGGTGGAGACCAAGGCCGGCCGGCAGGCGGTGCGCGCGGAGATCTTCATCGATTGCTCGGGCGACGGCGATCTCGCGGTCTGGGCAGGTGCACCGTTCGACATCGGCGACGAGCACGGTCATCCGATGTATCCCTCGATGATGCTGCGCCTCAACGGCATCGATCCCGAGAAGGCCGGCGATGCCTGGCGGACCATCCCGCTATTGATGGAGAAGGCGCTCGCCGCCGGCACCCACACATTTCCGCGCAAGAGCGCGATCGTGCGACCCCAAAAATCCGGCATCGAATGGCGGGTGAATTTCACGCAAGTGGCCCGTGAGGACGGCCACGCCATCAACGGCGTCGAGCCCGACGATCTCACCCGCGGCGAGATCGAGGGCCGCAAGCAGGCGCTCGCCGCGTTCGAATTCCTGCGCACCGTGCCGGGCTTCGAAAAGTCCTACATCGTCGACCTGCCGCCGCAGCTCGGCATCCGCGAGACCCGCCGCATCAAGGGGGGCTACCAGCTCAGCGGCGAGGACGTGCTCGGTTGTGCCTCCTTCGAGGACTCGATCGGTGTCAATGGCTGGCCGATCGAGGCCCATGTTGCCGGCGACGTCGTCTTCACGTTTCCGCCAATCCCGGACTCGCGCGGCTATAACGAGCTGCCGTACCGGATGCTGGTACCCGAGGGTATCGACAATCTCCTGGTCGCCGGCCGCTGTGCCTCGATGACCCATGAGGGCCAGTCGGCGGCGCGGGTCTCCGGGGCCTGTTTCGCGATGGGGGAGGCCGCCGGTTCCGCCGCAGCGCTCGCGCTCGCCGGAAACCGGATCCCGCGCGAGATACAAGTTGAAAAATTGCAGGAAACGTTGAAACAACAGGGCGCCTTCATCGGGCGGGACCAGATGGTGCCCGAAGGCCTGTAACGGACTGCAAAACAACGACGGCGGAGGAAACGGGATGATCGGGATTGCGCGGCTCGCGCTGGCGAGCCTTCTGGCGATCATGGCGACGGGCTCGGCGAGGTCCGAGGACGCGTTGAAGGCCAGGGTCGGCGTGCTGCGCCTGTCGTCCTCCGCGCCGGTCTTCATCGCGCAGGACAAGAGCTATTTTCGCGAGGCCGGTCTGGAGGTCGAGCTGAAATTCTTCGACGCGGCGCAACCGATCGCGGTGGCGACGACCTCGGGCGACGTCGATTTCGGCGTCACCGCCTTCACGGCCGGTCTCTACAATCTCGCCGGCAAGGGCACGCTGAAAGTGATCGGCGGCATGAGCCGTGAGAGGGCCGGCTACCCCCTGATCGGCTATTTCGCCAGCAACAACGCCTATGCGGCCGGGCTGAAGACGCCGAAGGACCTCGCGGGCAAGCGCGTGGCGATGACGCAGGTCGGATCGAGCTTCCACTATTCGCTCGGCCTGCTCGCCGACAAATACGGCTTCAAGCTCGCGGAGGTGAAGATCGTGCCGCTGCAATCGCTTTCGAATGCCGCGGCCGCGCTCAAGGGCGAGACCGTCGATGCGGCGCTGCTGCCGATCTCGACCGCGCGCAAGCTGATGGACGAGGGCGGCGCGAAGTTTCTGGGCTGGGTCGGGGACGAGACGCCCTGGCAACTCGGCGCGGTGTTCGCCTCGCCGAAGACGCTGACCAACAAGGAGCTGGTGACGAAATTCCTCGGTGTGCTCGCGAAAGCCGATCGCGAATATCACGACGTCATCCTCGCCGCGATGAAGGACGGCGTCGCCCCGATCAACGACAAGACGAAGCCGCTGCTGGAGATCATCGCCAAATATACCAATCTGCCGGTCGAGCAGGTGGTCGGCAATTGCGCCTATATCGATCCCGACGGCAAGCTCGACGTGAAGAACGTCGACAACCAGATCAAATGGCTCCAGGAGCAGGGCTTCGCGGACAAGGGCTTTGACGCGAATGCGATCATCGCCAAGGACTATGTGAAGGCGGATTGATGCTGCGCCCTCCTCTCCATCCCCGTCATCCTGAGGTGCTGGACTTGCGGCTTGCCGCAAGGCGAGCCTCGAAGGATGTACTGCCGAGCTGCATCCGGGCCGTACATCCTTCGAGGCTCGCTTCGCGAGCACCTCAGGATGACGGGTCGAAAGTGGAGGGTTGCACATGGACCTGATCGCCAACCACATCTCCCACCGCTTCGGCGATCTCGCCGTGCTCGACGACGTCTCCTTCACCGTCAGCGCCGGCGAGGTGGTGGCGATCGTGGGGCCCTCGGGTTGCGGCAAGAGCACGCTGCTGTCGATCCTCGGCGGGCTGTTGCAGCCGAATTCGGGCACGCCCGAACTGCGCGGCGCGCCGCCGGCGGACAGTCTCAATCCGCTCACCTTCGTGTTCCAGGATTTTGCGCTGCTGCCCTGGGCCACGGTGGAGGAGAATGTCGAATTCCCGCTGCTGCACACGCAACTCTCCGCGACCCAGCGCCGGGCGCTGGTCGACGATGCCCTGCGCCGCACCGGGCTGACCGATTTTCGCAGAACCTATCCAAAACAGCTCTCCGGCGGCATGCGCCAGCGCGTCGGCATTTCACGTGCGCTTGCAGTCAGGCCTGCCATTCTCCTGATGGACGAGCCGCTCTCGGCGCTGGATTCGCAGACCCGTGAGCTCCTGATGGAGGATTTCGTCCGCCTGCTCGCCGACGGCGGCATGGGCGCGGTCTATGTCACGCATAATCTCGAAGAGGCAGCGCGGCTTGCCGACCGCATCGTGGTGCTGTCGCGCCGGCCCGGCCGCATTCGCGAGGTCGTGACCGTGCCGATGACGCGCACCGAACGCGGCGAAGCGGCTGCGCGCGAAAAGCTGCTCGCGCTTCAGAACCAGATCTGGTCGCTGATCCGCAACGAGGCGATCGATGCCGAGCGCGAGGTCCAGCATGCTTGATCGCGCGTCGGTGGAAGCGACCAAGAACGAGACGACGCGGCGCGTCCGTTTCCGCGGCGCCGGCTTCGTGCCCGCCTCCAGCCGCTTCGGTGGCTTGATCGCGCTCGCGCTCGTCATCGCGATCTGGCAGGCGGCCGGCAGCACCGGCCTCGTCAATCCGCTGTTCCTGCCGCCGCCCTCGGCGATCGCGCGCGCGATCTACCAGCTCGCGATCTCAGGCGCGCTCTGGCAGCATCTCTCGGCATCGTTGCTGCGCATCGGCGTCGGCTGGCTGCTCGGGACGGCGGCCGGCGTCGCGGTCGGGTTTGCCATTGGGCTGTCGCGGCTTGCGCGCAGCGTCGGCATCACCTTCATCTCCGCGCTGTTCCCGATTCCGAAGATCGCGCTGCTGCCGCTGTTGATCCTCTGGCTCGGCATCGGCGAAGAGCCGAAGATCGCGACCATCGCGCTCGGCGTGTTCTTCTCGACTGCGATCTCGGTCTATAGCGGCGTCGACGCCGTGCCGCGCAATCTCATCCGCATGGCGCAAAGCTTCAACGTTCCCTTCGCAACCATCGTGCGCAAGGTGATCTGGCCCGGCGCGCTGCCCGCGATCCTCGCCGGCTTTCGCATCACAGCCTCGGTCGCGCTTCTGCTCGTCGTCAGCGCCGAGATGATCGGCGCGCAATACGGCATCGGCGCGTTCGTGCTCCAGGCCGGAAATCTGATGCAGACGGATCAGCTTTTGGCGGGCGTGGTGATCCTGTCGGCGTTCGGGCTGGCCGTGGGCAGGGTGATCGGCTGGCTGGAGACGCGGTTATTGCACTGGCGGTAGCTACAATCGCCGCCGCCGTAGGGTGGGCAAAGCGAAGCGTGCCCACCATTTCTTCATGAGCTGCGAAGACGTGGGCACGGCGCAAGGGCGCCTTTGCCCAGCCTACGAGAGCCTCACGCGTTGCCGCGATCCTCGCGAAACAGATCCAGCTTCTGCTGCACCGGCCGATCCGAGAAGCTGAACAGCACGGCGTCGTCGTCCGCCTCGTGTGTGACCCACTGCCAGCTCGGCACCACGAACAGATCGCGCGGGCCCCATTCGAAAACCGCGTCGCCGATCCGGCTGCGGCCGCGCCCTTCGATCGGGCAGAACACGGTGGCATCCGTTGCGCGATAGCGCGTAGTTTTAAAGCCCTTCGGCAGCAGCTGGATGAAGGTGCCGATGGTCGGCATCGCGAAATCGCCGGTCTCGGGGTTGCTGAATTTCAGCTTCAAGCCGTGACAGGCATCCCATTCCTGGCTCGGGCGAGCCTTCTCCAGCGCCTCGCGGGTGTAGGCATAGGGATAGCTGAAGATCGGCGAGGTCTTCGAGCTCCGCTTCACGTCGACCGGCAGCAGATTGTGGCCGTAGCGGGCAAAGCTGTCGCCGGCCGGCTTGGTGATCTTCTGCTGGTCCTCCTTGGAGCCTTCCGCGAAGGAGCAGTCGAAGAACTGCACCAGCGGGATATCGAGGCCGTCGAGCCAGAACATCGGCTCGTCGGTCTCGTTGGAATGATCGTGCCAGGTCATCGACGGCGTGATGATGAAGTCGCCAGGCGCCATCGCGGTGCGCTCGCCGTCGACCGCGGTGTGGGCGCCCTTGCCTTCGAGCACGAAGCGCAGCGCCGACTGGCTGTGCCGGTGCGCGGGCGCGACGTCGCCGGGCACCACCATCTGCACGCCGGCATAGAGCGAGGTCGTGATCTTGGACTGTCCGCGAAGGCCGGGATTCTCCAGCACCAGCACGCGCCGCTCGGCTTCCTTGGCGGTGATCAGCTTGCCGGCTTCCGTCATGTAGTCGCGGATGACGTCGAACTTCCAGAGGTGCGGGCGGCAAGCGCTCTTCGGCTCCGGCGTGATCAGATCGCTCATGACCGTCCACAGCGCGGTGAGATTTTCGCCGTCGATCTTCCGGTAGAACGCCTCGCGTTCCGGCGTCTTGGTCACGGCTTCCATGGCGCGCCTCCTGTTCTCGTTTGTAAATTGACAGTATACTGACGATCTGGCTAGCGTCAACGTGGCGAACGACGTACAAGCAACGGGAAAACGGGAGGATTCCGATGAAGCTGCACGGCTATTTCCGCTCCAGCGCCGCCTACCGGGTGCGGATCGCGCTGAACCTGAAGGGCATCAGTGCCGAGCATCTGCCGCATCATCTGCGCAAGGGCGAGCAATGCGCGCCTAGCTATCTCGCTATCAACCCGCAGGGCCTGGTGCCCGCGTTGGAGAACGATGCAGGCGCCGTGCTGACCCAATCGGTTGCGATCATCGAATGGCTCGACGAGACGCACCCCAATTCGCCGCTGCTGCCGAAGGATACGTTGCAACGCGCCAAGGTGAGGGCATTTGCGCTCGCGATCGCCTGCGACACCCATCCGGTTCAGAACCTGAAGGTGCTGGCGCGGCTGCGCGAGCTTGGTCTTGCCGAGGAGAAAGTCCAGGACTGGGCGGCATGGGTCAACCGCGAAGGGCTGTCGGCCTGTGAAACCCTGATCAAGGGCGAGCCCGGGCCGTTCTGCTTCGGTCATACGCCGACGCTCGCTGATCTCTGCCTCGTGCCGCAGCTCGCCAATGCGCGCCGGTTCGGCGTCGATGTCTCCGCCTATCCGCGCCTGCTGAAGGCAGAAGCCGCGGCAAAGGCGCTGCCGGCCTTCGCCAATGCCGCGCCGGAGAAGCAGCCCGATGCCGAGTAAGCCTGCTCCGATCACGATCGACGCGGTCTATGCCGCGCCGGGCTATCTGTTCCGGCGCATGCAGCAGATTGCGGTCTCGATCTTCATGGAGGAGTGCAGGGCCTTCGACCTCACCCCAGTGCAATACGCGGCGCTGATCGCGATCCACACCCATCCCGGCATCGACGCAACGCGGCTGTCGGCCGTGATCGCCTTCGACCGCTCCACGCTCGGTAGCGTGATCGAGCGGCTCCAGGCCAAGGATTATGTCGAGCGTAAGCCGGCGCCCGAGGACAAGCGGATCAAGCTGCTCTATCTGACCAAGTCAGGCGCCGCGATCCTGCGCGAGATCATTCCCGCCGTCGAACGCGCCCAGGCCCGCATGCTGGAGCCGCTCAAGCCCGCCGACCGCAAGACGCTGATGGGGCTCTTGGTGCAGCTCGTCGATCTCAACAACGAGGCCTCGCGGGTGCCGCTGCGGGCGGAAGATGCGCTGGAGCATCTGGGGAAGGGTGGGTGAGGGGAGGAATTGGCGACGCTGTCGCCTTTATCTCCGCTGTCATTCCCCGCGAAGGCGGGGAATCCAGTACGCCGCGGCCCGTCGGGCCAATCACTGCCGTCTCTGGAATACTGGATCGCCCGCCTGCGCGGGCGATGACACCGAGAGTGTAGGTTCGCGCGTGCGTCCCTCACTCTTGCTCCTCCCCTCACATCCGCAACAACGCCTGCCGATCGATCTTCCCCGTGCCCGTTTTCGGCAGCTCGTCGATGAAGATCACCTCGCGCGGATATTTGTACGGCAGCAGCTTGCCTTTGACGTAGTCCTGCAGCCGCCGCGTCGCTTCACTCTGGTCGGCGGCGCGATTGTTCATCACCACCACCGCCTTCAGCGTCATGCGCCGGTCCGGCAGCTCGCTCGCGAACACCGCGCATTCGCGGATGTCGGGATGATCAGCCAGACACAGCTCGACCTCGAGCGGGTAGACCCACTGGCCGGAGATCTTGATCAGATCGTCGGCGCGGCCGCGGAAGAAGTGGAAGCCGTCGGCATCGCGGACGAAGCGGTCGCCGGTGTAGATCCAGCCGCCGTCGCGGATGGTCTCGGCGGATTTGTCCGGCCTGTTCCAGTACAGCGGCGTGTTGGAATCGCCGCGCACCCACAGGATGCCTTCCTCGTCGTCGGCGACGTCGCGTCCGTTCTTGTCGCGCAGCGCGACCTCGTAGCCGGGCACGCGCAGGCCGGCGGCGCCGAGCTTCTTCTGCTCGGGGCGGTTGGAGAGATAGATGTGCAGCACCTCGGTCGAGCCGAGGCCTTCGACGATCTCCAGGCCCGTGAGCGTCTTCCAGCCGTTGAAGACCTCGGCCGAGAGCACCTCGGCCGCCGAGAGTGACATGCGCAGCGACGAAAAGTCGGCCTTGTCCGCGCCGTCGGCCTTGGTCAGCGAGGTGTAGAGCGTCGGCAGGCCGAAGAAGTGCGTTGGCTTGTAATGCGCGATCGCGGCAAAGATCGACGCGGGCTTCGGCTGGCCCGGCAGCAGCAGCGTCGCCGCACCCGCGGAGAACGGGAAGGTGACGGAGTTGCCGAAGCCGTAAGCGAAGAAAATCTTCGGCACCGAGAAGCAGATGTCGCCAGGCGACAGCTTCAACACGTTCCGCGCAAAGGCGGCATCGCTATAGGCCATGTCGTGCTGGAGGTGCACGATGCCCTTGGGCCGGCCGGTCGAGCCGGACGAGTACATCCAGAACGCCATCTCGTTGCGATGCGTGTCGGCCTCCGCGAGGTCGGCCGGAAATTGCGGGAGCCAGCTTGCCGCTGCGACCGCCGCAGGCGCGGCGTGATCGCCCGCCGCGCCATTGACGACGATCAGCGTGCGCAGGCGCGTGTCCTTGCAGGCCTCCGCATTGAACCGCGCCGCGAATTCGGCATCCGCCACCGCAACACGCGCGCCGGAATCGGCGAGATAGAATTGCAGCAGATCCGGCGGCGTCAGCGTGTTGATCAGGAGCGGCACGAAGCCGGCACGCACCGCGCCGAAGAAGGCGGCGGGATAGGCCGGCGTGTCGTCGAGGAACAGCAGCACGCGGTCGCCGCGCGTCAGGCCGAGCGATGCAAACCCGTTGCCCCAACGGCAAGCCTCCGCGCAAAGCTCGGCATAGGTCCGCGTGCCCGCGGGACCGATGAGCGCCAGCTTGTCGCCGCGGCCCTTGCCGAGATTGTCAAACAGCACACGGCTGGCGTTGTAGACCTGCGGAACGGCAAAACCGATCTCGCTTGCCCCCGCGCTGTCGGCCGGCACCTTGTCGCGAATCTCATTGCTCATGCCGCACCTCCGCCATTCTTGGCAGCCTCGTAGCGGGCCATGAAGGACGGCGACATCGCGCGTAACCGAGAATCGTCGATGCGGCCGGAGCGGGTGATGTAGCTGTAGGCAAAGTCCATCAGGTCAAGCTGCATGTGCTGGGCAAAATGCTCGTACCAGAAGGCGCTGGTTCGCGCCGCGTTGACGAGCTTCTGCACCACCGGCTTGCGCGCAGCCTGGTAGCGGTGCAGCGCCGTCGACAGATGCGCATCCGACTCCAGCGCCTTGACCAGCGCGATGGCGTCCTCGATCGCGAGCCGCGTGCCCGAGCCGATCGAGAAATGCGCCGAGTGCAGCGCGTCGCCGATCAGCACCATGTTCTTGAACGACCAGTGCTCGTTCCAGACCCAGGGAAAATTGCGCCAGACCGATTTGTTCGAGACCAGCGAGCGGCCGCCGAGCGTGTCCGCGAACACTTCCTCGCAGACGCCCTTGGACTGCTCGACGTCCTTGTAGGCGAAGCCATAGGCCTGCCAGGTCGCGTGATCGCACTCGACCAGGAAGGTGCTCATGTTCGGCGAGTAGCGGTAGTGGTGGGCGTTGAACGCGCCGCGGTCGGTCCTCACGAAAGTCTGCGACAGCGTATCGAAGCGCTTCGAGGTGCCGTACCAGACGAACTTGTTGGAGGAGTAGGACAGCGATGTGCCGAAATCGCCCTCGAAGGCGCGCCGCACCAGCGAGTTCAGCCCGTCGGCGGCGACGATCAGGTCATGGCCGTTGAGCTGGCTGATCTCGTGGATCGGGGTGTCGAAGCGCGGCGTGACGCCGACATCGAGCGCGCGCTGCTGGAGGAACTGCAACAACTCGAGCCGGCCGATCGAGGCGAAGCCGACGCCATCGATGGCGACGCTGTCGCCGCCCAGGTTCAGCGTGATGTTCTCCCAGCTCTCCATATGCGGCGCGATCGCGTCGACCGTCTCGGGGTCGTCGGCGCGCAGGAATTCCAGCGCCTGGTCGGAGAACACGACGCCAAAGCCCCAGGTCGCGTCGGCCGGGTTCTGTTCGAACAGGTCGACTTGATCCTCGGGGTGACGCTTCTTCCAGAGATAGGCGAAGTAGAGCCCACCGGGCCCCCCGCCAATCACGGCGATCCGCAACGTCTGCCTCCCTAATTGACAGTATACTTACTATCTAGGGGTAGACTAATGTGCTCCAGCTTCCCGCGCCAGCGGAATTATTGGCCAGGCGAGGCACGCCGAAACTCATGCCGGACACACGTTTGACGCGTGTCCGAAGCAGTGAGGCGCAAAGCATAGCCAAACCGCGGCGGCTTGGCCATCCGCACCGTCAGACGCAGCGCTTCACGTAGACCCCGTTCACCAGCACCCGGGTGCAGCGGACGACCGGAACCGGCTTGCGGACCACGACGGCCGCGTTCGGCCCGGCGCAGCCGGCGCGATAGACGCCGCGGGCGCACACCACCGCATTGGCATCTTTGGCCTCGAACGTCATGGTTGCTCCGAAGGCGAGGAGCGCAGAAGCAACGAGCAGCAATGAACGCATGTTGTCCTCCCGGTCTTGTCGTGATTGAAATCGATATCGGCCAAAGGTTTGTCGTTGCAGGCGTGCGAAAAATTCATGCGCGCACGCCGTCCATCATTGTCGCGCACTTTGGCGCGTCTTCATGCGCTGCCTTATCGCGCAGCGAAGGGCGCCAGCACGTCCTTGCACGCCGGCGACAGCGAGGCGGCATTGCTCGCGACGCACTGCACGATGCGGCCGCCGCCGGGTGCGACGCCGGCACAGAGCGTGCGGATGTCGGCGCTGCAGGCGGAGCGGATAATGAACAGCTCTTCACGCGGCCGCAGCGGGCGCAGAACGATCGCGGCGGGCGCCGCCGCCGGTGCTGCCGCCGCAGGAGCTGCGCCCGCAGGCGCTGCCGTCGCTGTGGCACCACCGGTCGCGGCGCTCACGGCCTTCTCGCAAGCCGGCGAAACCTTGGCCTTGTTCTTCTCCAGGCATTCGAGCGCGGGCGCGCCGCCCGGTGGCACGCCGGCGCAGACCTTGGGGTAATCGCCCCGGCACGCACTCTTGACCGCGGCGGTCTGGGCGCTGCTGGGTGGCTTGGCGGCAACGGCCTTCGGCGCCGGCGCGGCTGCCGGCTTTGCGGCGGCGGGCGCTGATTCCGCCTTGGGCGCAGCCTCGGTCTTGGGCGCGGCCGGCGCGGCTTCGGTCTTCGGCGCCGCCGCGGGCTCGACCGCGCGTACCGCGGTCTGGCATCCCGACGACAGGCTGGACATGTTCTTCGTCAGGCATTGATAGGCTTCCACGCCGCCAGGCGTCACGCTCGCGCAATGCGCCATGAAGTCCGAGCGGCATGCGGAGCGCATCGCGCTCTTCTGTGCCTCGGTCGGGGCTTGCGCGAATGCGCTTGTTGCAGTTGCGAAGAGTGTTGCGGCCAGCAACACCGTACGCGTTGATGCATGTTTCAACGTATTGAACATTGGGGTGAATTCCTGCCCTGTCGGTAACGACGATGATTTTCTTAAATGTGATGCAAGCAATCGTCGCGGATCGTGCCGCGAGCGGCATCATTGGCCGCTTCGACCTCTACCGCAAGTAGATAATGCCTCTGCAATTGCGACGTAACTTAGAGCATGGTCCGGAAAAGCGTGCAGCGGTTTTCCGGAAAGACCATGCTCACAGGATACGTCGTCAGAGCCTGACCATGCGCTTGCCGCGGTTGTTGCCCGCGAGCAATCCGATCAGCGCCTGCGGCGTGTTCTGCAATCCGTCGATGATGTCCTCCTGCACCTTCAGCTTGCCGGACTTCACCCAGGCCTGAAGCTCGGCGAGCGCGCGCTGGCTGTCCTTCATGTAGTCCATCACGATGAAGCCCTGCATGACCAGCCGCTTCACCACGATCAGGCCGGGCACGCCGCGCGGGCCGTGCGCGGCGGGTGCGCCGTCATATTGCGAGATCGCGCCGCAGCAGGCGATGCGGCCGTAATTGTTCATCTGTGGCAGGCAGGCTTCCAGAATGTCGCCGCCGACATTGTCGAAATAGACGTCGATGCCCTTGGGCGCCGCCGCGCGCAATGCCTTGAACACCGCGCCGTCCTTGTAGTCGACGGCGGCATCGAAGCCGAGCTCGGAGGTCAGCCAGTTGCACTTGTCGGCGCCGCCGGCGATGCCGACCACGCGGCATCCCTTGATCTTGGCGATCTGTCCGACGATCGAGCCGACCGAGCCCGCGGCGGCGGAGACCACCACCGTCTCGCCCTCCCTGGGCTTGCCGATCTCCAGCAGTCCGAAATAGGCGGTGAGGCCGGCGATGCCGAACACGCTGAGCAGGTGCGTCATCGGTTCGAGCTTCGGCATCTTGGTGAGATGCTTCGCCGGCACCGCCGCAAACTCCTGCCAGCCGGTGTCGCCGAACACGATGTCGCCGGCAGCGAGCCCTTCGGCCTTCGAGCTGACGACCTCCGCGATGCCGCCGCCGGCCATCACGCTGTTGGCCTCGACCGCGGAACGATAGGTCGCGCCATGCATCCAGGCGCGGTTGGCGGCGTCGAGCGAGATGTAACGCACTTGCAGCAAGACCTCGCCGTCCTTCGGCTCGGGCATCGCGCTCTCGACCATCTTGAAGTGTTCTGGACCGAGCTTGCCGCTGGGTTTTTCCACCAGAAGAATCTGGCGATTGATGCTGCCGCTCATGGCGTTTCCTCTTCGTTTGTTTGACGATTATTGATGCAGGTGCCGCAAAGAAAACGTGCAAGCCGCATTCGTTGTGCGCTGCATGAAGGCTAGAGCGGTGCGTTCCATTTCGCAATGGGAACATCCGGCTCTCGCGACTGCACGCCAAGCGTGTTGCGTCGTCGTCATATCTGCGACATCATGAAGCGCCGGTGTACGTGGGGGTAAGCAATGTCGAACAGGTTTACGCAATACATTCTGGCGGCGATGGTGCTCGGCATCATCATGGGGTCGGCGATCTACAACTTCCTGCCCGATACCCGCGCCGAGTGGGCCTCCGCCATCAACCTGGTCGCCGTGATATTCCTGCGCCTGATCAAGATGATCATCGCGCCTCTGGTGTTCGCGACGCTGGTCGGCGGCATCGCCCATATGGGCTCCGGCTCCAAGCTCGGACGCATCTTCGCCAAGACCATGGGCTGGTTCGTCAGCGCTTCCTTCGTGTCGCTGCTACTCGGTCTCGTGATGGTCAATTTGCTTCAGCCCGGCGCCAACTTCCCCGGCACACTGCCTGCGGCGGGCCAATCGACCGGCCTCCCGGTCTCGGCCTTCTCGATCGAGAAATTCCTGACCCATCTGATCCCGACCTCGATCGCGGACGCGATGGCGCAGAACGAGATCCTCCAGATCGTGATCTTCGCCGTGTTCTTCTCGGTGGCGATGGGCTCGATGCCCGAGCGCTCCAAGCCGATCCTGGCGCTGATCGACGATATCGGCCACATCATGCTCAAGGTCACGGGCTATGTGATGCTGTTCGCGCCGCTCGCGGTGTGGGCGGCCATCACCGCGACGGTCGCCAGGAACGGCCTCTTGGTGCTCTGGAAGCTCATCGTCTTCATGGGCGGCTTCTATCTGTCGCTGGCGATCCTGTGGGGCATCCTGGTGATCGTCGGCTTCATCGTGATCGGGCCGCGCTACAGCCACCTGCTGAAGCTGATCCGCGAACCCCTGATGATCGCGTTCTCGACCGCGAGCTCCGAGGCGGCCTATCCGAAGACGCTGGAGGGCCTCAACCGCTTCGGCGCCTCGTCGCGGATCTCGAGCTTCGTGCTGCCGCTCGGCTATTCCTTCAACCTCGACGGCACGATGATGTACTGCACCTTCGCGAGCGTCTTCATCGCGCAGAGCTATCACATCGACATGCCGCTCGGCACCCAGCTTGCGATGCTGGCAACCCTGATGATCACCTCGAAGGGCGTCGCCGGCGTGCCGCGCGCCTCCCTCGTCGTGATCGCCTCGACGCTGTCGCAGTTCGGCATCCCGGAGGCCGGCCTGTTGATGATCATGGGCATCGACACCTTCCTCGACATGGGGCGCAGCGCCACCAACGTGATCGGCAACACGCTGGCGACCTCGGTCGTCGCGAAGTGGGAAGGCGAGCTCGGGCCCGAGCATGAGATGGGACCGGGCGATGCCGTGCCCGGCGACATGGTGCCGGGTGAAGTGCCCGCAATGGCCGGCCATGGTTAGGAGCGAACCATGGGAAAGACACTGGCGGGGTCGTTGACCCGCGGCGGCCTGTGGCTCGCGGCATGTTTGCTGGCGACCGCGGCATCCGCCCAGACCGGCAGCGAAGGGCTGAGCCCGACGCTGTCGGCCATCAAGAAGGCGCACTCCGTGCGGCTCGGCTATCGCGAGAGCTCGCCGCCGTTCTCCTTCCTCGACCAGTCGGGTCGTCCGATCGGCTACAGCCTCGAGCTCTGCGAGGCCATCGTCGAGGAGATCGGCGTCGAGGTTGACGATGCCAATCTGAAGATCGACTACGTCAAGGTCACCTCGGACGACCGCATCGACGCCGTGCTCCAGAACAAGATCGACCTGGAATGCGGCTCGACCACCGCCAATGCCGAGCGCGGCAAGCGCGTCGCGTTCTCTCCGCTGATGTTCGTCGCAGGCACCAAGCTGATGGTGCCGAAGGGAGCGGCTATTTCTGGTGCCGCGGACCTAAAGGGCAGGACCGTGGTGGTGACCAAGGGCACCACCAACGAGCAGGCGATGCACGCCGTCGACAAAAAGCTCTCGCTCGGCCTTAACATCGTGACCGCGCCGGATCACGAGCAGTCGTTCCAGATGGTGAACGACGGCAAGGCTGATGCGTTCGCAACCGACGATATCCTGCTCTATGGCCTGATCGCACGTCACAAGGCGCAGGAATATTTTCGCGTGGTCGGAGACTATTTGTCCTACGATCCCTACGGCATCATGTTCAGGAAAGGCGAGCCGCAACTCTCGGCCGTGGTCGAGCGCACCTTCCGCAAGCTCGGCTCCAACCGCGATCTCGTCCCGCTCTACAACAAATGGTTCACCGCAAGGCTCCCCACCGGCGAACGGCTGAACGTGCCGATCTCGCTGCAGCTGGAGGAAGCCTTCAAGGCGATGGACGATTCGGCCAGCGCGAATAATTAGCGGCTTGTATTGCGATGATTGCGCCGCGATCTCGCTGCTTTTCCTTCTCCCCTTGTGGGAGAAGGTGGCGCGAAGCGCCGGATGAGGGGTATGTCTCCGCAAGTTCGACCGTGAGAGGGTCATGCGCGGAGAGAACCCCTCACCCGTCTCACCGCTGCGCGGTGAGCCACCCTCTTCCACAAGGGGAGAGGGTGCAGTGTGCTCGTTGCCGCTAATTTTTGCCAAACACCCGATCCAGCGCCGCGTCGTACGTCGCCTGCACCAGCTCCGGATGCAGCTTCGCCAGCGCCTCCATCATCACGCCGGAATTGATCTCGAGCACGCGCCACGCGCCATCCACGCGGATCACGTCGATCGAGGCGAAGACAATGCCGATGGCGCGCGCGGCATCGATCGCGAGCTTCACGCAGGCCGTTCGAACCTCGCCGTCCTCCAGCAGCACCGGTTTTGCGCCGGCATCGAGATTGTGCCGCCAATCCGTGCCACGCTGCTTGCTGTAGACGACGAGCGGCACGTCATCGAGCAGCACGACACGGACCTCGTCCTCGATCGCGACATAGGGCGAGATCACGAGCCCGGCGCTCATCGCAAAGACCTCGCTGGCCGCATGGTCGAGCTCCGCCTCCGTCGTCACCTTGAACACCGAGCGCCCCGATGTCCCCTCGTTCGGCTTCACCACCACGCCTTGCGGATGGCCGGCCAGCAGCTCCAGCATGGCCTCGCGCCAGGCGGGGCCGACAACATGCTTGCCGAGCTTGGGATTGAGGAAGAGGTGATGCCGAATGCAGGGCACGTCCGCCAGCGCCAGCGCCTCGGCGGCGGCGGATTTGTCGTTGGCGAGGCGATGCGCGATGGCGCTGTTGAGGCCGATGTCGTAGCCGAAGGCGAAGTGGCGTTTTTCGTTCCGGCGCATCGCGATCAGCCAGCCACCGGCGCGGACATCGATCGCGATGCCGTGGCTTGCGCAATAGCGCCTGATCGCCTGGACGAAGATCCGCTCGCTGCCTGACATCTGCTTCCGTCGTCCCTGTCGCCAAAAACCGCAAAAATGCGGGAAACGGCGCCAACCGGCGTGAAAATCAGAGCTATTCTTAATGAAATTCTCGCGAGCACGACGGAAATTAAGTGCTGCAATCGGGCCCTGGAGGGAAAAGAAATTGCCCGCCGTGCGCGCCCGGCAGCAGATTCATTAATGATGCGACCATTTCCGCCGCAAATGCCGGTTTGACCGGCATCAATTGCATCCGGAACGAGGTTGATTATTGGTCTCAATGGCGTAGATCACACACGCGAAATCCTCCGCCATGGCAATGGTGTCCGCCCCGCTTTCAGGGCCGGGCTACGCTTTTGTCCTAAAACCGCAATTATTCGGAATAGCGAAAATCATGAGCGCGTTTTACCGAGAGAAGGTTCTTTCCGTCCAGCACTGGACCGACACGCTGTTCAGCTTCCGCGCCACGCGCGACACCGGCTTCCGTTTCCAGAACGGCCAGTTCGCGATGATCGGCCTCGAGGTCGATGGCCGCCCGCTGCTGCGCGCCTACAGCATGGCAAGCGCCAACCACGAGGAAGAGCTCGAGTTCTTCTCGATCAAGGTTCAGGACGGCCCGCTCACCTCGCGCCTCCAGAAGATCAAGGAAGGCGACACCATCCTGGTCGGCCGCAAGGCAACCGGCACGCTGATCACCGACAACCTCATCCCCGGCAAGCGGCTGATGCTGCTCTCGACCGGGACGGGTCTGGCGCCCTTCGCCAGCCTGATCAAGGACCCCGAGGTCTACGAGCAGTTCGAGAGCATCGTGCTGGTGCACGGCTGCCGTCAGGTCTCCGAGCTCGCCTATGGCGAGAAGCTGGTCGCTTCCCTGCGCGAAGACGAGCTGTTCGGGGAGCTGCTCGCGGACAAGCTGATCTACTATCCGACCGTGACCCGCGAGCCGTTCCGCAACCGTGGCCGCATCACCGACCTCATCAACTCCGAGCAGATCTTCAACGACATCGGACAGTCGCCGCTCAACATCGAGACCGACCGCGTCATGATGTGCGGCAGCCCGGGGATGCTCGAAGAGCTGAAGGTGATGTTCGAGGGCCGCGACTTCATCGAGGGAAGCGGCAACAAGCCCGGTCATTTCGTGATCGAGAAGGCGTTCGTCGAGCGGTAAGGGCTACTTACCATCTCGGCAGCGTATTGGGCTGCCAGCCCTTCACTCCGCCGTCGTCCCGGGTCCGCGCTTACGCCTGCCCGGGATGACAGGCTCAGTTTGTGGCTACTGCGGCCTTCTCCCATCCGCAGCTTTGCTGCACTGCAAACAGCCTGTCCTCTCGGCTGATTGATTTGTCTCCGCCGAATTCGCTAGCCTGAAACAACGGCCGCGTCATATCCGTATGACAGGCGCGGGCGTATCGTACCGCCTCATGCTGGCGAGAGGGTGGGAATCGTGGCCGACGACAACAAGACACAGGAATCTCCCAAACGTTTGCCGCTGGCGGAAGAGGGGGTCATGGAAACCCTGCTGCTGCCGTTCTCGCCGCGCTTCATCGTGCTGACGATCTGCGCGGTCGTCACCGCGCTCTTGATCGGCATCGGCATCGCCGACCACAAGATCTTCGACATCCTGCTGATCCCGATCCTGATCTTCGGTGCCCTGACGCTGCTTGGCGTCCGTGACCTGCTCCAGAAGGGCCACGCGGTCCTGCGCAACTACCCGATCTCGGCGCATATGCGCTTCCTGCTCGAAGAGATACGCCCGGAGATGCGGCAGTATTTCTTCGAGAGCGAGAAGGACGGCATGCCGTTCTCGCGCGACACCCGTTCGCTCGTCTATCAGCGCGCCAAGATGCAGCTCGACAAGCGACCGTTCGGCACCCAGGAGGACGTCTATCGCGAGGGCTATGAGTGGATGCATCACTCGGTCTCGCCGAAGACGCATGCCGAGGAGAAATTCCGCATCACCATCGGCGGTCCCGACTGCCAAAAGCCGTATTCCGCCTCGGTGTTCAACATCTCGGCGATGAGTTTTGGTGCGCTCAGCCCGAATGCGGTGCGTGCACTCAATGCCGGAGCGAAAAAGGGCGGCTTCGCGCATGACACCGGCGAGGGCGGCTTCAGCCCCTATCACCGCGAGATGGGCGGCGACATCATCTGGGAGATCGGGTCCGGCTATTTCGGCTGCCGTCATCTCGACGGCACCTTCGATCCGGAGGCGTTCGCGCGTGTCGCGAGCCAGGACCAGATCAAGATGGTCGAGCTCAAGATCAGCCAGGGCGCCAAGCCCGGCCATGGCGGCGTGCTGCCGGCGGCAAAGGTCTCGGAGGAGATCTCGAAGATCCGCGGCGTTGCGATGGGCGAGGATTGCATCTCGCCGGCCTCGCACCGCGCTTTCTCGACGCCAACGGGCATGATGCAGTTCATCGCCGAGATGCGAAAGCTTTCCGGCGGCAAGCCGGCCGGCTTCAAGCTGTGCATCGGCCATCCCTGGGAATTCCTGGCGATCTGCAAGGCGATGATAGAAACCGGAATCTATCCCGACTTCATCGTCGTCGACGGCAATGAGGGCGGCACCGGCGCCGCGCCGCTGGAGTTCATGGACCATCTCGGCATGCCGATGCGCGAGGGCGTCAGTTTCGTTCACAACGCGCTGGTCGGCATCAACGTGCGCGACCGCATCAAGATCGGCGCGTCCGGCAAGATCGCGACCGCCTTCGACATGGCGCGCGCGATGGCGATCGGCGCCGACTATTGCAACTCGGCGCGCGGCTTCATGTTCTCGCTCGGCTGCATCCAGTCGCTGAGCTGCCATACCGACCGCTGCCCGACCGGCGTGGCGACGCAGGACCCGACGCGGGCGCGCGCGCTCTACGTGCCGCTCAAGATCGACCGCGTGCACAATTATCACCACGCGACGCTGCACTCGCTGACCGAGCTGATCGCCGCGGCCGGCCTCGAACATCCCCAGCAGCTGCGCCCGATCCACTTCAACCAACGGACTTCGACGACCCAGGTGCAATCCTTTGCGCAGCTCTATCCGGCGCTGCGCCCGGGCGAGCTGCTCGAAGGCACCGAAGATCCGCGCTTCCGCGACGCCTGGCGGATGGCCCGGGCGGAGACGTTCCAGCCGGCGCTGTGAGCACGGCGCTCCGCCGGTGGCGGCGCCGGTCCGGCCGGCATAAATTCATGGCGAGCGCGGCTGGCGCTTAACGTTTGGTTCAACTTTGGGTATAGATTGTGCCCATGGACGAACGGCGCGACAAGGCGAGACATCGCGTTCTGAAGGCCGGAACGATCGAGTTCGGCGGCGGCGCGATCGACTGCACCGTCCGCAATTTCTCCGACACCGGTGCCGCTCTCGACGTCACCAGCCCCATCGGCATCCCCGAACATTTCACCCTGTTCATCCAGGCCGACGGATTGCATCTGCCCTGCACCGTGATCTGGCGCAAGGAAAAGCGGATCGGGGTGAGGGTCGGGTGAGGCGCCAGAGCGCGCGCTCAACCCGTCTCCACCTCGCTCAACCGGCTCGCCAGAATCTTGTCGATCCTCCGTCCGTCGAGATCGACGACCTCGATGTGCCAGCCGGCGAAGTCGAAGGCATCGCCGACATTGGGCAGCACGTTGAACTGCTGCAGCACAAGGCCCGCCACCGTGTTGTAGCGGTGCGGCGGCAACTCGATGCCGAGCAGCTCGCCGAACTCGTCGACCGGCATCCAGCCGGAGATCAGCAGGGAGTCGTCGGGACGTTTGACATAGGCCGGCTCCGGCGGTCCTTCCTCGGAATGGAAGGCGCCGACGATGGATTCGAGGATGTCGGCCGTCGTCACCATGCCTTCGAAGGCACCATACTCGTCGTAGACGAGGCCGACATGAACCGGCGCAGCCTTCAGGATCGCCAGCACATCGCGGGCGTCCGCCGAGGCCGGGATGCCGGGCGCTTCGCGCACCAGCGCGCGCAGATCCGGCGTGCGTTCGTTCATATAGGCGATCAGGAGGTCCTTGGCCTGGAGCACGCCGATCGGCTTGTCGCGATCGCCGTCCGAGACGGGAAAGCGCGAATGCGGGCTCTTGACGATGGTCTCGTGAATGGCCTCCGGCGGATCGCGCAGGTCGATCTCGTTGACCTCCGTGCGCGGCGTCATGATCGCACCGACCGGCCGGTCGCCGAGCCGCATCACGCCGGCGATCATTTCCTTTTCGCCGGACTCCAGCACGCCCGCGTTCTCGGCCTCGGTGACGAGATGATGGATCTCGTCTTCCGACACCTTCTCTTCGGACTTGCCGCCCTGGCCGAGCAGGGTGAGGATCACCTTGCCGGAGAGATCGAGCAGGAAGACGAGCGGCAGCGAGACCTTCGCCAGCAGGTGCATCGCCGGCGCAACCTTCACCGCGATGCTTTCGGGGTCGCGCAGCGCCACCTGCTTCGGCACCAGCTCGCCGACGATCAGCGTCGCGTAAGTGATCAGCGTGACGACGAGGCCGACGCCGACGATGTCGGCGATCCCCGCGGACAGGCCGAGCTCGAGCAGCCATTGCGTCAACCGCTGTCCGAGCGTCGCGCCCGAGAATGCGCCCGAGAGCACGCCGACCAGCGTGATGCCGATCTGCACCGTCGAGAGGAATTTTCCGGGATCGGCCGCCAGCGTCAGCGCCCGCTCGGCGCCGCGCACGCCCTTGGCGGCGAGCAGCGACAACCGGGCCGGGCGGGACGAGACCACGGCCAGCTCGGACATGGACAAAAGGCCGTTGATGACGATCAGGACGACGACGATGATGAGTTCGACGGACAACATTGTGCGCAAGGAGAAGGGACACTTGACCCGGCGGGCGCCGGACCAAGCCCCTTATATATGAACTCGAAGCGCAATTTGTCCGGTTCCGACCCAAATTGTCGCACCCGTGGCACGACCGTCGGCACGCGGGCATTGTAGGAGGAACCGGATTCTCCTAGGCTTGCAGGACGGGGGTGTCGCAGCCTCCCCGTGAAGTGGAGATCCCACGCAAGCGCTGCTCGCTGATGTCTGGAGCGAGCAATGGACGGGATCGCAATCGAGCTTCCACTTTTCCTGTTGGCCACCTTTGTCGGCGCATTCGTCGCCGGTCTCTCCGGCTTTGCCTTTGGTCTGGTCGCGGCGTCGCTGTGGCTCTATGTGCTGACGCCGCTCCAGAGCGCAAGCCTGATCATCGGCTTCGGCCTTCTGGTGCAGGGCTACTCGGTCTGGAAGCTGCGCGCAGCGCTCGATTGGCGCCGGCTGTGGCCCTTCGTGATCGGTGCTCTCCTTGGCGTGCCGGTCGGCGTGGCGTTTCTGACCTCGACCGATCCGCGCAGCCTTCGCCTCGGCGTCGGCATCATCCTGATCGCCTACAGCCTCTATGCATTTTTCCGGCCGCAACTGAAGCTGGCGATCGCCATGCCGCCTGCCGCTGATGCAGCGGTGGGTTTCGTCAACGGTGTGCTCGGCGGGCTGACAGGCCTTGCCGGCATCGTCATCACCATCTGGTGCAATCTGCGCGGGCTGCCCAAGGACGTTCAGCGTGCCACGTTCCAGCCGGTCGCCGTCGTGGTGTTCGCGACGGCGGCGCTCTGGCTGGGCGCAAAGGGCTCGTTCACGCTTGAAACAGCCAGATTGTTCGCGCTCGGCCTGCCATTCCTGCTCGCCGGCACATGGCTCGGCCTGAAGCTGTTCGGCCGGATTGACGACGCAACGTTCCGCCGGATCGTGCTGGCGCTGCTGTTCGCCTCGGGCGTGGCGCTGCTGTTCTGATCCGCGATTAGAACTCGCCGTGCAGCCGACCCGAGAACACCGACACCGGCCCGCGATCGGCGTTGTAGGCGGGGTTGACGATGAGCTGGTAGTCGGCCGTGAGGGTGAGATTCTTGTTCAGCGCGTAGGCGTAATAGGTTTCGAGGATGCGCTCCTTGCGGTAGTTGAGCGCGCCGTCGCCGACGAGAACACCGAGGCCGCCGGCGGCCAGGAAGTCGCGATAGTCCTGCGAGATGGCATTGATGGCGCCGCCGATGCCGATCACGTCGTCGGGCCGGCCCCATTTCGTGCCCTTGATCGACAGTCCGCCCGACAGGCTGCGGTTGATGTCGGTGAAGGCAATCGTCTCGCTCTTGCCGTCGTTCCAGCTCCAGCGGCCGAACAGTCCGACATCGTCGGTGATCGCCTGTTCGAGGTTGACGACATAGCCGACCTTGATGCGGCCGTGCCGGGTCTGCGCGATGTCGAGATTGAGCGCGGGATTGTCCAGCGTCTCGCGGAAGCTGCCCATGTTGGCGCTGTCGAGCCAGCCCATGGTCCTGAGCTTGCCGGGCTGGCCGAACAGCGAGAAGCGGGTCTCGAGCTCGACCACGTACTGGCCGCGCTCCCCGACCTTGGTGTCGAAATGATTTGAATTGGGCTCTGCGACCATCAGGAAATAGCCGCCGCGCAGCGCCCATTGCTTCTGGTTGAGCTCGGCGGTGACGCCATAGGTCAGGCCGACCTTGTCGGCGGAATAGTCGAAGGCGCCCGGCGCCCACAGCGACCAGTTCATGAAATCCTTGCGGGTGTCCTTGGCGTAGGCATTGCCGTCGAACACGTCGACCACCGCGAACTTGCCGGCCTGCACCGTGAGGCGCGACACGTCGACCTTCTGTCCCAGTTGCAATTGTCCGCTCGCAAGCTCTTCCTGCTCGCCGCCAAATCCAAACGTCTGGCGCACGAACAGGCGCGAGGTGTTGTAGTGCGGGTAGGGGAAGTTCGACTTCTGCGCTTCACCGTTGGGGAAGCCTGCCGCGCCGACCGTGTCGTTCAGTCCAAATCCCTGGAGCAGCTCGGGATTGTAATAGACCTCACCGCCGTCCCACAGCCGCGCATTCAGGAACAGGCTGTTGCTCCACGTCGCCTTGGCCTGCGCCGACGGCGAGAGCGAGTTCTGTCCGCTGTAGGGCGCAGAGAACGACGGATAGCCTTGCGGCAGATAGGTGCTCTGGCCGTGAATCTCCCAGCGATCCGATTCCGTGTCGATCAGGGAGCTGTTCGGGTTGTAGCTGGGCATGCCCGGCCAATCGACCTTGCGGTTCAAGCCGAGCCTGATCTGCTGGAGGTCGAGCGACGAGGAGCTGTATTGGGCGCCCGTCGAGAAGGCGACGTTGGCGCCGTCAAAGCGGCTGTAGAGATATTCGAGCCGCGCACTCCAATGCGGGGCGAAACCGTATTCGATGCCGGCACCCGCGACCCAGCCGGGCCGCGTGTTCAGGATTTTCGGGACGTCGGCGCCGGAGGCCGGCGTGTCGAAATAGCGCTCGCCCATCCAGGCAAAACCGCCGGTGGCGTAGACCAGCCACGGGCCGCTGGTGTAGCCGACGCGGCCGCGCAGGCTCGCGGCATAGTCCCATTGCTGCGTGACGGTGTTGGCGGGCGTTGCCAGGAATGAGACGATCGAATTCGAGGTGATGTAGTTGGGGAACGAGAAATCGCCTTCGACGCCGACCAGCCAGCCGGAGTTGAGCCGGTAATTGTAGCCGGCCTGCACGCCGCCGATCATGCCGCTGAAGACGCCGCTGCCGTTGAGCGCGGCGCCGTCATTCAGCGCAAAGCGCGACGAACCAAGGCTGTAGCCGGCATGCGCGCCGATATAGAGGCCGGTCCAGTCATAGACCGCCTTCAGCGCCGGGGCCTTCAAAGGCAGATCCGCCGCATGGCCGGCGGCAGGAAGAGCCAGCAGGCCCGAGGCAATTGCCGCGGCCGTCCGCAAGTACCGGTGTCGATGCTCTCTCAACGTCAAAACGCACGCCCCCAAACGCAGATGTGTCCACCCGCCGCGATACCCCAGCCGATTCGCGACGGTCCTGTCACCAGGTCTTGTCGCCAAGTCTTGGGTGTTCACGCGATCGGACCAGACGATCCCGATTTCCCGCAATTTCTTCCCAAGCCCCTGTGCTTGTTCCGAACCTTATTGCGATTAATTCGCAATAGCAACTGGTGCGGATTGCCGCAGAGGAGGGTTCGCACTGCTGTGTGACGGAGCTGCAACAAATTCGCGGGTCCCAAAATGGATGACCCCGCCCGGGGGGACAGCCGGGCGGGGTCGGGGGCACGACACGGGGTGGATGAGGCGCCCGTGTCGGACGCAGGATCCACGTGAGATCGGCCTCAGGTACTCAAATCAGTAGCAGGTACGAACCCGACCAACGTACTGGCCGAAGGCATTGTACTGGGCGACCCAGCCGCAGCGGCGATAGCTGTAGTAGTAGGGATCGTTGCTGGCGGCGACCGCGGAGCCGATGACGGCGGCAGTGGCGATGCCGGCACCCACGCCCCAGACCCAGCCGGGCTGCTTGGCTTCGGCCGAGGAGGTGGTGGACACGATGCTGCCGGTGACGGCGAGGGTGGCGAGAGCGAGCGCGGCAATCTTGGTCTTGATCGACATGTGAAACTCCATCCGGGTTGAGGCGGTCCGTTGTGGCCCGCGTACCGAGTTGGACGGAGGCTCCTCGCGTCCGGTTCGAAAACGACAAATCCGCTCCCGAAGTGAGAAGTTTTCCTGAATAATTACAGGAGGATATCGGCTAGCCGAGGGGGCCCTTGGCGAGCCTGTTCACGTCGAAGTTATCGACTTCGCCCAGCAGTTCGCAGAAGGCCGTCGCGCCTTGATCGAGCAGCTGCTCGCCTTTCGCCGGCACGGCCAGTGTCGCGTTGCCGATGGCGCCGCTGGCGTTGAGATCCTGCGCCTGCCAGGCGAACGGTGCGGGCCGCTGCGTCGACAGCCAGCGATATTGCTGCTCCATCGCGCTGCTGCTTGCGGGAAAATCCGCGATCGCGTCGACGCGCACCTGATCGGGATAACGCGCCAGCATGATCGAGGTCTCGACAGCGCCGCCATGAATGCCGTGACGCACTTCATCGGCCGGGAACAATGTGTCCGCGCCCGACAGCCGCGACCACGACGTCGTCACCACGAACAGTTTTTGGTGCGCGCGCAGATCCTGCGCGATCAGCATCATGGCCGCACTGTTGCCGCCATGGCTGGTGATGATGACGAGCTTCCTCACGCCGCGCCGTGCGACGTCCTCGCCGATTGTAGTCCATCGCTTCAGCGCAACGTCAGTCGGCAGGGTCTGCGTGCCCGGATAGTCGATATGCTCGGTGGAAATTCCGACCGGTTCGATGGGCAGGAACGTCGCCGGAATCGTCTCGGGCAACAGCTCGCGCACGCGCGCGAGATAGGCGTCCGCGATCAGCACGTCGGTTTCGAGCGGCAGATGCGGGCCGTGCTGCTCGGTCGCCGCCAGCGGCAGCACCGCGATCCAGCGCGACACGTCCGCGAGGGCTGCGTTGGCCCAACGGATCTCGGTCCAGTCGCGGGAAGGCGTCATCAAGGTTTCTTTGCCCGAATTTGTCGCGTATTTTGGCGTTATGAGGGGACGCGGGCCAGGCCGGCTCTCGTCCCCTGATATCTTGCGGTTTTATCGCGTTGGCTTGGTATCGGCCAGCCACGATCGGCGGAGTCCCATCATGAGCCCCTCTCATCTGCGGCGAGCGTTAACGGCGGGCTTGATGGCCGCTTTCGTCTGGAGCGTCCCGGCACGGGCCGAAACGCTGGACAAGGTCACCTTCGGCACCAACTGGGTCGCCGAGGCCGAGCATGGCGGCTTCTTCCAGGCGGTCGCCGACGGCACCTACAAGAAATACGGCCTCGACGTCAGCATCGTTCCCGGCGGTCCGAACGAGAACAACCGGATGCTCCTGATCGCCGGCAAGATCGACTTCTTCATGGCCGCGAACACGCTGATGTCGTTCGACGCGGTGGCGAGCAACGTGCCCGTCGTCACCATCGCCGCGGTCTTCCAGAAGGACCCGCAGGTGATGCTGACGCAACCCGATGCCAAGGTTGCGAAGATCGAGGACCTCAAGCCGCTGACGCTGTTCGTCTCCAAGGAGGGCATGACCAGCTACTTCCAGTGGCTGAAGTCCGAATATGGGTTCAGCGAGAAGAACGTCCGTCCCTACAATTTCAATCCGCAGCCCTTCATCGCCAACCCCAAGAGCGCGATGCAGGGCTACGTCACCTCCGAGCCCTTCGCGGTCGAGAAGGCCGCGGGCTTCAAGCCGAACGTGCTGCTGCTCGCCGATTCCGGCTTCAACACCTATTCGACCCTGATCGAAGCCCGCCGCGACATGGTCGAGAAGAAGCCGGACCTGGTGCAGCGCTTCGTCGATGCCTCCATGATCGGCTGGTACAACTACATCTACCGCGACAATTCCGCCGGCAATGCCATGATCAAGAAGCTCAACCCGGAGATGACCGACGATCTGCTCGCCTATTCCGTCGCCAAGATGAAGGAATACGGCATCGTCGATTCCGGCGACAGCTTGAAGAACGGCATCGGCGCGATGAGCGACGAGCGCTACACCTCCTTCTTCAACAAGATGGTGAAGGCCGGCGTCGTGAAGGCGGATCTCGACTTCCGCAAATCCTATACGCTGCGCTTCGTCAACAAGGGCGTCGGCGTCGAGCTTCGCCCCAGCAAGCCGTAACGCAAGCTTCATGTCCCCTGTCAAAACGTCGTCAGGTGTCGAAGCCAGCCTGACGGCCCTCGCCGTCAGCCTGCGCGGCGTGACGAAAGCGTATGACAACGGCGTCATGGCGCTCGGCCCGCTCGATCTCGCCGTGCGCAAGGGCGAGTTCATCTCGCTGCTGGGCCCGTCCGGCTGCGGCAAGTCGACTGCGCTGCGCATCATCGCGGAGCTCAGCGCGCCGTCATCCGGTATCGTGCGGGTGGCGCGCCATGAGGGCGCGCCGCAGCCCGGCCACGGCATCGGCTTCGTGTTTCAGGAGCCGACCCTGATGCCCTGGACCAGCGTGCGCGAGAACGTGCGGCTGCCCCTGAAGCTCGCGGGCGTGACGAAGGCGGAAGCGCGTGCGCGTGCCGACGAGGCACTGGCCAGCGTGGGCCTCGCCGATTTCGCCGAGGCTTTCCCGCGCGAGCTCTCCGGCGGGATGAAGATGCGGGTGTCGCTGGCGCGCGCTCTCGTCACCGATCCCGAGATCCTCCTGATGGATGAGCCGTTCGCCGCGCTCGACGAGATCACGCGCTTCCGTCTCAACAACGATCTGCTCGCGCTGTGGCGCAGGCTCGGCAAGACCGTCATCTTCGTCACCCATTCGGTGTTCGAATCCGTCTATCTGTCGCAGCGTGTCGTGGTGATGACGTCGCGGCCCGGCCGCATCCAGGCCGACATCCGCATCGAGACGGTCGAGCCGCGGGCTGAGGAGTTTCGCACCTCGGCAGCCTATTCCGACTATTGCCGCAAAGTGTCCGCCGCGCTGGCGCCATCCTATTCGGGGCAGTCGACGCTATGAATGCCCAAGCTGTCGTCACAAAACCATCAGTCGCGCAGCGCGCGCTGCGCTTCGTGCTGCCCGTCATCGTGTTCGCGGCGGGACTTCTCGCCTGGGAACTGGTGGTGCGTATCAAGGACATCCCGCCTTACGTGCTGCCGGCGCCCTCGGTCATCGTCCTGACACTGATCAAGGATTGGGCGGTGCTGTCACAATCGCTCGCCGCCACGCTGCTGACCACGCTTGAAGGTTTTGTGGCCGCCAGCGTCGGCGGCATCGCGCTGGCGCTGTTGTTCAACCAGTCGAAACGGGTCGAATATTCGCTCTTCCCCTATGCAATCGTCCTGCAGGTGACGCCGGTGATCGCGATTGCGCCGCTCTTGCTGATCTATCTGGAGCAGCAGACCGCGGTCGTCGTCTGCGCCTTCATCGTCGCCTTTTTCCCGGTGCTGTCCAACACCACGCTCGGGCTCAATTCGGTCGATCGCAACCTCTCGGGCCTGTTCCAGCTCTACGGCGCCTCGGCGTCGCAGACCCTGCGTTTCCTGAAACTGCCGGCGGCACTGCCCTATATCCTCGGCGGGCTGCGCATCGCGGGCGGCCTGTCGCTGATCGGCGCGGTCGTGGCCGAGATCGCGGCCGGCACCGCCGGCGCCGGCTCGGGGCTTGCCTACAGGATCGCCGAATCCGGCTACCGTTTGAACATACCCCGCATGTTCGCGGCGCTGCTTTTGTTGTCGCTCGCCGGGATTGTCATCTATGGGGTGCTGGCGCTAGTTTCCCACCTCGTTTTACGGCGCTGGCACGAGAGCGCGCTTGGAAAGGACAACTGATGACTGCCGGTTCGATTTCGTCCGAAAAGATCGACCTTCTGATTTATGGACCGGTGCGGCCGATCCTCGAGAACGGGTTTTCCGATCATTTCGTCGTTCATAAGGCCGAGACGCACGGCGACCTCGAGAGGCTGACGCCGGCAATCCGCGACAAGATCCGCGGCGTGGCCGTGACCTACCACACCGTGCGCGCCGACAAGGGATCGCTGTCGCAATTGCCCAAGATCGAAATGGTGGCGAGCTTCGGCGTCGGCTACGATCACGTCGACGCCAAATACGCCGCCGAGCACAACATCATCGTCACCAACACGCCCGACGTGCTGACCGAGGAGGTCGCCGACGTCGCGATGGGCCTGTTGATCTCGACGGTGCGTGAGTTCATCAAGGCCGACCGCTACGTCCGCTCCGGCCTCTGGCAGACGCAGAACTATCCGCTCAGCGTCGGTTCGCTGCGCGACCGCAAGGTCGGCATCGTCGGCATGGGCCGGATCGGCCAGGCGATCGCGCGCCGGCTCGATGCCTCGCTGGTGCCGGTGGTCTATCACACGCGCAATCCGTCCAAGGACGTCTCCTACAAGCACTATCCTGATCTGATCGAGATGGCGAAGGCGGTGGATACGCTGATGGTGATCGTGCCCGGCGGCGCCTCGACCAACAAGATGATCAATGCCGAGGTGCTGAAGGCGCTCGGTCCGCGCGGCGTGCTGGTCAACGTCGCGCGCGGCTCCGTCGTCGACGAGCAGGCTTTGGTCCAGGCGCTGAAATCAGGCACCATCCTCGCCGCCGGTCTCGACGTGTTCGCGGCCGAGCCGAACGTGCCTGACGAGCTCAAGACCATGCAGAACGTCGTGCTGCTGCCGCATATCGGCTCGGCCTCGGTGGTGACGCGCAACGCGATGGACCAGCTCGTGGTCGACAACCTCAAGTCATGGTTCTCAGGCAAGGCGCCGCTGACGCCGGTTGCGGAAACGCCGTTCAAGGGGCGCTGATGACCGCTCTTCGGGTTCTCGCATTCGCCATCGCGGCATGTGCTGCCGCGATGGGTTCTGCACGCGCGCAGGATGCGACGAGCCTGAAGAAGCAGATGCCCGGACAATGGGAGCTCTCGACCACCGAGCGCAGCAAGACCTGCGTCGTCACGATGAAGGGCGACGCTGCGGGCCAGGGCTTCAAGCTGGAGCTGGAGCCGGCCTGCAAGACCGCGCTGCCTTTCACCAAGGACATCGTCGCCTGGAGCGTCAGGGGCCTCGATATCGTCCGGTTGCAGGATGCGAGCGGTGAAGCCGTGATCGACTTCACCGAAGTCGAGGCCGGCATCTTCGAGGGCCTGCGCCAGGGCGAGGGCGTCTACATCCTCCAGGACCTCGCCGCCGCCCGCTCGATGGCCAAGTCGATGGACCAGATGATCGGCGACTGGTCGATGGTGCGCGGCAACGGCCAGCCGGTGTGCGGGCTGACGCTGACCAACACCGAGGCCGGCTCGGACAATTTCCAGGTTTTCGTCAAGCCGAAATGCGATCCGGCGATTGCGCAGTTCAATCCGACGCAATGGCGGCTCGAGCGTGGCCAGATCATCCTGCTGTCGAAATCAGGTGACGTCTGGCAATTCGAGGCCGACGACAACGCGCAGTGGCGGCGCGTCCCCGACACCGCCGATCCCCTGATCATGCTGCGGCAGTAGGCGCCGTCCCGACCATCCCGCCGTCACTGACCGGGAACCGGACCGGCAGCGCATCCGTTAGCGGAACAGATGATTTCGTTGGGAGCTCCGGCATGGCCAGGCGTATTCTTGCGATCGGCATCGAACCGGGCAATGCGGATTACAGCGCATTCCCGCAGCTCACCCCCGAACACGTCCGCAGCTACATCGAGGCGCAACTGTTGCGCCTGCGCGGTCTCGGCTACGACGTCACGAGCTGCCTGATCGATCTCGACCTGACCGCGGAAGCCAGCGTGACGGCGGCGCTGCGCGACGAGCGCTTCGACTGCATCGTGATCGGCGCTGGTCTGCGCGAACCGAAGGAGCGGCTGTTGCTGTTCGAGAAGGTGTTGAACCTGGTGCACCAGCTCGCACCGGAGGCGACGATCTGCTTCAACACCACGCCGGCCGATACGGTCGAGGCGGTGCAGCGCTGGATGGATCCCTGAAATGGGAGCGGCCCGCCCGAGCGTCGCACGCCGCGCGGCCTGAGCCGCCCTCGAGCTGCGCCTCCGGCGCCGTCGCGGGACGTGGCGAGTCGAGCCGCGGCAATTTGTCTGGCCCGAATCCGCTTCCGGCGCTATGACTCGGCCCATCACAGGGAGGGGCGAGCATGCTTCGAGGTCTTCGCTTTGGAAGTTTTGCAATCGCAGCATGTCTGACGGTTGCAATGGCGTTGCCGGCTCACGAGGCCGTGGCCCAGGATGCCGTCGGCGGCGCGATCATCGGCGGCGTCGGCGGAGCGATCCTCGGTGGTGCGCTCGGCGGAGGCCGCGGAGCCGCGATCGGCGCCGTCGTCGGTGCCGGCACCGGCGCCGCAATCGCCTCCGAGGGCGAGCGCCGCCGCTCCGGCTACTACGCCTATCAGCGCGGCTGCTACATGCAGCGCCGGGACGGCTCCTACGTCCCGGTCGATCCGCGGTATTGTTACTGAGCTTCGCAAGCGCGGGCGCGCTTTAGCTCTTCGCCCCGGCCTCCGGCATGATCTGGAGCAGCGGCTCCGGCTGGATCGAGATCTGACCGGCGAATGGCCGGTCGTGCGCGGCGATGAGCAGGACCGAGGTGGCGACGCCGGTGGCGAACAGGCCCATCGAGATCGCCGATCCCAGGCGGTTGTCGCAATGAACGAGGCCGATCACCAACAGCGCGCAAGCCGCCTGGAGATACAGGCACCACCATTTGACCGGGTTCACCGCCGCGAGGCTGACGATGATCCGCTGCCGCCGCGCATCAAGCGCCTGCTCCAGCGTGGCGATGAGCTCGCGCTGCACATTCGCCTGACCCGAGCCTTGCGGCGTCATCGCGACGACGAGCTGCAAGGCCTCGGCGAGCGCCGGCGGCGTGGCCTTCAGCGACGCCTCCTGATGCGCCATCATCGGCCATTCCACCGCCACCGCCTGCACGACATAATCGCGCACCAGGCCGCGTAGCTTTGTCTCCTGCTCCGCCGGCAGGCCGGCGGCCAGCAGCACGGCGCTTCGCAGTGCGCTTGCCTCGCGGCTCACCGCCGCGCCGGCGCGGTCGCTGTCGCCCCAGACCTGCGCCGCGGTGAAGGCGACGAACAGGCCGAATATGATGCCAAGCACAGGCAGCATGCCTGGTGAGATCGCCTTCAGCGATTTCGCACGCTCCCCCGTCGCGACCATCGCGATGGCCGCGAAGATGGCCGCGGCCAGAAGATAGGTGAAGCCGAAGATCACCAGCGCCATCAAGGGCACCGGCAGATTGTGCAGCCAGTCGCTCATGCTGTTCTTGTCACCTGATTTGAAGCCCTAGATCAGCCGCATCCCGCGCAGGCTCGCATGCCCGCTTTTGCCCACGATGATATGATCATGCACGGCAATCCCCAGCGGCCTCGCGATGTCGATGATCGCTTTGGTCATCTGGATGTCGGCCTGCGACGGCGAGGGATCGCCGCTAGGGTGGTTGTGCACCAGGATCAGCGCGGTCGCGGACAGCTCCAGCGCGCGCTTGATCACCTCGCGCGGGTAGACCGGGGTATGGTCGACGGTGCCGGTCTGCTGCACCTCGTCGGCGATGAGCTGGTTGCGCTTGTCGAGGAAGAGCAGGCGGAATTGCTCCTTCTCTGAAAACGCCATGCTGGAACGGCAATAGTCGATCACCTCGTTCCAGGACGACAGCGCGTTGCGGTTGTTGACCTCGCCCTTGGCGACGCGATGCGCGGCAGCCGCGATCAGCTTGAGCTGATTGATCGCGGATTCGCCCACGCCCTCGACCTCGCGCAGCCGTGCCACCGGCGCGTGCACGACTTCCGCGAATGAGCCGAAGATCTTGATCAGCGTCTTTGCCAGCGGCTTGGTGTCGCGCCGCGGCAGTGCCGGAAACAGCGCCATCTCCAGCAGCTCGTAGTCGCTGAGCGCATCCGCGCCGGCGCTGTAGAAACGCTCGCGCAGCCGCTCGCGATGGCCGAGATAGTGCGGCGCGTCCTCCGGCTTGCTCTGGTCGTGGTCGGGCTTGGCGGGCATCGGCCGCCAGCATTGCCGGGGACCTGCGTTTTTGCAACCGTCAATTGAGACGGCGGGTCAGCGGTCGCGCTTCAGCCCCGGCACCAGCGCGGCGAGCCGGTCCTTGATCGGCCGGCCGAACATGCCCGCGGGCGGCGGCCCCGGTGGCGGCCCACCGCTCAGGCCCGGCGGCGGCGGACCGGCGCGCCCGATGGTTGCCTCCGCGCGGCGGTCGACGCCGAGCGTCAGGCTGGCGACGTAGCGGTCGCGCTCCTCCTTCACTGCACAGAAGGTGCGGTGCTCGGGATCGGAACGCGCGATGACATGGTCGTTGGCGTTGATCACCATGCGCTGCCGCGCGCGGTCGCCGTAATCGGGCACGTTGGTGTAGATGAACTCGTTCAGCGCGTCGGGCAGGAAAGTCTGCCCGGTCAGCACCGTGCGCGCGTCGAGGAACACCTTGAAGTGGATATGCGTGGTGCGGCCGTCATACCAGCCGGGATAGATGGTGTTGAAATTGACCCAGCCGGTCCCGTCAGTCAGTTGCGTGCCGCGCAGAAACGTCTTGCCGGTTTCATCGACATTGTGCGCATCGCTCTGGCCGGGAAACGCCGAATAGAGCCCCTTGGCGTCGCAATGCCAGATGTCGACCCGCGCACCTTTGATCGCTGTGCAGGGCCCGGCCTCGATCACGCGCAGCCGCAATGTCAGCGGCACGCCGGGCCTGCCCTCGGTGATGTCGGACCTGACGAGCTTCGGGTCGGAATAGAACGGCCCTTCCTCCGCCTGCGGCGTCACGATGCAGGCCGGCTCATCGTTCGTCGCGGCAGGCGCAGCGTTTGTCCGGCTCGGCAACAAGCCGGCGGCGCTTGCCGATACAAATCCCAGAAATCCGCGCCGCGTCGACTTGTTCACCCGGTCACTCCAGCTCGCTCGACCAGAGATCGTCATCGACAAGCGGGATGGCAAGATCAGGCTTTGAAGATGGCGACAATCAGCCGAGCTGTTTCTGATCATGTCGTGCCGGCAGCTGCGCCGTGACCGCGACCACGCCAGCGAGGATGAGCATCATTCCGGCAAGACCGGACCAGGTAAAGCGCTCGCCGAGCCACGCGGTGCCGAGCGCCACGGCAAAGCCCGCACGCAGATAGCTCCCGCTGGTCGTGCCGAGCGGGCCGAGCGTGTGGATCAGCCGGAAATAGATCACCATCGCAAGCGCCGTGCAGACGATCGCGAGCGCAATGACCGCTGCGATCGCCGCGGCGGGTGGTGGTGACAGCGTCCATGGCTGCTCGATGGCGGCCGCCGCGGGCAGCATCAGGATCGCTGCGCAGCTCATGGCTCCGGCCGCGGTGACGATTGCCGGCAGGCCCGAGAACCGTTGCCCCCAGATTGGCGCGAGCGCGTAGCAGAGGCTCGCGCCGAGCACGGCGATCTGGGCCAGCGGCGCCGCTGTGCCGATGCCGGAGAGTGCGTCGACCCCCATGGTGACGGCAACCCCGGCGAGCCCGAGGGCGACGCCGATGATTTTCCGGCCGGTGATGGTCTGCCGCCCGCGCCCTGTCATCATCGCAATCGCGAGCACGAACATCGGCGGGGTCGCATTGAGCACGCCGGCGAGACCGCTCGCAATGTGCGCCTCGCCCCAGCTGATCAGGGTGAAGGGCAGCGCGCTTTGCAGCAGCCCTTGTACGACGAAAGCCGCCCACACCGATCCGCGGCGGGGAAGGGCGTGTCCCTGCGCGAGCGCGATCAGGATCAGCAGAATGGCGGCGATCGTCACCCGCGCGGCGACCATCGTGAAGGGCGGTATCGTCGGGATCGCGACCTTGATGAGCGTGAATGAGCTTCCCCAGATCAGCGAGAGCAGCAGCAGGAGCCCGATCTCGAACGCGAGACTGGTTTGCTCTGACGTTGTCTGTTGCGCCTGCGTGCTCATGCGATTTGCTCCGGGATCTACCGGCACCATGATCCGGAGCGGCGAGGCAGGCTGGCCGAATTCGGACCTCATCGCTCGGTCGAGTCCGATTTCAGCTACTCGGCGAACCCCGTTGAAACTATGATTTCGCCATGGCGACAGGCTCAGCGCATCGGCAGACGCTGCCACCGCATCTCGATTGGGAGACTTGCGACCGGGCGCGCCTCGCGCGTGCGCGCGCCTTCGACGGCCTGTTCTTCTCCGGCGTTCGCTCGACGCGGATCTATTGCCGGCCGGTCTGCCCGGTTCGCCCCGCCCGCTCCGAGAACGTCACGTTTTATGCGACCGCCGCTGCCGCCGAGCGCGCCGGCTTTCGCCCATGCCTGCGCTGCCGGCCGGAAACCGCGCCGGGCTCGCCGGCCTGGATGGGAACGGCCAGCACCGTTGCGCGCGGGATGCGCCTGATCCATGACGGCTTTCTGGATCAGGCGTCGATGACGCAGCTTGCGGAAGCGCTTGGCGTCGGGCCGCGCCATCTGCTGCGCCTGTTCATGCGCCATGCCGGTGCGAGCCCGAGCGAGATCGCCGCGACCCGCCGTGTGCAGGAAGCCAAGCGTCTGATCGACCAGACCAGCATGACATTGGCGGAGATCGCCTTCGCCGCCGGTTTCGGCAGCGTTCGCAGATTCAACGACGCCTTTGCCGCGACCTACAAGCGGCCGCCGTCGTCATTCCGGCGCCGCCCCTAGGGCCTAGCGGCAGGCATCACCCGATCTGTTTCTCGCCGTGCCGCTCCGACAGCGTGAAGATCTCGACGCCGGTCGCGGTGACGCCGACGGAGTGCTCGAACTGCGCCGACAGCGATCGGTCGCGGGTTACCGCGGTCCAGCCGTCGGAGAGAATCTTCACATGCGGCTTGCCGAGATTGATCATCGGCTCGATGGTGAAGAACATGCCGGGCTTGAGCTGAACGCCTTCGCCGGGCCGGCCAATATGGATGATATTGGGCTCGTCGTGGAACATGCGCCCGAGGCCGTGGCCGCAGAAGTCGCGCACCACGCTCATGCCCTGCGGCTCCACAAAACTCTGGATGGCGTGGCCGATGTCGCCGGTGGTGGCGCCGGGTTTCACCGCCGCGATGCCGCGCATCATCGCCTCATACGTCACCTCGATCAGACGCTCCGCCTTGCGGGCGATCGGGCCGACCGCATACATCCGGCTGGAATCGCCATACCAGCCGTCGACGATGAAGGTGACGTCGATGTTGACGATGTCGCCGTCCTTCAGCGGACGGTCGCCGGGCATGCCGTGGCAGACCACGTGGTTGAGCGAGGTGCAGGTCGAGTAGCGGTAGCCGCGATACATCAGCGTCGCCGGATAGGCGCCGTGGCTGAAGGCGAAGTCGCGGACGAACTGGTCGATGCGCTCGGTCGGCACGCCGGGCCCGACGATGTCGGTGAGCTCGTCGAGGCACTTCGCCACCAGCGCGCCCGCCTTGCGCATGCCGGCAAAGGCGCTCGGCCCATGCAGCTTGATTTGTCCGGTCTTGCGCAGGGAGGTATCGGAGGCTTCAACGTAGCTCATGCGTGTCAGGTCTTTGCGGGCTCGATGTCGGCGAAAAGGCTTGATTTCAGGCCCTAATCTAATGATCGCGGGCCTTCATGCAAGCCGAGCGTGCTGACTGCGCCCGAAACAGGGCCTAATTCGGGACTTCTACGGCGGTTTCCACCGGCAAAGCCCCGCCGCGGATGCGGATTTCGCGGACGGGATAGGGAACCCGGATACCCTCGCGCTTGAAAGCGTCCCACAGCGCCAGCATGACGTCGCTCTTGACGTTGTCCATGCCGTCGGGGTCCGCGATCCAGAAGGTCAGCGAGAACTTCATGCCGGCCTCGGCGAACTCGGTCAAAATGCTGTTGGGCGGCTTGCCCTTCGTCGCGCGGGGATGGGCGGCGGCTGTCTCGGCGGCGAGCTTGGTGACCAGCCTGGGGTCGGCGTCGTAGTTGGTGCCGAAGGCGATCTTCACCAGCGTGTTCTTGTCGGTATAGGTCCAGTTGACGACCTTCTGCGTCACCAGATCCTCGTTCGGCACCAGGAATTCGCGGCCGTCGCCGGCGGCGACGGAAATATAGCGCGTCTTCATCGCGCTGATGCGCCCGGTATTGTCGCCGATGGTGACGAGGTCGCCCGGCTTCACCGATTTGTCGGCGAGCAGGATGATCCCCGAGATGAAATTGGCGACGATCTTCTGGAGGCCGATACCAATGCCGACGCCGACCGCGCCGGAGAACACCGCGAGCGCGGAGAGGTCGATGCCGACGGCGCCGAGCGCGATCACGATGGCGACCGCAAGCAGGCCGATGCGGATGATCTTCACCAGCAGCACCTGCACCGACGGCGTCAGATCGGTGGTGGCGTTGATCCGGCTTTCGGCGAAATTGCTCGCGATGTTGGTGAGCCAGAGCGCGATGAGCAGCAATGCGCCGGCCTTGAGCACCAGGAGCGGGGTCAGCCGGAGACCACCGAGCACGATGGCGAAGGAATCGAGCAGATCGACCGTCGCATCGAGCTGGCCGAGGATGGAGAGGGCTGCGACGAACCACGCCGTGATCGACACCAGCTTGACGATGAAGGCGTTGCGCAGCACCGAGGTCACGAGCCGGATCACCAGCCATGCCAGCCCGAGCTTGGCGGCGACCATCAGCAGATAGCTGCGGCTCGGCCAGGTCGCGTGGTACATCACCACGCGGGAGAGGATCACGAGCAGGGTGAACACCGCCGTCGAGGCGCTGGAGACCATCACCCGGGCGAAGTGCCGGAGCGGCAGCGGCCAGCGCATTGCCAGCGACGTCATGTCGATGCGGTTGCGGACCCCGGCTTCCGCGGCATAGGCGATGCCGGCCGCGGCCAGGATGAGGCCGAATTGCAGGTAGAACCAGGGTGAGGAGATTTCCGCCCCGACGCTGCGTGCGGTGGCCTGCACGAACTCCATCAAGTCTTTGAGGTCCATCGGGGAAGTCTCGTCGGGAATGATTTGATTCGAGGAAGCCGCAGAATCCCACAAAGGGCGCGGCTCGGCCATCGATACACCGCGAAGTGAAGCGCGTTAAGGCCGCAAAATACGGGCAGATTGCCGCGCGCGGGAGAAAATGGGTTGGCGCGGGAGTCCGCCGACGATAAGGATGCAATTCCAGCGATTTGTACCCGGAAGGTGGATGGCTTCCCTCGACTCTGTCAGCCTCGCCATATTGCTCGGCGCCGTCCTCGTCATGGCCGGCATCCTGTCGAGCCTGCTTGCACTGCGCTTCGGCGCGCCCTTGCTGCTCGTCTTTCTTGTCATCGGCATGCTCGCGGGCGATTCCGGTCCCGGGCAGCTCCAGTTCGACGACGTGCGCACTACCTATCTGGTCGGCTCGGTGGCGCTCGCCTTGATCCTGTTCGACGGCGGTCTGAAGACGCGCTTTGCCAGCATCCGCACCGTGCTGGCGCCATCCGTGTTGCTCGCAACCGTGGGCGTGCTGCTGACCGCGCTGATCACGGCGCCGTTCGCCAAATACGCGCTCGACCTCAACTGGACGGAGTCGTTGCTGGTCGGTGCCGTCGTGGCCTCGACCGACGCCGCCGCGGTGTTCCTGCTGGTGCACACCCAGGGCCTGCGCCTGCGCCCGCGCGTCGGCGCGACGCTGGAGGCCGAATCCGGCACCAACGATCCTTTCGCGATCTTCCTCACCCTGATGCTGGTCGAATACATCTCGCTGGGATCGAGCTCGCCCGGCCATGTGGTGATGGAGTTCATCCAGGAGGCGGTTCTGGGCGCCGCCGTCGGCGTGATCGGGGGACGTCTCGTCGTCGTCGCACTCAACCAGGTCGCGCTGCCGCAGGGCCTGCATGCACCGTTCGTGACAACGGGCGCGCTCGTGATCTTCGGCGGCTCGCAGATCATGCACGCCTCCGGCTTCCTCGCCGTCTATCTCGCCGGCATCATCATCGGCAACCGGCCGACGCGCGCGCATAATTCGGTGGTCGCGTTCCTCGATGCCGCGACCTGGCTGGCGCAGATCGTGATGTTCGTGCTGCTCGGCCTGCTGGTCTCGCCGAGCCGGCTGGGTTCAAGCGTGCTGCCGGCCGTCGCCGTCGCGTTCGTCCTGATGCTGATCGCGCGGCCGATCGCGGTGTTCGTGTGCCTGGCGCCGTTCCGCTTCAACTGGCGCGAAAAGATTTTCATCGCCTGGACGGGCCTGCGCGGTGCCGTCGCGATCTTCCTGGCGTCGATCCCGATGCTGGTCGGACTGTCGAAGGCCTATCTCTATTTCGACGTCGCCTTCGTCGTCGTCATCATCTCGCTGTTGCTGCAAGGCTGGACGCTGGCGCCGGCCGCGCGCAAGCTGCACGTGGCGCTGCCGCGCGCCGAGCGCGGTCCGCGCCGGGTCGAGCTGGATCTGCCCGGCCAGCTCGAGCAGCAGCTCGTCGGCTATCCGGTGCGGCCGAAGAGCCTGTATTTCCGCCGCGGCCTGATCCCGTCCTGGTCCAAGCCGACGCTGGTGATCCGCAACGAGAACATTTTGACACCGGCGGAGGCCGATCCGGTCGCGCCGGGCGACTACATCTATCTGCTGGCGCCGCCGGAAAAGGCCGAGGCGCTCGACCGCTTCTTCGTCGACATGCAACTGAGCTCGGCGCCGGATCCGCATCTGCTCGGCGACTTCATGGTGTCCGGCGAGCACACGCTCGCCGAGCTCGCCGACATCTACGGCGTGAAGGTCGGTGAAGACGACAGCAAGCTGACGCTGGCCGACTATTTCGACGTCCATCTCGACCGCGCGCCGAAGGAAGGCGCCGAGCTCGCGCTCGACGAGATCGTGCTGGTCGCACGCTCGATCTCCGGCGGCCGCGTCAACGTCGTCGGCCTCCGCCTGCCGGAAGACGACGAGACGCCGGCGCCGCTGACGCGCCGGCAAGCGCTGCGGAAGAAGCTTGCGGATTTGTGGACGTCGGTGGCGGGCGTGTAGCTGTCACGAGCGGGTACCGCGTTCGCCAAAATCGCGGTGTCATTGCCCGCGAAGTGTTCAGACCGGGGACATAGCTGACACCTGTTCGGACACATCACTGACAGGTTGGCCATTGGTCAAGTCGATTGATGCGACCTGCCAGCTGGCGAAGAAGATTCCGTAGCGACCGTCGCGGTCGAGCTGCCTGATGGCCAACTGCTCGCCGCAGAAGGCTTGAGGGACTTTCCACATCTGCCCTTTGAAGGCGATGTAGCTCCGGGTCGAGGAGGCGGTGCGAACGATCTCCCCGGCGTCGTATTGCACCTTCGGCACACGATCGGGCATGGCGCGAGAACTCGGCCGGTAGCGATCGGCGGGGATACCCATGCCGAGGCTTTCATGTGGCCGCTCCAGATTGTAGATCGTGCGCCAGTTGTCGAGGGCGCGCTGAACTTCCGCCAGGGTGCGGAACGTGTGCAGAGCGAACACTTCCGCTTTCAAGCTGCGATGGAAGCGTTCGTTCTTGCCTCGGCCCTGAGGATGGCGTGGCCTGGCGTGGATCACCCTGACGCCGAGCTTGAGCAGCCATACCTTCAGCGAGGTCCAGCGAGCGCCGGACGTGTCGCCCCAGGGAGATCCATTGTCGAGGTAAAAGGCCTCTGGCATCCCATAGCGTCGAAAAGTGTCGGTCAGGTGTTTCTGCACGTCTGGGCGCCGCTCGTTGGCGCATGCCTTCAGACACAGGGCATAGCGCGAGTGGTCATCGACCATGGTGAGCGGATGGCAACGCCTCCCGTCGGCAAGCGGCATGTGACCCTTGAAGTCCATCTGCCAAAGCTGATTGGGCGCATCCTTCTCGAACCGGTGGTCTGAAGGGCTTGGCGAAGCCTTCTCGCTCGGCTTGATCCGCTCATTCCGGCACAGGATCTGATGGACCGTCGAAGGCACAGGCACAGCCTGGCCGTCGCGCTTCAGGCAATGGGCAATCTTGCGCGCCCCCCAGGCTGGATGCTTGTCCCGCACAGCCAGGATTTGCGCCTCCACCGCAGGCTCGCTGCGCCTGGGCATGCTCTTCGGACGACGCGGCTGATCCGCCAGATCATGGTCGCCAGCCTGCCAACGCCGCAACCATTTATAGCCCACGTCAGGGCTGATTCCGAACCGCCGGCACAACTCTCGCCGGTTCGCTCCTTCCTGTAAGGCAAGCCGCACAAACTCGCGTCGCTGATCCATTACCGACACCTCGTTCCAGGGCATGGACGGCCTCCCAAATCGACCAATCCAGCCCATTGTGATGTGTCAGCTATGTCTCCGAACACCCGTCAGTGATCTGTCCGGTCTAAACAGAAGGCGGGCAATCCAGTATTCCAGAGGCGGTTGTGATTTGAACCGAGAGGCCGCGGCGTACTGGGCGGATTCAACCGCTCGTCGCAACACCCTGTGTATCGTTCACTTGTAGCAATTGGTCGAGAGTTTCGGCCGGTGTTTTCCAGCCGAGGGTTTTCCTGGGCCTGGTGTTGAGTGCGAGAGCCACGGCCTCGAGATCACCAGAGTTGTGCAGGCTAAGATCGGTCCCTTTTGGAAAGTACTGGCGCAGCAACCCATTTGTGTTCTCGTTGGTGCCGCGCTGCCATGGGCTATGAGGGTCACAGAAGTAGACCTGCAGGCCTGCATCGATCCTCAGGCGTGCATGCTGAGCCAGTTCAGCTCCTTGATCCCAGGTCAGCGATCGACGCAGCTGTTCGGGCATGCTGACGATTGCGCGGGTGATGGCGTCGCGCACTGCCTCAGCGCCATGTCCGGCGAGTGCAGGTCCGTTCTTCACGCGAGCTTCCTGTTCATGGCCTGTGATACGCGGCAGATGCAGCAGAATGGTAAAGCGGGTCGTGCGCTCCACCAAGGTGCCGATCGCGGAACTTCCAAGACCCATAATGAGATCACCTTCCCAGTGGCCCGGCACAGCTCGATCGGCGGCTTCCGCCGGACGTTGACTGATCATGATCTCGGAAGGAATGAAGCTTCTGCCTTTGCGGACGCGCGCCCTCGGCATCCGCAACACCCGCCCGGTGCGCAAGCAGGCCGTCAGTTCGCGGCGCAAAGCTCCTCGACCCTGCACATAAAGTGCCTGATAGATCGCCTCGTGACTGATGCGCATCGTCTCATCCTCGGGAAAGTCCAGCCGAAGTCGCCGAGAAATCTGTTCCGGGCTCCATGCCCTGGCCCAGCGCCGGTTTTGCCGATGCACAGCCCGGCGTCCCTTCCACACGACCTTCGGGCCAGCCAGGAGCTCCCCGTCCGGCTTGGCGATCATACCGGCAAGCCTGTCCTGCACGTAATCCCGCAGGGGCGGATTGATCGCCAACTTCGCCGGCTTGGGCCGTCGGGCGGATCGATCAGCGTGCCATTGTGCCGTGGTTGCTCGGTACTGTGGGGCGCCGTGGCGGCGCGCCACATTACGACGGAGTTCACGAGAGATCGTGCAGGGAGCTCGATCAAGCTGACGAGCGATGGCTCGCACCCCATGACCCTGCACACGCAAGATGGCGATCTCCTCGCGCTCGGCGAACGAGAGATAGCGCTCCGATGGAAGCCTTGACGACGGTGACAAATGTGTTGGCGGCATGCCGCCCGCCCTCCGGAACCAGCGCACTCCAACCGAAGGCGATACCCCGGCCTCAACCGCAGCATCTTCGCTCGATCGCCCCGAGGCAATCGCAGCCCAGAACCGTCTACAATCCTCTCGTCGGGCCTCTTGAGGACGACTTGCTCGCGCACGGCTCTCCATCGCAACCTCCTTGTTCAGGGTGTTGCGACGAGCGGTTGAATCCGCCCTGGATGCCCCGGTCAAGCCGGGGCATGACAGCAGTGGTGAGGCGGAAGTTCGTAGCCCCGTTCGGTTTCATCCGAGCCATGTGAGCTACGTCAGCACCTTCACGCCGCCGAGCGACGTCACCCGACCCTGCTTCAGCATCACGATCTGCGTCGCGAGCTGGCGCAGCTCGGCGGCGTCGTGGCTGACATAGACCATCGGGACATTGGCCTCGTCGCGCAGCCGGACCAGATACGGCAAAATCTCGAGCTTGCGGCCCTCGTCGAGCGCGCCGAGCGGCTCGTCGAGCAGCAGCAAACGCGGCTTCGACAGCAGTGCGCGGCCGAGCGCGACGCGCTGGCGCTCCCCGCCGGAGAGTTTTCCGGGGCGGCGGCCGAGCAGGGCGCCGATGTCGAGCAGGTCGATGATGCGCTTGTGCTGGGCCGGATCGGGCGCAAGGCCGTTCATGCGCCGTCCATAGTCGAGGTTCTGCGCGACGTTGAGATGCGGAAACAGCCGCGCGTCCTGGAACACATAACCGATGCGGCGGCGCCAGGCCGGCACGTGGATGCCCGCGGCGGTGTCGTCGACCGTCTCGCCGTCGATCGCGATGGTGCCGCGGTCGGGCCGCAGCAGGCCTGCGATCATATTGACCAGCGAGCTCTTGCCGGCGCCGGATGCGCCGAACAGGCCGATGACGCGGCCCTCGCTGGCGAAGGACGCGGACAGCGAGAACTCGCCGAGCTGCTTTTCGATGTCGACGCGCAGCATGGTCAGTTCCCGTGCAGGCGCTGCGTGGCGCGGCGGGCGAACCATTCGGCGGCGATCAATGCGCCCAGCGCGAGCACGACAGAGACGATCACGAGCCGGCCCGCGGCGGCGTCGCCGTCCGGCGTCTGGATCAGCGAATAGATCGCGGACGAGATCGTCTGGGTCTCGCCGGGAATGTTGGAGACGAAGGTGATGGTGGCGCCGAACTCGCCGATCGCCTTGGCAAAGCCGAGCACCATGCCGGCGAGCACGCCGGGCAACGCCAGCGGCAGCGTCACCGTGAAGAACACTTTCCACGGGGCCGCGCCGAGCGTCTCGGCGGCCTGCTCGAGCCGGCGGTCGATCGCCTCGATCGACAGCCGCATCGGCCGTACTAAGAGCGGAAACGCCATCACGCCGCAGGCGAGCGCAGCACCGGTCCAGCGGAAGGCGAAGACGATGCCGAGATGCTCGGCGAGAAATCCGCCGACCAGGCCGCGGCGACCGAAGGTGAGCAGCAGCAGATAACCGGTGACGACCGGCGGCAGCACCAGCGGCAGATGCACCAGCGCGTCGAGCACCGACTTGCCCCAGAAATCACGCCGCGCGAGCAGCCATGCCAGCGCAATGCCGAACGGCGTTGCGACCAGCGTGGCAATGACGGCGACCCTGAGCGAGAGCAGGATCGCCGTCCATTCGGCGGGAGAGATGTCGAGCACGAAAAATCAGGTTGCGAAATCGGGTTGCGAAATCATGTTGTCGGGCTGACCAGGAATTTGAAGCCGTATTTTTCCAGAATGGTCTTGGCGGCGGTCGAACGCAGGAAGGCGAGATAGTCATTCGTCTCGGGTCTTGCGGTCGTGGTCGCGGCGACGGGATAGATGATCGCGGGATGCGAGTCCGCCGGGAAGGTGCCGACGATCTTGACGCCGGGCTCGACCTTGGCATCGGTCGAATAGACGATGCCGAGATTGGCCTCGCCACGGGCGACCAGCGTCAGCGCGGCGCGCACGCTCTCGGCCATGGCGAATTTCGGCTCGGCGGCCTGCCATGCGCCCAGCTTCTCCAGCGCGGCCTTGGCGTATTTGCCGACCGGCACGGACTTGACGTCGCCGGTCGCGATCCTGCCGTCGCCCGCGAGCTTGGCGAGGTCGAAGCCCTGCGCGATCGTGACATTGTCGATCTTGGACTCCTTCGGCGCGATCAGCACGATGCTGTTGCCGAGCAGATTGACTCTGGAAGGCTCGTTGATGGTCTTCTTGGAGATCGCGTAGTCCATCCAGTCGGTGTCGGCGGAGACGAACACATCGGCCGGTGCACGCTGCTCGATCTGCTTGGCCAGCACCGAGCTTGCGGCGTAGCTGACGCTGAACTTGACGCCGGTCTTGGCGGTATAAGCGGCATCGACCTCGTCTAGCGCATTCTTCATCGACGCCGCGGCAAACACGGTGATGGTCTTGTCCTCGGCGCTGGCAGGCGAGAGGCTCGCGCCCGCGAGGATCAAGAAAGCGGTGAAAAGTCCGGCGATACGAATCATGGATGCGCTCCGTGCGAGATCGCGCGCAAGAAGCACGCGCAAATCGGGCGTTGGTGGGTCAGGTCGCGACGGGCGGAAGCGCTGTTCCACGGGGCCTTGCGACGGCTTACGGCCGGCAGGGCTATCGCTACCCTTGAAGATAGCAGGCCGAGGCTTTAGGGCAAAGGCGACCGTTTGTCTAACCAGGCCGCCCTTATTGCGCCGGCAGGATCGCAATCGAGAGCGAATTGTCGCTGGCGCCGCTGACCTGAAGCACGAAGGGCTGCGCCGACAGCTCGTATTTCATGGTTTTGCGGATGCCGTCGCAATCGGTGGCGCCGCTGAAGGCCACGGGCTTGAGGACATGGCCGTCCTGGACCACGTCCACCCAGGCCCCGGCCGAGAGGCTGATCGTGTAGAGCCCGGCCTTCGGCGGCTTGATGCCGGTGAAGCCGGCAAAGCTGCCCTCTTTCGGCGCCCGCTCCGGCGGCGTCGGCAGTTTTGCCTCCGCGGGCGCAACCAGTCCCAGCGTGATGGCGGATGACGGCAGCGCGGCCTGCTCGCTCCCCGATGCCAGCCTGGCGCGGTCCGGCGCCGTCAGCGCCGCGCGCTCGCGTTCGATCGGCCATTTGAATTTATCGCAGCCGCTCGGTTCTTCGGCAGCCAGAGCGGACGTCGCGCCGAGCACGAGCCCAGCGAGGAAGGTGAGGATGCGCATGTCAAATCTCGTCGTTGGCCACGCGAACGGCGCGAGGCGTGCGGTCGGGCTTCGTTGGAGAACGGGATGCGCATCCCGGAATGCCGCGGGCTTACGGCACGGCGGCGAAGGCTATCCTAGCCCATTCCAGAGCAGAGGGGCCAGCTGGCTGACGCACTTGTTACGGCTTCGCATCGCCCGCATGCAGCACCGCCTTGCACGCCGCCGGCATCTGCGCCAGCGTCATCGGCGGTTTTGGCTTCGGCGGCTCCGGCGGCGGCTTTGGGTGCAGCACGGCGTCGGAGAACCAATAGGCGAGATCGGCGGGCTTGCAGCCCTCGTCCTCGGGCTGCGACGGCTGGCCCTCGCAGTCGCCGGCGCCCGCCGGGCAGCGCATGCGGATGTGGAAGTGGTAGTCGTGGCCCCACCAGGGGCGGATCTTCGACAGCCATGAACGGTCGCCCTTGGCCTCGCGGCACAGCGCCTTCTTGATCGCGGCGTTGACGAAGATGCGTTGCACGCCCGGCTCCTGCGCCGCATCGCGTAGCACCAGCACGTGGCCTGTCGAAAACACCTTCGGATCGATGTCGAGCCGGTCCTGCCGCACCATCATCACCGCCGACATCTCCTCGCGCTCCTCGCGCGACAAACGACGGTCCGGCATCGGCGTCAGCCAGATGTCGGCATCGAGACCGATCTGGTGGCTGGCGTGGCCGGAGAGGGCGGGCCCGCCGCGCGGCTGGCCGATGTCGCCGACCAGGATGCCGGGCCAGCCGGCGTCCTTGTGCGCCCGGGCGGCAAGGCGCTTGATCAGCGCGATCATCTCGGGATGGCCGTAGTTGCGGTTGCGCGACAGCCGCATCACCTGCCAATTGTCGCCGTTGAGCGGCATCTGCATGGCGCCGCCGATGCAGCCCTTGGTGTAGGAGCCGATGACATGCGCCGCCCCCTTCGAGGGCAGCAGTTTTCGCGCGAACAGCTCCCTGGCGCCAATGGTGGGATCATTGGGATTGGCGAGCGGCGGCAGCGGTTTTGGGGTGACGCTGCCCTTGTCCTGGGCCAGCGCGCCGCCGGCGGCCAGGAGCGTCATGAAGAGCAGGAGAGGGGCGAGGCGGCGGGGACTCATGCTGACGATCCTATCGCGAATCGCCGTCAGGGTTCGTCCGAAAGTCGGAGTTTTTGTGCCGGCCGGGCGCATTTTTAAGGGTGCGATAACCGTATCCTGCATTGACCAAAATTCGTGCGCGGGAACGGGGGCGTTTTTCCCCTGCATGCAAGCTGATGCGTTTTCGGAATTGAATCATGAATAGCGCGTATATTTACACCACGTCTGTTGCTGGTCTGTGTCCGGTTGCGGCGACACGACAGGTTTCGCGCGTCCCGTGACGCTGCCGCGCCTCTCAAACAGGCAAACCGGTCCGGTCCATAGCCCCCGCGGGACGTGGCGGCGGCCGGCGAGGCCGCCCGAGATTACTTTTTTTTCAGACACTTGCCCCAAAACTTGCGACCGCTGGGCGCGGCTAGGACGAGTGAAGTTGAGTTTGGGGTCTCGAAAAACAACAAAGCGAAAGCGAAGCGTGCTCGCCCGGGCCGGCCGACAGCCGCGCAAGCCGCGCTTTGCGCGCGCGCCTCATCCGCCCACCGAGCGCGACCAGCTCGTCTCGAGCCGTGCGGAAGCCGAGGCGGCCATCGCTGAAGCGCGCAAATCGCATGAGCGGCTGCGGCAGGCCGTCGACATGCTGCCGCAAGGCATCGTGATTCTCGATCCCGAGGGCCGCTACGTCCTCTGGAACAAGCAATATGCCGAGATCTACAGCAAGACCGCCGATCTGTTCGCGGAAGGCGCGCGCCTGGAAGATACGCTGCGCGTCGGCGTTGCCCGCGGCGACTATCCGGAAGCCGCCGGCCACGAGGACGAGTGGATCGCCCAGCGGCTAAAGAAGCTCTACGAGCCCGGCGCACGCCACGAGCAGACGCTGTCGGACGGCCGCGTCATCCTGATCGAGGAGCGCCGCACCGACGACGGCGGCGTCGTCGGCCTGCGCGTCGACATCACCGAGTTGAAGCAGCGCGAGGCTTCGTTCCGCCTGCTGTTCGACGGCAATCCCGTGCCCATGATCGTCTGCGCGCTCGACGATGAGCGCATCCTCGGCGTCAACGATGCCGCGATCGCCCATTACGGCTACAGCCGCACCGAGTTCGAGCGGCTGAAGATCCGCTCCCTTCAGGCCTTCGACAGCGAGCCGCCATGGGCCGTCGATCGCTCGGGCGAGGAGCAGGCCGGGCGCACCTGGAAGCACGTCAAGGCCGATGGCGCGCTGATCGACCTTGCGATCTATTCGCGCGAGCTGACCTATGCCGAGCGGCCGGCGGTGCTGCTCGCGCTGATGGACATCACCGAGCGCAAGCGCGCCGAGGCGCGGCTCGCCTTCATGGCCCAGCACGACGGGCTCACCGGCCTGCCCAACCGCAATCTGCTGCGCCAGCAGGTCGACGAGATGCTGCTGCACTCGAGGCGCAGCTCCGACAAGGTCGCGCTGTTGATGCTGGGGCTGGACAATTTCAAGTCGGTCAACGACACGCTCGGCCACGCCGTCGGCGACAAGCTGCTGCGCGGCGTCGCCAAGCGGCTGCGCTCCACGCTGCGCGAGGAAGACGCGCTGGCGCGCCTGAACTCGGACGAGTTCGCGGTCGTGCAGAGCGGCCTGACGCGGCCCGAGGACGCCGTGATGCTGGCAAAGCGCCTGCTGGAGGCCATCGCCGATCCCTATCTGCTCGACGGCCATTCCGTGGTGATCGGCGCCTCCATCGGCATCGCGATGGCGCCCGGCGACGGCGATGATTCCGAGAAGCTGCTCAAGAGCGCCGACATGGCGCTGTCGCGTGCCAAGCTGGATGCGCGCGGCACCTTTGCCTTCTTCGAGGCCGCACTCGATGCCAAAGCGCAAAGCCGCCGCAAGATCGAGGTCGAGCTGCGCGACGCGATTCAGAACGACGTGCTGCGGCCCTATTATCAGCCGCTGATCGACCTCCAGAGCGGCCGCATCACCGGCTTCGAGGCTTTGGTGCGCTGGCCGCATGCCGAGCGCGGCATGGTCTCGCCGGCCGAGTTCATTCCGGTCGCCGAGGAGACCGGCCTGATCAATCCGCTCGGCGGATTGATGCTGCGCCGGGCGTGCCTGGATGCCGTGACCTGGCCGGACGACGTCCGCGTCGCCGTCAATCTGTCGCCGCTCCAGTTCCGCAGCGGCAATCTGCTGTCGGTGGTGACGGACGCGCTGAAGCATTCCGGCCTGCCGCCGCGGCGGCTCGAGCTCGAGATCACCGAGACGCTGCTCTTGGAGAAGAGCGCGCAGGTGCTGGCGACGCTGCATGCGCTGCGCGCGCTCGGGGTGCGCATCTCGATGGACGATTTCGGCACCGGCTATTCCAGCCTCAGCTATTTGCGCAGCTTCCCGTTCGACAAGATCAAGATCGACCAGTCCTTCGTGCGCGATCTCGGCGCCAACCGCGAGGCGCAGGCGATCATCCGTTCGATCGTCAGCCTCGGCAAAGGCCTCGGCGTCATCATCACCGCCGAGGGCGTCGAGACCGAGGCCGAGCTGAGCTGCCTGCGGGCCGAAGGCTGCGACGAAGGCCAAGGCTTTCTGTTCAGCAAGGCCCGGCCGAATATCGAGATCATCAGCCTCTTGGCGGCGCAGCGCGGCATCGATTCCGCGGACGAGGATGCTGCGCTGGTGGCGTGACGTAAAGCGCGCCGCTCTCTCGGTTAACCTCTCCCGCCTGCGGGAGAGGTCGACGCGAAGCGTCGGGTGAGGGCTTTCTCCTCTTGGGGACTCTCGATTGTGGAGACACCCTCTCCCCAACCCTCCCCCGCCAGCGGGGGAGGGAGCGCAGCGCCGTTGTGGCTGCCGTCAGCCTCCCGCGAGAATCCCCTTCCCCACATCCTCGTAATGCGTGTCGCGCGCCTGGATCTGCTGCGTGATAGCGTGCATGTCGCGAAACCGCCGCTCGAACGGATGCTTTCGAAACACCGCGGTCGCGCCGGCCATGTGATAGGCGGTGTCGACCACTTTTGCCGATTGGTGGATGGTCCAGGTCGCCGCCAAGCGAACCGCGCTGCGATGCGCGGCGCTGAACTCGCCGGTTACGCAGAGGTCGTGCCACATCGCGTTCGCCGTCGCATAGAGATAGGCGCGCGCGGCGCGCCAATCGCCCTCGGTGCGGCCGATCAGGCCCTGGACCGACTGGTTGTCGCGCATGGCACTGGCGGCGAGCGATTGGTGCTTTGCCCGCGCCAAGGCGATGGCCGCATCCAGCGTCGCGCGGGCGACGCCGAGCGAGACCGCGGCAAAGCCAAGAGAGAAGGTCGAACCGATCCCGATCCTGTAAAGAGGACTCTGCTCACGCAGCGCAGACGGCACGTCACGGAACGCGGTGAACCGCTCGGGGATGAAGAGGTCGCTCACCTCATAGGAATCCGTGCCGGTGCCGGCCAGCCCGATCGCCTCCCAGACATCGTGCAGCACCGCGCTCGCCGCAGGAAACAGGATGGTCCGCACCTCCGGCGACCCGTCGGGATTTTTGCGCGGCACCCCGTCGCTACCAACGATCCGCACATGCGCCCCCAGCCAGCTCGCCTGCCGCGAGCCCGAGGCAAAATCCCAGCGCGCCGTGACGCGATAACCACCGTCGACGCTGCGCGCCTCATGCGCGATCGCGCCCCAGGCGAGGATGCCGGGTGCGGTGTTGAAGATCTCCTGCGCGGTGTCGTGGTCGAGCGTCGCCGCGATCATCGCGCAGACGCTGCACTGGCCGAGGCACCAGGCGGTCGAAGCATCCGCCTTCGCGATCTCCTCCAGCATCTGCATGAAGGTTTCGATGGGGGCTTCCGCGCCGCCGAGGCTTTGCGGCAGCAGCGCGCGATAGAGCCCGTTCTCGATCAGCGCGTTGACGACGGCCGGCGTCAGCCGCCGCGTCCGCTCGATCTCATCGGCCTCGCCCGCAATCAGCGGCGCGAGTGCCCGCGCGCGTTCGATCAGACCAACCTCGGGAGCTGCGTTCATCCGCGTTTCCTCGCCCCTTCTGTCGTGAGCGGTGAGACGCGATGGTGGTCGATTTGGCGGGGAGGATCAAGGTGGCCCCGATCGTCATTCCGGACCCGCGCCAGGCGATGCGCCCCGGAACGACGCTCGACTTCAGCCGGGCCATTCGCAGACCCGGCGTCCTACCGTCCGCGATATCGGAGCGCCTCGACCAGCACCGAAAAGGCGGAAGAAGGCTGCCGCCGGCTCGGATAGTAGAGGTGATAGCCCGAGAATGGCGGACACCAATCCGAAAGCACCCGGACCAGCCGGCCCTGGGAAACATGTGGCTGCACGTGGCCCTCCGTCAGGTAGGCGAGGCCCAGGCCCTTGAGCGCTCCATCCAGCAGAAGGCCCGCGCTGTTGAACACCAGCTGTCCCTCCACGCGCACCTTGAGCTCGCGCCCGTTCTTCTCGAACTCCCAGGCGTACAGGCTGCCGCCATGGGTCGGCAGGCGGAGGTTGAGGCAGTTGTGATGCGTCAGGTCTCGTGGCGTCTTTGGCCGTTTGCGCTCAGCGAAGTAAGAGGGTGAACCGACGACCGCCATCCGCAGGTCCGGACTGACGCGCACGGCGATCATGTCCTTGGCGACGAGCTCGCCCGGCCGGATGCCGGCGTCGACCTGCTGCGCCACGATGTTGGTGAGCCCGTAGTCGATCACGATCTCGACATGGATGTCGGGGTACTTCGGCAGGATCTTGCCGAGGGCGGGCAGCAAGATCGCGGCGGCGGCGTTTTCCGTCGCCGTCAGACGAACGGTTCCCGCCGGCTTTTCGCGGAGTTCGCCGAGCGCGGCAAGATCGACATCCATCTCGTTGAACTTGGGCCCAATGCTGAGGAAGAGCCGTTCGCCAGCCTGGGTTGGGGTGACGCTGCGCGTCGTCCGGTTCAAAAGCCTGACGCCGATACGCTCCTCGAGATTTCGAATGATCTGGCTCAGGGCAGACTGCGTCATGCCGAGTTTCGCTGCGGCACGGGTGAAATTGCGCTCCCGCGCCACTGCGAGGAAGGCCAGCAGGTCGCTCGCGTCTTCTCGCTGCATTGATAAGTCGTCCTAATGACTGCATGCGAAATCTATCACCTAATCGCGGGCGAACGAAAGTCTTAGGTTCGGACCAGCCGTCTGGTGGCGCCACCGTCCCGGAAGGCCAAGGACCGATGACCGAAGGGATCGAGGATCCCACCCCGCAGGAGCTGTGATCACCGCATGTCCGTAACAGCCATGCAGGAGCCCGCCGCCGCCCCTCGCATCGCGGCGAGCTTGCTGCCGATCATGGGGGTGGTCTTCGTCGCCTTTCTCGTCATCGGCCTCGCCATGCCGGTTCTTCCACTTCATGTGCACGATGGATTGGGGTTCGGCACCTTCGTCGTCGGACTCGTCGCCGGCAGTCAGTTCGCAGCTTCGCTGATCTCCCGACCGTGGGCGGGCCATTATTCGGATAGACGTGGAGCGAAGCGCGCCGTCGTTGTCGGCCTGCTCGCGGCCGCGGCTTCCGGGGTGCTCTATCTGGTGTCGCTCGGCTTCAGCGATGCGCCGCTGAAATCGGTCGCGATTCTCCTGCTGGGGCGGGCGCTGCTCGGCGCCGCCGAGAGCTTCATCATCACGGCCGCCGTGAGCTGGGGACTGGCGCTCGCCGATGCCGGGAGCGCGGGCAAGGTCATCGCCTGGGTTGGCTCCGCGATGTTCGCGGCGTTCGCCATCGGCGCGCCGGCAGGCTCCGCTCTCTATGCCGCCTACGGCTTTGCTGCGATCGCAGGCGCCACGGCCGCAGCTCCGCTGCTTGCTCTGCTGCTCGTCGCGCCGCTTCCGGCCGTTGCGCCGGTGCAGCACGCCCGCTTCTCGTTCGCCGAAGTGATCGGCGCGGTCTGGGTGCCGGGCCTCGGCTCTGCCCTCGCCAGCGTGGGTTTCGGCGCGGTGACCACATTCGTCGCCCTGCTGTTCGCGAGCCGCGGATGGAGCAACGGCTGGCTCGCCTACACGGCCTACGCCGTCGCCTTCATTCTGGCGCGGATGTTCTTCAGCCATGTCGCCGATGCGATCGGCGGCGCGAAGGTGGCGCTGGTCTGCGTGGCGATCGAGGCCGCCGGCCAGGCGCTGATCTGGCTGGCCGTCCGGCCCGAGATGGCCCTGGCGGGGGCGGCGCTCACCGGCTTCGGCTTCTCGCTGGTCTATCCGGGCTTCGGCGTCGAAGCGGTGCGGCGCGTGCCGGCGCAGAGCCGCGGCCTGGCCATGGGAGCCTATACCGCCTTTCTCGACCTGGCCCAGGGGCTCGCGAGTCCCGCGCTTGGATTGATCGCAACCGGCGCGAGGCTCAACGTCGTGTTTCTCGCCAGCGGCGCGACCGTCCTGTGCGCCGCGCTCGTCGCGTCGTGGCTGATGACCCACCCGACAACCGTTGATGGATGCCCGCAATGAGACCGCTTGCTGCGACCCTGTTTTCGTTCTGCCTGATCGCCGGCGGCGCCGTCGCCGATCAGGCATCCGCCGAAGGAGCAAACCGCATGTCGAAACCGGAAGACATCCGCGCCGTCGCGCCCGCGCTCGAGGATTATGCACGGAAGGTCGTGCTGGGTGATCTCTGGAAACGCCCCGGTCTTTCGCCGCGGGACCGCGGCATCGTCACGCTCGCGGCGCTCATCGCCCGCAATCAGACCGTCGAGCTGCCGTTCTATCTCGGTCTCGCGCTCGACAACGGCGTGAAGCCGGCAGAGGTCTCCGAGATCATCACCCACCTGGCGTTCTACACCGGCTGGGCGAACGCGATGGATGCGATCCCGGCGGCGAAGGAGGTCTTCAACAGCCGCAACATCGGGGCCGATCAACTGCCGCAGGCGTCGGGACCGCAGCTTCCGCTCGACGAGGCGGCGGAAAAGCAGCGGGCAACGCGGGTCGGCGAGCAGTTCGGCCAGACCGCGCCGGGCCTGGTCCAGTACACCACCGACGTGCTGTTCCGGGATCTCTGGCTGAGACCGGGTCTCGCGCCTCGGGACCGCAGCCTCGTCACGGTGAGCGCGCTCGTCGCAACCGGACAAGTCGCCCAGATCACCTATCACCTGAACCGGGCGATGGACAACGGACTGACACGGGGGGAAGCCGGCGAGGTGCTCGGCCATCTCGCCTTTTATGCCGGCTGGCCCAACGCCTTCTCGGCGGCGCCCGTCGTCAAGGACGTCATCGAGAAGCGCCCGCATTGAAGGAGCGGAGCAACAGGATGATCACACGCAGAGGCGTGCTCATCTGCGGCGGCGCCGCCGCTTCGATCGGAATTCGCGGAGCGCGGGCACGCACGCCGGAAGCACGAAAGGAATTTCGCGTGGATATCGACATCAAGAAAAACGGCTCCCGTCCCTCCCAGAAAGGCTCGGAAGACTGGTTCACCGGCACCGTCCGGATCGATCCGTTGTTTGCTGCACCCGATCCCGCGCGTGCCAGCGGTGGTCAGGTGACTTTCAAGCCCGGTGCGCGTACCGCCTGGCACACGCATCCGCTGGGCCAGACGCTGATCGTCACCGCCGGGCTCGGTTGGGTGCAGCGGGAAGGTGGTCCGGTCGAGGAGATCCGGCCCGGCGACGTCGTGTGGTTTCCGCCCGGGCTCAAGCACTGGCACGGCGCGTCGGCCACGACCGCGATGACGCACATCGCGATTCAGGAAGCCGTCGACGGCAAGAACGTCGATTGGCTCGAGAAGGTCAGCGACGCGCAATACCGCAAGTGAGTTGATGCCCCGACGAGACGTGATGCCGCCGTCATTGGCGCTGCGCAGGAGGTAACGATGAATACAAAGCACCTTCTGATCTTGGGTGCATCCATGCTGGCGTCTGCCCTGGTGGCGTCTGCCACAGCCCAGGAGGCACAGGGCCAGTACATTCAGCTCGCCGAGATCGAAATCGATCCCGCTCAGCTCGAAGCCTACAAGGCAGCGGTCAAGGAGCACATCGAGACCGCGGTTCGCGTCGAGCCGGGCGTCTTGGTGCTGTATGCCGTGTCAGACAAGGGCAGCCCGACCATCGTGAAGGTTTTCGAGATCTATCGCGACATCGAGGCCTACAAATCGCACCTCGAATCCGATCACTTCAGGAAATACAAGGCGACGACCGAAAAGATGGTCAAGTCGCTGAAGCTGGTCCGAACGGATGCCATCGCGCTCGGAGCGAAGAGCTGAGCGCTCATTCGGGAGGGCAGTGCTCATGAAAGGTCTGTTTGTCGCGGTCGGGGCCTTGGCCGCAGGCATCGTCATTGGTGCGCTGGAGAGCCACGGAATTCACGCGCAGGCCAACCGTCCGGTCTTCATGATCGAAGACAACACAGTGAGAAACCCCGACGGGTTTGCGAAAGAATTCGCTCCGCTCGCCCGGGACAGCGTCAAGGCCTACGGCGGACGCTATTTAGCGGGTGGAAGCGGGATCTCGATCGACGGCGACCCGCCGAAAGGCCGCGTCGTCCTGATCGAATGGGACAGCATGGAGCAGCTCACGAAATGGCGCCAATCGCCTGAGTACAAGCAAGCTCGCGCAGTCGGCGAGAAATACGGCAGCTTCCGTATCATCGCCGTCGAAGGCGCGGCGAGGTAAAGGCCGTGCCGGGTCAAGGCCGAGCCCGTTCGCGATCAGCGCGTTGAAACCTTGGTCGAAGCCCCGCGGTCTGTTCATGCGCGACCTCGTCAGGCCGCAGCGCGGCCAAGGTCGAGCTGTTGCCTGCGTCTGGTCGGGAAGCTCAGCGCCACCGCGACGGCGGCAAGCCCGATCGCGAAGGAGCCGGCGTGCAGCCAGGTATATTGCTGGAAACTGTCGAACACGAGCCCGCCGGCCCACGGGCCGAGTGCCATGCCGAGGCTCGCAAACGCCGAGACCGCGCCGAACACGGTGCCCATGATGCGCGCGCCAAAATATTCGCGGACCAGCACCGCATAGAGCGGCATCACGCCGCCATAGGCGAGGCCGAACACGACCGAGAGCGCGTAGAACTCGCCGAGCTGGGCTACTGCCAGATAGGTCGCGATGCACATGGCCTGCACGAGGAGGCCACCGACCAGCACCGGCTTGGCACCGATGCGATCGGCAGCCGCGCCCAGCAGCAGACGTCCGCCGAGCCCTGAGACGCCGGCGACGCTGTAGACCGTCACTGCTGTGAGCGGGGCGATGCCGCACACCATCGCATAGGACACCATGTGGAAGATCGGGCCGGAATGCGCGGCGCAGCAGGCGAAATGCGCCGCGGCGAGTGCGATGAATTGCGGCGTGCGCAGCGCTTGCGCCGCGGTCAGCTCGACATCCGGCGCCGCGTCCGCGCTTGCGGAGCCCGCCGCAGCCGGTGCCGGACGCACCAGAAAGCAGGCCGGGATCAGCAGCGCCCACGCAGCACAGCCGATCACCAGCATCGCGGTGCGCCAGTCATACGCCGTGATCAGCCAGCTCGCGGTCGGCGCGATCGTCACCGGCGACACGCCCATGCCCGCGGACACCAGCGCCACTGCAAGGCTGCGGTTCTTGTCGATCCATGCGCTCGCGAGCGCCATCATCGGCGCGTAAAAACTGCCGGCGGCAATGCCGATCAGCACGCCGAAGCAAAGCTGGAACTGCCACAAGCTGGCCGCCTGGCTCGCGGTGACGAGGCCAAGCCCCAGCAGAACGCTTCCCGAGAGGACCACGATGCGGGTGCCAAACCGGTCCGACAGCGTGCCCCACAAGAATGCGGCAACGCCCATGCAAAGAAAATCCAGCGTCGCCGCCGCCGACACGCCGGCCCGCGACCACCCCATCGCTTCCGAGATCGGTTGCAGAAACACCGCGAGCGACAGCATCGTGCCGAAGCCGACGCAGGTCATCAGCGCGCCCGCGGCGACAACGACCCAGCCATAGTCGAAGCGTGACGGCTTGCTCATGCGTTTCCTCAGCGCTTTTGGTTTTGTTGATCGTGCGCAGGAGGGATGGTGACCCAGATGCCGGCGGAGGGCAAGGCGGGCTGGGCGCACGCTGACATCGTCTACCCATCATGATAGCATGCGTCTCGTCACCGGCCTGCGAGGTTGCTCTCATAAGCGCACACACACACAGGAACGTGTGAGGAGGCAAGTGCAATGACATGGGACGCACTCTGCAGGCCGCGCGGTTGCCGCTGGCTTTTCATGCCTGTCATTTTCGCCGCCGTGGTCTCGGCACCTCCAGCATACGCACAGGACGGCCGAAGCTCTCCCCGCGAGCCGGGGCCGGTCTTTTCGGATAGCGGCCCGGATGCCGAACTCTACGGCGCGGCGTATGGCTATCCGGTCGGCGCGCGGGGGACGGCGACCCAGGTGGACAAGCTGGTCGGGGTCTACAGCCATTTCGGCGAGCTCTACCCTTCGCGCCCGGTCGGTCGCGCGACGGCGCCCTGGCAATTCAAACGCGCGCCGGAGCCATCGATCGCCTATAGTTTCGACAACCAACGGCTGAGCATCGCGGACTATCTCAAGCGCAACGCGGTGACGGGACTCCTGATCGCCAGGGACGACACCATCCTGTACGAGCACTATCAATATGCGCGGACCGACCAGGACCGCTTTCTCTCGCAGTCCATGGCGAAGACGCTGGTGGCCATGCTGGTCGGGATCGCGGTCTCGGAGGGACGGATCAAATCGATCGACGACCCTGTCTCAACCTACGTCTCCGGCCTTGCGGGAACGGAATATGGAAGCACATCCATCCGCGCCCTGCTGAACATGTCTTCCGGCGTCGAATTCTCGGAAGTCTATGACGGGCAGGACGACATCGCCCGGCTCGGGCGGGCCCTGTTCGTCGACGGGCCGAAAGATCCCGCGGCCATCGTTGCGCAATTCAACAACCGGACCGCGCCGCCGGGGACCAGATGGCACTATGCCAGCGTTGAAACCGAAATCCTCGGCCTGGTCCTGCGCGCCGCCACGGGCATGCCGGTTGCGGACTATCTCCACGACCGGATCTGGGATCCCATCGGCACCGAAGCGGATGCGTCGTGGGCGATCGACGGTACCGGGCAAGAGATTGGCTTTTGCTGCTTCAACGCGACCTTGCGTGATTATGCGCGCCTGGCCCGGTTGCTCGCACATGACGGCGCCTGGGAAGGTCGCCAGTTGATCCCCCGGCAGTGGCTGCTCGATGCCACGACCGTCAGACCAGGCGATGGCCATCTCGCTCCGGGCGTGGCCACATCCTATTTCGGCTACGGCTATCAGGTGTGGCTCCTGCCTGGCGAGCCGCGCAGATTTGCGCTGCTCGGCATCCGCGGTCAGGTCATCCTGGTCGATCCGGCCTCCAAGCTCGTCATGGTGCACACCGCGGTTCGCCAAAAGCCGTCCGAGCCGGGCGCCCTCAGGGAGCCGCTCGCGTTGTGGTTCGCCGTGCTTCAACAGCTCGGGCAATGAGGACCTGACGGCGCCTTAATCGCAGATATTCACGACGACCATGTCGGCGCCGACGGGTTTCGATCGTCCTTGGTTTACAATTCCCGGACGTGCCGCGGATGCCCGGCACACGGGACGTGATGCGTCACCTCGACTGCAAGAATTGAACTGGAGCAATGCCCATGAGAATCACCGTCGAAACCAGCGTCGCAGCCCCCATCGATCAGGTCTGGCATGCCTATACGACGCCTGCCGACATCGTGAAGTGGAATGCGGCGTCCGACGACTGGCATACGACCAAGGCGACGGTCGACCTGCGGGAAGGCGGCGCCTTCTCGTCCCGGATGGAAGCCAAGGACGGCAGCATGGGCTTTGACTTCGCCGGCACCTACACCAAGATCGTGGAACACAAGCGGATCGAATACGCGTTCGGCGATCGAAAGGCCGAGGTCGAGTTCGTGCCCGTCCCGAAGGGCATTGTCGTCCGCGTCGTCTTCGATGCCGAAGCGACGCACTCGGTCGAGCAGCAGCAAGGCGGCTGGCAGGCGATCCTCGACAATTTCGCGCGATACGTCGAGGCGAAGCAGAGGTCGTGATCGCTTACGGATCGGACGTGGACGCCTGCATCACACACCCTGCGATGCTGCCACCATACCCCTGTTTTGCCCGACGGAGCAAACAGGTTTCGTAAAAGGCGAAAAACCTCAATCGAAACAAGCCCCCGTCTACTGTGCATGGGGTTGTTTTCGCAGTTTTTGTTTGCCGGCCGCGGAGACGGGGCCGGCTCGTCCCGGGGGTCGCCTCAGCTATCCACCTTCAGCGCGGCGATGAAGGCTTCCTGCGGGATGTCGACCTTGCCGAACTGCCGCATCTTCTTCTTGCCTTCCTTCTGCTTCTCCAGAAGTTTGCGCTTACGCGTGATGTCGCCGCCGTAGCACTTGGCGGTGACGTCCTTGCGCAGGGCGCGGACGGTTTCGCGCGCGATCACCTTGCCGCCGATCGCCGCCTGGATCGGGATCTGGAACATGTGCGGCGGGATCAGCTCCTTCATCTTCTCGACCATGGCGCGGCCGCGCCCCTCGGCGCGGGTGCGGTGGACCAGCATGGAGAGCGCGTCGACCGGCTCGGCATTGACCAGGATCTGCATCTTGACGAGGTCGGCCGGCTTGTAGTCGGTGAGATGATAGTCGAACGAGGCGTAGCCCTTGGAGACCGACTTCAGCCGGTCGTAGAAGTCGAACACGACCTCGTTGAGCGGCAGATCGTATTTCACCATCGCGCGCGAGCCGACATAGGTCAGCTCCTTCTGCGAGCCGCGGCGGTCCTGGCACAGCTTCAGCACGCTGCCGAGATATTCGTCGGGCGTCATGATCGTCGCCTCGATCCAGGGCTCCTCGATCTCGGCGATCTTGACCACGTCGGGCATGTCGACGGGATTGTGAATCTCGATCTCGGAGCCGTCGTTCAGCTTCATCTTGTAGATGACGCTCGGCGCGGTCGCGATCAGGTTGAGATCGAACTCGCGCGACAGCCGCTCCTGGATGATCTCGAGGTGCAGCAGGCCGAGGAAGCCGCAGCGGAAGCCGAAGCCCAGCGCAGCCGAGGTCTCCATCTCGAACGAGAAGCTGGCGTCGTTGAGGCGCAGCTTGCCCATGGCGCCGCGCAGCGTTTCGAAGTCGTCGGCGTCGACCGGGAACAGGCCGCAGAACACCACGGGGATCGCCGGCTTGAAGCCCGGCAACATGTCGGTGACAGGCTTCCTGTCGTCGGTGATGGTGTCGCCGACGCGGGTGTCGGCGACTTCCTTGATCGCGGCGGTGATGAAGCCGATCTCGCCGGGGCCGAGCTCCTCGACCTGTGTCATCTTCGGCGTGAAGAAGCCGACGCGCTCGACGTCGTAGGCCGCACCCGTGCCCATCATGCGAACGCGGCTGCCCTTCTTCATGACGCCGTCGACGACGCGGATCAGCACGACGACGCCGAGATAGACATCGTACCAGCTGTCGACCAGCAGCGCCTTCAGCGTCGCATCGCGGTCGCCCTTCGGCGGCGGCAGGCGGGTGACGATGGCTTCCAGCACGTCCGGAACGCCGAGGCCGGTCTTGGCCGAGATCATCACGGCGTCCGAAGCGTCGATGCCGATGACGTCCTCGATCTGCTGCTTGATCTTCTCGGGCTCGGCCGCGGGAAGATCGACCTTGTTCAGGACCGGGACGATCTCGTGATTGTTGTCGAGCGCCTGGTAGACGTTGGCGAGCGTCTGCGCTTCGACGCCCTGGCTGGCGTCGACCACCAGCAGGGAACCCTCGCACGCCGCCAGCGACCGCGAGACTTCGTAGGCGAAGTCGACATGGCCGGGCGTGTCCATCAGGTTGAAGACGTAGTCCTTGCCGTCCTTGGCTTTGTACGCAAGGCGGACCGTCTGCGCCTTGATGGTGATGCCGCGCTCGCGCTCGATGTCCATGGAATCGAGCACCTGCTCCTTGCCCGCCATTTCGCGGTCGGAGAGGCCGCCGGTCATCTGGATCAGACGGTCGGCCAGCGTCGATTTGCCATGGTCGATATGGGCGACGATGGAGAAATTGCGGATGTTCGAAATGGGGACGGTCGTCATGGGCGCGGGATACCACTCACATCCCCGTGCGGCAACCATATTGCTGTATTTTCAGGGCCTTTGTTCACGCCAAGCTGATTCCACGCGGGCCCAAAACGCGCTACGCAACGCCCCATGTCGACCACCTCATTGCCATCTGCCAGCGCACGGGCGAAGACCCGCTTGAGCCCCAACCGCTTCCGGGCCTGGCTGGTCGCCTGCGCGACCCGCCCCGAGGCGCGCCTCTGGCTGGTGATCCAGCTCGCCATCCTGCACGCGGTGCTCTGGACCTTCATCCTGATCAATCTGAAGGCGGCGCAGGACGTTCACATGGACGTCGCAGAAGCCTATGGCTGGGGCCAGAAATTCCTGTGGGGCTATGGCAAGCACCCGCCTCTGTCGGGCTGGGTCGCCGGCCTCTGGTTCACAGTGTTCCCGGCGACGGACTGGGCGACCTATGCGCTGGCGATGGCGACCATCGGCGTCGGCATGGTGATCTGCTGGCTGTTGAGCTTGCGCGTGGTGGACGCACGGCGGGCGTTCCTGGTCGTGGTGATGGTCGCGCTCTACCCGATCTTCAATTTCAAGGGTTTCAAGTACAACCCGGACTTGCTCCAGCTCGTCACCTTGCCGCTGCTCGTGCTCGCTTTTCTCAACGCGTTCGAGAAGCGGAGCTGGCTATCAGGCATCTGGTTCGGGCTCGCCGGCGCGCTGGCACTGATGACCAAATATTGGGTGCTGACCATGATTGGCGCGATCGGCCTTGCCGCGCTGATCCATCCGGAGCGGCTGCGCTTCCTGCTGTCGCCGGCGCCATGGGTTGCGATTGTGACGATGGCGGTGGCGATGATCCCGCATGTCGTCTGGCTGGCAGAGGCGCATTTCGTGCCGCTGGCCTATGCCGGCGACACCTACAGCCTCGAGGATGCCGGCCTCGTGCATCAGCTCGTGGCCGGCTACGCCTTGCATAATATCGCGCTGCTGGCGCTGCCGGTGGCGCTGGCCGCGCTTGCGATGGCGCTGGTGCCGCCCTGGTTCACGCTGCTGCTGCGCGCGCCGTTGCGCATCGTCACGCGGGCCTGGGCGCGCGGCGCCAATCCGGGCGTCAATGTCGCGCAGGCGCTGAATATCTGGATCGTCCAGATCATCGTCGCGGTCGGGCCGCCGCTCGGCGCGCTGGTCTTCAGCATCTACATGAAGACCGATTGGGGCATCTCGCTGTTCTTCCTGGCGCCCTTGGCGCTGGTCGCAATCCCCGCGCTGCGGGTGCAGAGCGCGGTGCTGTTCAACATCGTCGCGATCTGGCTTGTGCTCAGCGTTGCCACGCTTGCCGCCTCACCCTGGATCGCCGCGCGCGAGATGGCCGCCAATGCCGGCAACACCGCGACTTATGGCGCGCGCTCGGAGCTTGCGCACGAATTGACGCAGGCCTGGCACACGCGCTTCGGCTCGCGCTGGGCGGTCGTCGCCGGCACCATGGAGTCGATCCAGCCGATGGTGTTCTACAGCCCGGATCATCCGGCGGCACTGATGCCGTTAGAGGCCTGGGATTCCGGCCTGACCTCGCGCGATGACGCCAAAAAATATGGCTTCATCGGCGTGTTCGATCCGACCGACGGCCGCTTGCCGGCGTTCGAGAAATGGGTGTCCGAGGTTGCGCCGAATGCCGAGCGCATCGTCATGACGACGCGCCGCTTCACCCACGGCAAGGCCGGCCCGTCGATGAGCTGGAATATCTACATCGCGCCGCCGGTGAAGTGATTGCGGCGGCGCAGGTCTCGTAGGGTGGGCAAAGCGTAGCGTGCCCGCCACGTCTCACGATTGTAGAAAGTTGGTGGGCACGGCGCGTCGCGCCTCTGTCCACCCTGCGGGACCGAGCGCGTGGCTCAGACCCCTTCCTCGTTGAACTTGCTCTCGACGAGCTCGGTAATCGCCGCGAGCGCGGCGTCCGCATCATCGCCGGCGGCCGCGACGGTGATCGTCGTCCCCGGTCCTGCCGCGAGCATCATCAGGCCCATGATCGAGGTGCCGCCGACGGTCTCGCCGCCACGCGTCACCCACACCTGCGCGTTGAAGCGCTCGACGGCCTGGACGAATTTCGCGGAGGCGCGCGCATGCAGGCCGCGCTTGTTGATGATCAGAAGCTCTTTGGAAATCGCGCCCGCGGGCACGCCTGTCCCCGCTTGTGACGCCTCGTCGCTCATTTGCCGGCGAGCACGCGGCTGGCGATGGTGACGTATTTGCGGCCTGCTTCCTGGGCCATGGCGATCGCGTCGGGCAGCGGACGCTCCTCGCGCACCTTGGCAAGCTTCACCAGCATGGGAAGGTTGATGCCCGCGAGGACTTCGACCTTGGGCCGGCTCATGCAGGATATTGCGAGGTTCGACGGCGTGCCGCCGAACATGTCGGTGAGGATCGCAACGCCATCGCCGGAATCGACGCGGTTAACCGCCTCGATGATGTCGCTTCGGCAGAGATCGGAATCATCTTCGGCGCCGATCGTGATCGCTTCGATTTGCTTTTGTGGGCCCATGACATGTTCAAGCGCTGCCTTGAATTCGTCGGCAAGGCGCCCGTGGGTCACAAGTACTAGACCAATCATCGGAAAACTCCTCGCGGGCGCTTTTGGTGCACCGCACGAACGCGCCACTTTGACCATCCAGAGCCCCCGCGCAAGAGGGGATGTTGCGTATCTCCCTGAATCTATACGGATGTATGAGGGGAGCTGCGCCGGTCTATTCGGTCGCGATAGTGGGGTTCATATGGTTACCATTTCCCTTCAAACAATCGCCTGAAGGGTTAACCCAAAGATGAACTCTTGGTAGTGGTCAAGGCCGCGACAACCAATGGGAGGGGTGAATAGCCGCGGCTAACCGGGATTCTAGGTATTTCGACACCGTAAATGCTTGTTTTCAGCGTTTCTGTCGCAGGCAGGCGTTCCGCGTCGGCTGCGTCCAGATCGACCACGAGGCCGACGGTCGCATGCTCCACGAAGTCGCAGCGGCGGATTCCGAGGCCCCGGATCTCGATCAGGCCGGTCAGTGTGGGAGCCGGACGGACCTGAATTTCATCGCCGACTGTCGCCAGATGGACACGGTCATCACCGACCAGAACGGCCCTTTCAACCACGCCTGATCGCCCCGCCATGATCAAATCGAAGGCAAGGCGCGACTTGCCGGAGCCCGAGGGCCCGCGGATCAGCACCGCAAAAGTCCCGATCTTGACGGCGGAGGCGTGAACGCTGGGGCCACCGTCGCTCATAGCGCCGGCAGCCTCACCACGAAGCGCGCGCCTGATACCGTCGGGACGCCTTCATCGTCCGGCGGGCCTGCGCGGTTCTCGGCCCAGATGCGTCCGCCATGGGCATCGATGATCTGCTTTGAGATCGACAGGCCGAGGCCGGAGTTCTGGCCAAAGCCCTGGTGCGGACGGTCCGTGTAGAAGCGCTCGAAGATCCGCTCCAGCGCGTCGTCGCGGATGCCGGGGCCGTCGTCGTCGACCACGATCTCGATCTCGGAGCGGACGCGGCGGCAGGTCAGGCGCACCTTGCTGCCGGCTTCCGAGAACGATTGCGCGTTGGCGAGCAGGTTGGAGACCACCTGCCCAAGCCGTGAATCGTGGCCGGTCACGGCGAACGTATCGGTCGGGCTGCGACCCTCGAAACGCGTCTCGACCGCGACGTCATGGCCGAGCTTGGTTTCGTTGGCGACGGACACCAGCGTCGTCAGCAGGCGGCGCAAATCGACCGGGACCGCATCCTGGCGCTGCAGTTCGGCGTCGAGCCGGCTGGCGTCGGAGATGTCGGAGATGAGGCGGTCGAGCCGCTTGACGTCGTGCTCGATCACCTCGAGCAGGCGCGCGCGGCTGGTCTCGTTGCGCGCCAGCGGCAGCGTCTCGACCGCGGAGCGTAGCGAGGTCAGCGGGTTCTTCAGTTCATGCGCGACGTCGGCGGCGAACATCTCGATCGCCTCGATGCGGCTGTAGAGCGCGCTGGTCATGTCGCGCAGCGCGCCGGAGAGATGGCCGATCTCGTCGCGGCGGCGGGTGAAGTCGGGAATCTCGATGCGGGCCTTGATGCGGCGGCGGACGCGCTCGGCGCTGTCGGCGAGCCGGCGCACAGGCCCCGCGATCGTGCTCGCCAGCAGCAGTGACAGCATGATCATGACCGTGGCGGCGACGCCGCCGACCTTCAGGATTGCGAGCCGCTCGGCCGTGACCATCTGGTCGATGTCGTCGCCCTGGGTGGACAGCATCAGTGCGCCGTGAATGGCGCGGGAGCGCAGCACGGGCACTGCGACCGAGACGATCACCTCGCCGCGCGCATTGACCCGCACCATCGAACGCTTCTGGCCCTGAAGTGCATCGGCGACTTCGGCATAGCCATTGCCGTTCTCGCGTCCAAGCTCGCGATACAGCGGCAGGTCGCCGCGGTTGATCCAGAGGCGCACCGAGGTCAGGCCGCGCTCGATCACGCCGGGCTTCGACGATGGCGGCGGCAACGGGAAGATCAGCACGTTTTCGAGGTCGCGGCTGTCGAGCAGCACCGTCCCGTTGGGGTCGAAGATCCGCGCGCGGGTCTTGGTCGGCGAGATCAGCGTGCGCAGCACGGGCGCCACGCGCTCCGGGCTGATCGGGAAGTTCAGCGCCGAATAATCGTCGGATTCGCCGTAGCTGTCGCCCAGCTTCAGATCGAGCAGCCGGTCGGGATCGACCGTGATCGCGTTGGTCTGCACGGTCGCCGACGCGCCGATTGCACCGGCGATGATCTCGGCCTGCACCAGCAGGCTCTGCGCGCGGGCGTCGATCAGGCCGGCGCGGAACTGCGAGAGATAGAGAATGCTCGCGACCAGCGCGACGAGGCCGGCGAGGTTGAGCGAGACGATGCGGCGGGTCAGGCTCGAGAAGGAGAGCGCGAAGAAATACTGACCGGCGCGCGTCAGCCAGGACAGCGGCCGCCAACCCTGCGTCGCCGGCTTGTCCTCGGCAACGTGCTCCGGAACGCCGTCGGGCGCGATAGCACCGGCGTTCTGGTTCTCGTCAGGCTGCGTTCGGTCAAGCAATGCTTACGCCCGCGTTAGGACATCTCGTGCGAAAGGGTCCCCGCATCCTAAAACCATCGCGGCCCTGATGGAATCAGAACCGGCGATGATCTCAGTCTTTCGTGAAGGCGTCTGCCGCCTCAGGCTTCCTTGAAGCGGTAGCCGACGCCATAGAGCGTCTCGATCATCTCGAACTCGTTGTCGACCACCTTGAACTTCTTGCGCAGCCGCTTGATGTGGCTGTCGATGGTGCGGTCGTCGACATAGACCTGGTCGTCATAGGCGGCGTCCATCAGCGCGTTGCGGCTCTTCACCACGCCGGGCCGGGTCGCGAGCGCCTGGAGGATCAGGAATTCGGTGACGGTCAGCGTCACCGGCTCGTTCTTCCAGGTGCAGGTATGCCGTTCCGGATCCATGCGCAGCAGGCCGCGGTCGAGCGCCTTGGCGTCGTTCTCCTTCGGCGCGACGGTCGGGTCCTTCGGCGCCGAGCGGCGCAGCACCGCCTTGACGCGCTCGACCAGCAGGCGTTGCGAGAACGGTTTGCGGATGAAGTCGTCGGCGCCCATCTTGAGGCCGAACAGTTCGTCGATCTCTTCGTCCTTGGAGGTCAGGAAGATCACCGGCAGGTCGGACTTCTGCCTGAGACGGCGCAGCGTCTCCATGCCGTCCATGCGCGGCATCTTGATGTCGAGGATGGCAAGGTCGGGCTGGGTGGTGCGGAAACCGTCAAGCGCGGAGGCGCCGTCGGTGTAGGTCATGATGCGGTAGCCTTCGGCTTCCAGCGCGATCGAGACGGATGTGAGAATGTTGCGGTCGTCGTCGACCAAAGCGATTGTGGGCATGAGCCTCTGCTTTCTGCTTTCCGTTTGGGTCGTGGCTTGAAACGGCGAGCAATCCACTGATGCGCCGCATACATGGGTGCCGAAGTTGGCGTTCGAACCTTGTCACCGAGCAATGCAAGCTGGGCTGAAGTGTGACCAAGTTCCACGAAACACGGCAGATTCGCCGCGTTTCGACCCATAACCTGACCCCCGTTTACCCGAAATATGACCCCTCTTGCAACCACCTGACCCGAGAAAGCCGATGCAACCGACCCCCGATTTCGACCCCGGAAAGCTTGCCAAATCGCTGCTCAGGCGCTCGCGCCAGGGGGCCTTGGCGACGCTGATGGCCGGCAGCGGCGACCCCTATTGTTCCCTGGTCAATCTGGCCAGCCATCCCGACGGCTCGCCAATCCTGCTGATCTCAGGCCTTGCCGTGCACACCATGAATATTGTGGCCGACAGCCGGGTCTCGCTGATGCTGGACGAGCGCGCGGCCGGCGATCCACTGGAGGGGGCCCGGATCATGCTGTCCGGTAGGGCGGAACAGGCCGAGGCAGACAAGGATCTGCTCCAGCGACGGTATCTCAATGCCCATTCGTCCGCAGAAGCCTTTGTTTCATTTAATGATTTTTCCTTTTTTCGAGTGCGGCCGACGGGAACCCATCTGGTCGCCGGCTTCGGCCGGATCGTCGACCTCAAGCCCCAGCAGTTCCTCACCGACCTCACCGGCGCCGAGGATTTGCTGGCGGCGGAGGAGGGGGCGGTCGCGCACATGAATGCCGACCACCGCGACGCCATGGGACTCTATGCAACAAAGCTCCTCGGCGCGGCGGAGGGCGACTGGCGCTGCACCGGCTGCGACCCCGAAGGCCTCGACATGCAGGACGGCCAGACCGCGCTGCGGCTGGACTTCCCGGAGCGCGTGACCAGTGGCACGGCGCTGCGCAAGATGCTGGTCCGTCTCGCTGGCGAAGCACGCACGAAGGTGGACTAGCGCGCAAACATTTGAACGCTGCGGCCTACCGCTGCGACCCAAAACCGTAATCGGTCCGAAGGCGGCGGCGAGGGCGTTCATGGCAAGATGGAATAGACTGACGCTGGGTGCGAGTCTGGCGCTCGCGATGACCGCATCGCTTGTCACGTCTGGGTTTGCCCAGAAAGGTCTCGCCGCGGAGAGCGCGCGGATCAACGCGCTCATGACCGCTGGCAAGTATTCGGAGGCGCTTCCGCTCGCGCAGGCGATGGTGGCGAGCCTGGAGAAGGACAACGGCCGCGAGCTCGCCGCCGCGCTGAACAATCTCGGTCAGGTCCATGCCGGCCAGGGCCGGGACGATCTGGCGGAGCCGCTTTACAAGCGCGCCATTGCGCTGATGGAAAAAGCGCTCGGTCTCGAAACGCCGCTGATTTCGGCCGAACTGACCAATCTCGCCGCGCTCTATCAGAGGCAGGGCCGCTTCGCTGAAGCCGAGCCGCTGTTCAAGCGTGCGCTGGCCGTGAGCGAAAAGGGCCTGTCGCGCGAGCATCCCGATGTCGGCCGTGCCCTCAACAATCTCGCCACGCTCTACGTCAAGCAGGAACGGCAGGCCGAGGCCGAGCCGCTGTTCCGGCGCGCGCTCGCGATCTATCAGAAGGCCGCCGGGCCCGAGCATCCCGCGGTCGCCACGGTCCTGAACAACATCGGTCAGGTCGATCGCGACCTCAACCGCGGTGCGGATGCGGAAGCGCCGATCAAGCGCTCGCTCGCGATCCGCGAAAAGGTGCTTGGAGCCGATCATCCCGACGTCGCACGCTCGCTGAACAATCTCGCCGGGCTCTATGAGCACCAACAGCGCTATGCCGATGCCGAGCCGCTCTACCGCCGTGCGCTGGCGATCCGCGAGCGCGCGCTGGGGCCGGATCATCCTGACGCGGTGACCTCGACCAGCAATCTCGCCAATTTCCTCTACGTCTCCGGCCGCACCGCCGATGCGCTGCCGCTGGCGGAGCGGACGCTTCGCGGCGGTCGCGCGCAGCTGCGCGTGGTGCTGCCGGTCCTGTTTTCCGCGCGGCAGCAACATCTCCTGCCCGACGACAAGGCGCTCGACGAGGCACTCGCCGCGATCCAGCGCGGCACGCAATCTTCCGCCGCATCCGCCGTGAACAAGCTCGCGGTGCGGCTCGCCGCCGGCAGCGACAGGCTCGCCGAGCTCGTGCGCAAGGACCAGGATCTCGCCGCCGAATCCGAGGCGCTCGACAAGGCGATCATCACCGCGGTGTCGAAGCAATCGGCCCAGCGCGACCTCACCGCCGAGCAGCGCAGCCGCGCGCGGATTGCGGCGATCGCGAACGAGCGCACGGGCTTGCAGAAGGCGCTCGCGGTGGAGTTTCCCGACTATGCCTCGCTCTCCAACCCGCTGCCGCTGGTCGCGAAAGATATCCAGCCGCTGCTGTCGACTGATGAGGCGATGGTGCTCTATTCCGTCGTCGACAAGCAGAGCTATGTCATCGCGATCACGCGCGAGGGTGTCGACTGGAAGGCGATTCCGCTCGGTGCCGACGCGCTGGCGCAGAAGGTGGTTGCGTTCCGCAAGGGGCTCGACGTCGGCAAGGCGCGCGATGCCTCCGGCAAATCAGGATTGTTCGATCTTGCGCTCGCCAACGAGCTCTATGTCGCGCTGCTCGGCCCGGTCGAGGCGCTGACGAAGGACAAGCGCAATCTGCTGGTGGTGCCGTCGGCTGCGCTCACCGCATTGCCGTTTCATCTGCTGGTCACGGAGGCGCCGCAGGCTGCGATCCCGGACACGCTCGAAGGTTATCGCAGCGCCGCCTGGCTGCTGCGGCGTCAGGCCGTCTCGGTGCTGCCCTCGGTGGTCAGCCTGAAATCGCTGCGTGCATTCGCACGCCGGGATCACGGCGTGAAGCCGATGACCGGCTTTGGCGACCCCGTGTTCAATCCTGCGCTGGAAGGGCCGGGCGATCGTCGCGCCGCAAACGGCAAGGTCGCGGCGCGCAACATCGCCACCATCGCCTATAGCGATTTCTGGCGCGGTGCTGGCGTCGATCGCGCGCGGCTTGCGCAGGCGCTGCCGCAACTGCCCGATACGGCTGACGAGCTGAACGCGGTGGCGAAGGACGTCGGCGCGGCTGACGCCGATATTCATCTCGGCCGCGATGCCAGCGAAACGACGCTGAAGCGTGCAGCGCTTGCTCAATACAGCATCATCTACTTTGCCACGCACGGCCTCGTTGCCGGCGATATCAAGGGACTGGGCGAGCCGTCGCTCGCGCTCTCCATTCCCGATCAGCCCACGGAGTTCGATGACGGCCTGCTCACGGCAAGCGAAGTTGCCCAGCTCAAGCTCAATGCGGATTGGGTTGTGCTGTCGGCCTGCAACACCATCGCGGGTGACAAGCCTGGCGCGGAGGCGTTGTCGGGACTGGCGCGCTCGTTCTTCTATGCCGGCGCACGCGCGCTGCTGGTCTCGCATTGGGCAGTGGATTCGGAAGCTGCCACCCGCTTGACCATTTCGACTTTCGAGCTGCTCAAAAACCAACCAAAAATCGGCCGTGCCGAAGCTTTGCGCCGCGCGATGTTAACCTACGTTGATGACACCTCGTCACCGCGCAATGCCTATCCCGCGATGTGGGGGCCGTTCGCGCTGATCGGTGAAGGAGAGGTACGATAAACCGCCGCGCGGATTGTGCGTCGCAATAACCCTAGGAAACGCCGAAACATGCGTTTGGTTGCGCGATCATTCGTGATTTTTCGATGCGCGCGCTCAAGGCTGACATGCGCGACGTTTGGCGCGGTCCTTGAATAAACCAAATCCTGCGGGATCGGCTTGGCAACGCCAGCGTTCACCATTATTAGGTCGTCCAGCCGAGGCCGGACGGCCTGTAATTCACGGTGACCGCGGCGGCGCCATAGTTTGGTCGCGCTGAGTGTCGCGGGGTCTAGGAGGATTTTTTCGTGCAAGAGACGGGCGTGCGCAACGGTGCCTTCGGCGCCGACAAATTCGGCTTAAAGAATCTCAAGCAGGTTCACTGGAACCTCGGTGCGCCGCAACTCTATCAATACGCGCTCTCCGCGGGCGAGGCGGTGCTCTCTGCCGACGGCGCGCTCTGCGCCGACACCGGCGAGTTCACAGGCCGCAGCCCGAAGGACAAGTTCACGGTGCGTGACGCCACCACCGACAAGAAGATGTGGTGGGCCGGCAACCAGTCGATCACCGCAGAGCAGTTCGAGGCGCTCTATCAGGACTTTCTCAAGCACGCCGAAGGCAAGAGCCTGTTCGCGCAGGACCTCTATGGCGGCGCCGATCCGGCCTACCGGATCAAGACCCGCGTCTTCACCGAGCTCGCCTGGCACTCGCTGTTCATTCGCACGCTGCTGATCCGCCCCGAGGCGGTCGAGCTATCGAGCTTCACGCCGGAGCTCACCATCATCGACATGCCGAGCTTCCGCGCCGATCCCAAACGCCACGGCTGCAAGTCGGAGAACGTCGTCGCGATCGATTTCGCCCGCAAGATCGTCCTGATCGGCGGGTCTTATTATGCCGGCGAGATGAAGAAGTCGGTCTTCACCACGCTCAACTATTACCTGCCCGAGCGCGGCGTGATGCCGATGCATTGCTCGGCCAATGTCGGCGCCAAGGGTGATACCGCGATCTTCTTCGGGCTATCCGGCACCGGCAAGACCACGCTGTCGGCCGATCCCAACCGCACGCTGATCGGTGACGATGAGCACGGCTGGGGCCCGAACGGCGTCTTCAACTTCGAAGGCGGCTGCTACGCCAAGTGCATCAAGCTGTCGCAGGAAGCCGAGCCCGAGATCTACGCGGCCTCGACGCGCTTCGGCGCCGTGCTCGAGAACTGCGTGCTCGACGAAGACACCCGCGTGGTGGATTTCGACGACGGCTCCAAGACCGAGAACACGCGCTCTGCGTACCCGCTCGACTTCATCCCGAACGCTTCCCGCACTGGCCGCGCCCCGCAGCCGAAGAACGTCGTGATGCTCGCGGCTGACGCCTTCGGCGTCTTGCCGCCGATCGCAAAGCTCTCGCCGGCGCAGGCGATGTATCACTTCCTGTCCGGCTACACGGCCAAGGTCGCGGGCACCGAGCGCGGTCTCGGCAACGAGCCGCAGCCGGAATTCTCGACCTGCTTCGGCTCGCCCTTCCTGCCGCTCGACCCGTCCGTCTACGGCAACATGTTGCGCGACCTCATCGCCCAGCACAATGTCGATTGCTGGCTGGTCAACACCGGCTGGACCGGCGGCAAGTACGGCACGGGTTCGCGCATGCCGATCAAGGTGACGCGCGCGCTGCTCACCGCCGCGCTCGACGGCTCGCTTCGCAACGTCGAATTCCGCACCGACAAGTATTTCGGCTTCGCGGTCCCGACCGCGCTGCCGGGCGTGCCGAGCGAAATCCTCAATCCGGTCAACACCTGGAAGGACAAGGACGAGTTCGACAAGACCGCCCGCGCGCTGGTCGGCATGTTCCAGAAGAACTTCGCCAAGTTCGAAGCCCAGGTCGACGCCGAGGTGCGCGCCGCCGCGCCGGACGTGAAGCTGGCGGCGGAGTAAGTTTTCGCAAGACGTGATTGACGCAGAAGGGCGGCTTGATCAGCCGCCCTTTCTTTTGCGGCCTGAGCATCGTCAGGCTGCCTAGCTTCGATCTCTCGCCGCCATCCTGAGGTGGCCGCTTCTTCAGCGGCCCTCGAAGGGCGGCCGTTCATCCTTCGAGGCTCGTACGCGGCGCGATCGCGCCGCGCGCTCCCACCTCAAGATGAGGGGTCTAGCTAGCCGGTGCATTGCTTGCGATATTCTGCTGGAGTCGCACTCATGTGCCTGCGAAAGATCCGGTTGAGATGGCTCTGGTCGGAGAATCCGCTCAACAGGGCGATCTCCTTCAGGGCAAGGCGGTCCTTGCGCAGATATTCGCAGGCGCGCTTCACCTTGCGGGTGAGGACGTAGGCGTGCGGGCGCATGCCATAATGCACCTGGAACTTGCGGGTGAACTGCACCGGCGTGCAGTGGCAGATGCTGGCCAGTTCGTCGAGCGTGATATTCCGGAAGATGTTCTGCTCGATATAGTCTTCGATCATCCGTGCATGCGCCGGCCTGAAGCGCCCTTGCGCACAGGGCAGCTTGAACTGCACTGAGGCATATTTTCGCAGGATGTGGACGCTCGCCTGAAGTGCCATGGCGTCGTAGCAGAGCCGGCCGCCCGGACCTCCTGCGGAAACCTCCCGTACCATCTGGTCACCGATCCAGGTCAGGACTGGATCCTCGATCCTGAGCAGATCATGAAGCTCGACGGCTTCGGCATCTCGGTCAAAAGCCTCGCTTGCGGTCTTCGCCATGAGACTAGGCGAGATGTAGAAATGACTGACCTCGATGTCATGGCACCATCGCCAGTTCGAGGCTTCGGCCCGCGTCAGCAGTGTCGTGACGCCGCGGCCGACCCGATCCTGCTTCCAGGATCCGGTCACGCGGCGCTTCATCGCCGTGGTGCCTTCGCGATAGATCACGATCAGAAAGTCTTGGGTCGGCGGCACCCAGATGTCTGATGGCGCATAGCGGAACACGCGCAGCCGAAAATCGGCTTTGCCCACTGCCGAACTGTCCAGCATCATTTCGCCAGGAGCATAGCGTGGCAGCTCCTCGATCGTGATGAACTGGCCCATCGCGTGAGCCTCCCTCCCTGGAGTTTTGGCATGGTCGACTGCTTGTCGTTCTCATTGGCCGATCGGCAGGCAGCAGCATAGGCCGGATTTGCCATTTGCCAAGCGAGCTCTGCTGAGGTCGGCGCCGGTTCGGCAGGCCTCCGGCTTCATTCAAAGGATTGTCGGTTTCGTTCAAGCCGGGAACGCAGCCCGCCTCGTAGCCTCCCTCGCGTTCCGAGCAAGTGCGGAAGAACGGTGAAAAACCGCAGGCACTCGCGGGACCGACAAATGGCGCGATGCACCACCATCCGACCGCACGACGGGTGGGAAAGGCCGCGCGCTCTGGAAATACCTAGGAGGGAAAAATGGCGGAAACGGCGACCAAACCCAATGGAAGCAATGGCGCGCATGTAACGACGAAATTCGACGCGGTGGTTGTTGGAGCCGGCGTCGCCGGGCTCTATCAGCTCTACCGTCTGCGCGAACAGGGATTGAAGGTCAGAGTGATTGACGCGGGCGCAGGCGTGGGCGGCACCTGGTATTGGAATCGGTATCCCGGCGCCCGCTTCGATTCAGAGAGCCACATCTACCAGTATCTGTTCTCCGAGGAGCTCTACAGGGGATGGAGCTGGAGCGAGAAATATCCCGGCCAGCCGGAAATCGAACGCTGGCTCAACTACGTCGCCGACCGCCTCGATCTGCGCAAGGACATCCAGTTCGGGACGATCGTCAAGAGCGCCCATTTCAACGAAGCCACACAGCGCTGGCTGGTCACGACCGACGGGGGTGACGTGATCGACACCCAGTTTCTGATCACCTGTTGCGGCATGCTCTCGGCCCCGCACGTGTCGTTTCCGGGACAGGAGACGTTCAAAGGGCAGTTGTTCCACACGGCGCGCTGGCCCAGGGAGCCGATCGACTTTGCCGGCAAGCGCGTCGGCGTCATCGGCAACGGCGCAACCGGCATCCAGGTCATCCAGACGATCGCCGGCCAGGTCGGTCATTTGAAAGTCTTTGTTCGCACGCCGCAATACATGATTCCGATGAAGAATCCCAAGTACAGCGACGAAGATGCAGAGGCCTACAAGTCGAAATTCCAGCACCTCACGGAGCGCCTGCCGCATACCTTCACCGGGTTCGAATACGATTTCGAGCACGCCTGGGCCGGACTATCGCCAGAACGGCGCCGGGAGGTGATCGAGGATTGCTGGAACGACGGCTCCCTGAAGCTATGGATCTCGTCCTTCGCCGAGTTGTTCTTCGACGCCGAAGTCAACGCCGAAATCTCGGACTTCGTGCGCGAGAAGATGCGCGAGCGACTGAAGGATCAGAAGCTGTGCGAAGCCTTGATTCCGGCCGACTACGGTTTCGGGACGCATCGGGTGCCACTGGAGCAGAACTTCCTCGAGGCCTTCCATCGCCCCAATGTCGAGATCGTCAGCGTCAAGGCCAATCCGATCGAACGCGTGACGCCCACGGGTATCCAAACCGCGGACGGGACGATCCACGAGCTCGACGTCATCGTTCTGGCGACTGGATTCGACGCCGGAACCGGCGCGTTGACGCGCATCGATATCAGGGGCCGCGGTGGGCGGTCGCTGAAGGAGGATTGGAGCAAGGATATCCGCACCACGATGGGCTTGCAGGTTCACGGCTATCCGAACCTGTTCACGACCGGGGTGCCCCTGGCTCCGTCGGCTGCGCTCTGCAACATGACGACCTGCCTCCAGCAGCAGGTCGAATGGATCGACGATTGCATCAGGTTCGTGCGTACGAAGAACCTGAAGGTGGTCGAGCCGACCAAGGATGCCGAAGACGGATGGGTGGCGCATCACGATGAGATCGCCAATGCGACGCTGATCGCGAAGACCAATTCCTGGTACCTGGGCTCGAACGTCGAAGGCAAACCGCGCCGCGTTCTGTCCTACTGCGGGGGCGTCGGCGCCTATCGGCAGAAATGCAACGAGGTCGCCGCCGGCGGCTACCAGGGTTTCACCATGAATTGAGTGCTCGCGAGGCGCCGCATCGACGGAATTCATCCAATCCAAACGGGAGGACTACCATGAGCACGAATTTCGGTGCCGCCGCAGACGCCGTTCTCGACGGTGTCGTCACATCCACGCCGCGTGTGCCCGGCGTCGTCGCGATGGTGACGGACCGCGATCGCAACATCTACGAAGGCGCGGCGGGGAAAAGGCGTGTCGACCAGCCAGCCGACATGACGACCGACAGCATCTTCGCCATCTTCTCCACGACCAAGGCGATCACCGGCACGGCCGTGCTGCAACTCGTCGAAGAGGGCAAGCTCGATCTCGACACGCCGGCCAAGCGCTACGCTCCGGACATCGGCAAGCTCCAGGTCATCGAGGGCTTTGATGCCGCGGGTGAGCCGATGCTGCGGGCGCCCAAGCGGGACATCACCACGCGGATGCTGATGACGCATACCGCCGGGCTCAGCTACGACTTCATCAACCACACCTATAACCGCCTGGCCGAGGAGAAGGGCCAGCCCAGCGTCATCACCGCGTCCAAAGCCTGCCTGATGACGCCGCTGCTGTTCGATCCGGGCGAGCGTTGGGATTACGGCACCAATCTCGATTGGTGCGGCCAAATCGTCGAGGCCATCGCCGGGCGCCGGCTTGGCGAGGTTTTCAATACGCGCATCTACGAGCCGCTCGGAATCAAGAGCATGACCTTCGAGCTGACCGACGCCATGCGCAGCAAACTGGCGGGGATCCACGCGCGCGGCGCCGACGGCTCGTTGACGCCGATGGATTTCGAGCTCCCCGCCAAGCCTGAAGTGCAGATGGGCGGCCACGGCCTTTACGGCACGGTCGGCGACTACATGCGTTTCATCCGGATGTGGTTGAACGACGGGGCCGGCGAGCATGGCCGCGTGCTGAAGGCGGAGACCGTGCGCATGGCGGAGAAGAATCATCTCGGAGACAAGAAGGTGACACCGATCACCGGCGTCATCCCTGCGCTGTGCAATGACGCCGAGTTCTTCCCGGGCCAATCAAAGTCCTGGGCGCTCTCGTTCATGATCAACGACCAGGAAGCACCCACCGGGCGTCCCGCTGGCGCTCTCGGCTGGGCGGGCCTTGCCAATCTGTTCTATTGGATCGATCGGCAGAACGGGTTCGGCGGGTTCTGGGCCACGCAGATTCTTCCGTTCGGCGATCCGACTTCGTTCATCGGTTACATGAATTTCGAGACGGCGTTTTATCAGAGCCTGAGGCGGCGGATGGCGGGTTAGGAACCCCGGCAAGAACGGGACGAGGGGGAGAGAGAGCTCACGCCTTGAAATACGCGATCTGCGTCGTCGTCGCGAGCAGCCTCCCGTTCGGGGACCACAGCTCGGCGTTCTGGTCGGCGTAGCTCTTGTGCATGATCTTCGAATCGGCCGTCGCGAGCACGCGCGTGATGTCCTCGGCCGCCAGCTCCTCGCTGTCGGTGTGGAAATAGGTCGTCAGCGACACCGTTCCGAACGGCACCAGCTCGCGCCTGGCGTGGAAGATGCGGCCGAAGAAGGCGTCCGACATCGACATCAGCGACAGCATGTCGAGCCGGCGCGGCGTGCGGTCGCTGATCCAGATCTTCGAATAGGTGCTGGCGAGCTCCGTCTGCGGCGGGCCGATCCGCATCTCGCCCTCGACGAAGCGGAATTCATACTGGTTGGCCCAGGACGCCGCGATCTTCGGGAACGGCATCGTGTCTTCGAACGGCTTAGCATCAGGATATTGCGCCACCCTGTGCTCCCAGGAGGGCCGGCGTTCGGCGAACACGGCGGTGGCGAGCGTTGCGACCTCACCGCCGCCCTGGCTGAGTTCGATGCTCCAATGCTGGCTGGAGCGGTTGGCTTTCACCAGCCGCACGTCGAGATCGAACGGACCCTTGGCGATCGGCGCGCAGTAATTGACGGTCAGCGCCAAGGGATCGCCTGCACGTTCCGGATGGTCGATCAGCGCGCGCAAAATGGTCGCGGCGGTGGCGCCGCCGAACGGGCCGACAAAGGCCCAGTAATCGTCGCTGGTGTGCCCCTGCCAGCTGGAGTCACCGGCGGTGACCCGGGTGGCGTCGTCGAAGGGATGCGGGAGCTTGGCGTGCATTGTCTCATCCGGCTTTTCAATGACGAACGTCATACCACGTTCGCCGCCGGCTTGTGCAACTACCTGCGAGGTAACGATTTCACGCGGCGGAAAATCAGCCGGCGACGTCGCGCAGATTCGGCAGCAGCGGCGTCGTCGGATTCACCGGCACGTTCCAGATCTCCTCGGCATATTCGCGGATGGTACGGTCGGACGAGAACCACGCCATGCGCGCGACGTTGAGGATGGAGGCACGCGTCCAAGCCGGCGCCACCTGCCAGCGCGCATCCACGCTGCGCTGCGCCTCGTAATAGGAATCGAAATCGGCGCTGACCATGTAATGGTCGAGATAGCGCAGCGCGTGCGCGATGGATTCGAAGCGGCCGGGATCGCCGGGCGAGAACTCGCCGGTGCCGATCGCATTGATGGCGCGCTGGAGCTTCGGCGAATTGCGGATCACGTCGGAGGCGTCCAGCCCCTGCTTGCGCCGGATCATCACGTCGCCGGCCTCCATGCCGAAGATCGCGATGTTCTCAGCGCCCACATGGTCGCGGATTTCGATGTTGGCGCCGTCGAGCGTGCCGATGGTGAGAGCACCGTTCAGCGACAGCTTCATGTTGCCGGTGCCGGAGGCTTCCATGCCGGCGGTCGAGATCTGCTCGGAGAGGTCGGCCGCGGGAATGATCACTTCCGCGAGGCTGACATTGTAGTCGGGCAGGAACACGACTTTCAGCTTGCCGCCGACGGCAGGATCGTTATTGACGACCTCCGCGACGTCGTTGATCAGCTTGATGATCAGCTTGGCGTAGCGGTAGCTCGCGGCAGCCTTGCCGGCAAAGATCTTCACCCGCGGCACCCAATTGCCGTTGGGATCGTCCTTGATCGCCTGGTACAGCGCGACGGTCTCGATGACGTTGAGGAGCTGGCGCTTGTATTCGTGGATGCGCTTGATCTGCACGTCGAACAGCGCGGTCGGATCGACCTTGATGCCGAGCCGTTCGCCGATCAGGCGGGCGAGCGCGGTCTTGTTGTGGTGCTTGACGGCGCGGAATTTCTTCTGGAATTCGACGTCGCTGGCGCGGGCCTCGATCAGGCTGAGCTGGGTCGGATCGTCGAGCACCGCGTCGCCGCAGGTCTCGCGCAACAGATCTGTCAGCTTCGGGTTCGCCAGCATCAGCCAGCGACGGAAGGTGATGCCGTTGGTCTTGTTGGTGATGCGGCCGGGATAGAGATGGTTGAGATCGTGGAACACGGTCTCGCGCATCAGGTCCGAATGCATCGCCGAGACGCCGTTGATGCGGTGCGAGCCGACGAAGGCGAGCTGGCCCATGCGCACGCGGCGGCCGCTCTTCTCGTCGATCAGCGAGACCGAGGCGCGGAAATCGATGTCGCCGGGGGCGCGCGCTTCGGCCAGCGCGAGATGCTGGACGTTGATGCGGTAGATGATCTCCAGATGCCGCGGCAAGAGCTGCTCGAACAGCTCGACCGGCCAGGTCTCCAGCGCCTCGGGGAGCAGCGTGTGGTTGGTGTAGGAGAGGGTGGCGACCGTGATCTTCCAGGCCTCGTCCCAGCGGAAATTGTGCAGGTCGACGAGGATCCGCATCAGTTCGGTGACGGCGAGGCTCGGATGGGTGTCGTTGAGCTGCACCGCGACCTTGGACGACAGGCTGCGGAGCTGGCCGTCGGATGCGAGGTGCCGCTTGATGAGATCCTGGAGCGAGGCCGAGACGAAGAAATATTCCTGGCGCAGGCGGAGCTCGCGGCCCGCCGGGCTTTCGTCGTTCGGATAGAGGAATTTGCAGATCGCTTCGGCGCGCGACTGCTCGGCGCTGGCGCTGACATAGTCGCCCTTGTTGAAGGCATCTAACTTCAGTGGATCGGGCGAGCGCGCCGACCACAGGCGGAGCGCGTTGACGTGCTGGCCGCGCCAGCCGACGATCGGCGTGTCATAGGCGATCGCCTGCACGGTCTCAGCCGGATGCCAGATCGCGCGGTCGCGGCCCTTGTCGTCGACATGCTCGATGCCGCCGCCGAAATTGATGTCGTAGATCACCTCCGGCCGCTGCAATTCCCAGGGGTTGCCGAAGCTCAGCCATTCGTCCGGATATTCCTGCTGCCAGCCCTGATTGATGATCTGGCGAAACAGGCCGTAATCGTAGCGGATGCCGTAGCCGATCGCGGGGATCGACAGCGTCGCCATGCTTTCCATGAAGCAGGCGGCAAGCCGCCCGAGGCCGCCATTGCCGAGCGCCGCATCCGGCTCGCATTTGCGCAGCTCGGGCAGCGACACGCCGAGATCGCCGAGTGCGACCTCGAAGATCTTCAGCAGGCCCATATTGTTGAGCGCGTCGGTGAAGAGACGGCCGATCAGAAATTCGAGCGAGAGATAGTAGACGCGCTTGCGGCCCGCGTCGTAGCTGTGCTTCTCGGCCGTGAGCCAGCGATGCACGATGCGGTCGCGCAGCGCCAGCGCGGCGGCCTGGTACCAGTCGTGCCTGGTCGCCATGCCCGCATCCTTGCCGATGGCAAGGCGCAGCTTCGCCAGGATCGCGCCCTTGATCTCAGCCAGCGCGAGTTCGTCGATGGGCTGGGCGGCAGCGGGAAAATTTGGCTGGAACGATTGATCTTGCAAGGCCGTCACTTCCTGGTCGACAGAAACACCACTCACCCTACGCGTCTTGCCCCTGCACCGGAACCATCGCTGGTGCGGCCGTGCACTGCGCTGGCGTAAATTTATGCAAGGAACGGGCCGATTTGGGAACCCGGAAGCCTACGGAGAGATGCGGATTTGGTGCTAGATTGCAGGCAGATTCAGCCATCAGTGTGGAGGAAACGCCCATGAGACTGCTGATCGAAATCGCTGCGGCAGCCCTGCTCGTCGTCTGCATCACCGCCTCAAGCGCCGCCTCTGCTGCTGGCAAGATGGGCCGCGGCGCCGATGGCCTGAGCTGCGGCTTCAGCGTTCCGCAAAATGCGTCTCCCGCCGCGCGCTGCGCCGCCATCAAGCGCCAGTGCGGCGGCAAGTTCTATGCGAATGCGTGTGGGGACAGGCTGGTGTCGGCGGCGAGCTGAGGCGCGTCGGATTCGCGGCGCGTGAAAGAAGCGACGCGCTATCTGACCACGCCGGACGTGAAGCCCGCCTTGCGGCGCGGGGGCTTGATTTCCTTTTTCAGGAAGCAGCGCGCCTCGCGCCCGGTGTAGCCGGGGCGGGCATAGGTGAAGGCGCGGCACTTGTTGTCGGCGGTGCAGGCAGCCTTGCAGGCTTCCTCGCCTTCGCCGTCCTTGAGATCGAAATTGCGCAGATCCCCGCCGGGACGGTCGATCGACGTTTCCACGCCTTCGACGCGCGGCTCGATCACGCCAGCGCCGCGTACGCCGGAGATGCAGCAACTGCCCGGGACGCGTGCCGGCACCGTGTTCTTGAGCCAGCACACAGCCGAGCCGCCTTCGACGTCGGGGTAGTTGAAGCTCCAGGAGCGGCAGCGGCGGTCGCGCTCGCACAGCAGCGCGCAATCCTCGGGGTCACCTGAGGTCACCGGCGAGTTGAAATAGTCGCCGCCGGGCCGGTCGAACGCCGTCTGGGCGCGCATCGGCACGCTCGCGAACACGAGCGAGAGCAACGCGGCACAGGCCACGACGCATGCCATGAAGGCCCCAGGCAGGCGGCCCTTCCCCATCGGAACAGCTTTCGAGTTATTGACGGCGCTCAGGTTTTTTCAGCCGGTCATTTGATCGCCGCAAACCTGTATGGGCGATGAACGGCTGAAGTCCTGGTCGTCGGTCGATCGAACTAGAACGCGTATTCCGCGTAGGCTGGTTCCACCGAGCCGTTCCAGGCGCCATTGAACTTCTCCAGCATCTCCTCGGCAGGGGTCCGGCCGGAATCGATGATGCGGTCGAGCGGCTCCAGATGCCGCGTCTCGTCGCGCCCGAGCTGGTCGATCTGGCCGCGCCGGCGCAGGCCGGCATGTGCCAGAACGAGGCATTCCTTGGCGATCTCGAACAGATAGCGGTCCTTGATCCGCGCCTTGAAGCCGAAGCGCGGCACGTCGTCGCGCAGGGCCTGACGCTCATGCGCGGTCCAGTGCTTCACCAGGTCCCAGGCGGCATCGAGCGACACATCGTCGTAGAGCAGCCCGGCCCAGAACGCCGACAGTGCCGGTAACCGGCCCCACGGGCCACCGTCGGAGCCGCGCATCTCGAGATAGCGCTTGAGCCGCACCTCCGGGAAGATCGTCGAGAGATGGTTGGCCCAGTCCGACAGCGTCGGGCGTTCACCGGGCAGATTGTTGTTGCGGCCATCGAAGAAGGCGCGGAACGAGGAGCCCGACACGTCGATGTAGTCCTCGCCGCGCTTGACGAAATACATCGGCACGTCGAGCGCGTAATCGACATAGCGCTCGAAACCCATGCCGTCCTCGAATGCCCACGGCATCATGCCCGCGCGTGCATTGTCGGTGTCGCGCCAGATCTCGGAGCGGAAGGAGAGGAAGCCGTTCGGCTTGCCTTCGGTGAAGGGCGAGTTGGCGAACAGGGCGGTTGCGACCGGCTGGAGCGCGAGCGAGACGCGCAGCTTCTTGACCATGTCGGCTTCGGAGGAGAAGTCGAGATTGGTCTGCACCGTGCAGGTCCGGTACATCATGTCGAGGCCGTATTGGCCGACCTTCGGCATGTAATTGGTCATGATCTTGTAGCGGCCCTTGGGCATCACCGGGATGTCGGCGCGCGACCAGGACGGCGTCATGCCGAGGCCAAGGAAGCCGATGCCGAGCGGGGTCGCGATCTCGCGCACCTGCGCCAGATGCGCCATCAACTCGCTCTGGGTCTGGTGCACGTTCTCGACCGGCGCGCCCGACAGCTCGAACTGTCCGCCGGGCTCGAGCGAGATCGCGCCGCCGCCGGTGACGTCGTAGAGACCGATGATGTTGCCCTTCTCCATGATTGGCTCCCAGCCGAGCAGGAGCTTCATGCCTTCGAGCAATGCGCCGATGCCGCGCGCACCCTCGTAAGGCACCGGACGATGGCCTTCGAGCGTGAACGGCGTCTTCTCGTGCTCGGTGCCCATGCGGAATTCGGACGGGTCCTTGCAGCCGGCCTCGAACCACGCGACGAGCTCGTCGCGCGATTGCAGCGGCGTCATATCGATCTGGTCTCGCGCCATATCAAACTCTAATCAAAAAGCGCTTCGACCGAACGCGCGCGGGTGAGGGGATGGTCCGCGAACCCACCGGGTGCACGGACGAGCTGGTGTGCCGCGCGATCATCGCGATGGCGTGGTTTCGTTGGCGTGGACGGCGGGCGGCAGCTTCATCTCGCCGCACGAGCAGCCGAGGCGATCGAGCAGGCCGCAGAGCTTGACGGCATCCGCATCGGACAGTTTCGAGCCGACATATTTCTCGATCGCGGCGGAATAGGCGCCCCACATCCGCTTCTGCAATTCGCGGCCGGCTTCCGTGATCTCCACGAACTGGCCGCGCTTGTCGATCTTGCATTCGCGCCGGGAGGCGAGACCCTCGTCGACCAGGCGATCGATCAGGCGCGAGGTGGAATATTGCGGGATCAGCATCTGCCGCTCGAGTTCCACCGGCCGCAATTCACCCGAAGGTGCCCGCGACAATTCGAGCAGCGCATCGTACCATGCGAGCGGCGGGAACCCCGCCTTCTTCAGGTCCTGCTCGACGCAATCGAGCACGCGGCTCTGTACCCGCATCAGGCGGATCCAGGCGGAAGTCGCCTCGGTCGATGGTTTGCGCTTCATGGTCCCGCTCAAGCTCGTCGCCCGTCTCTTACCTCATTCGATGCACCTGCATCAATCTCGACTATTGGATGCAAGTGCATGTAGGCGTTCTTTCGCCCCTGCCAAGCAACAACAGGAGGAAATTCCATGAAACTCTATTACTCGCCTGGCGCCTGCTCTCTGTCCCCCCACATCGCGCTCCTGGAAGCCGGCCTGCCCTATGAGCTGGTCAAGGTCGATATCCGGGCCAAGAAGCTCGAAAATGGCGAGGATTATCTGAAGCTGAATCCCAAGGGTCAGGTTCCCGCGCTGGGCCTCGACAGCGGCGAGATCGTGACCGAAGGCCCGGTCATTGTCCAGATGATCGCGGATCAGGCTTCCGCCAAGGCGCTGGCGCCGGCCCACGGCAGCTCCGAGCGCTACAAGCTGCTCGAATGGCTGAACTTTCTCACCTCGGAGGTCCACAAGAGTTTTGGCCCGATGTTCGCGCCGGCTCTGAACGACGAGGCCAAAGCCTTCTTCAAGGACCGCATCATGGGCAAGCTCAAATACATCGACAGCCAGCTCGCCGGCCGCGACTACCTCATGGGCAGCCAGTTCACGGTGGCCGACGGTTATCTCTTCACCATGCTGACTTGGAGCGATCGGATGAAATTCGACCTCTCGGCCATGCCGAACCTGACCGCCTACAAGACCCGCGTCGCGGCGCGACCGCAGGTCCAGGCGGCGCTTAAGAAGGAAGGGTTGATCCAGCCCGCCTGAGGCCGGCGCGGGAACGATAAAAGGGGGGCCGATCCGGTGATCCGGTCCCCTTCTATCTTCAAGGCAGGGAATGCGGCCACCAAGGCGGTGTCTAAGACCAAAGATATCCCACCGGAACCCGACGCGATTGTATTTCTGCTGTAGACTTGTGAACCGCTGGTTGCATTAAGTAAGTGGTTCTGTCTTGTCAGCGCGTCCGAAGGGCGTCAAGTTCAGGTTGCAGGCCATTTATGCTCCTATCGGAGTTGAATTTGACGATTGCCTTGATCCTGATTTTTGTAAGCGCGCTGGCGGGAATGGCCACCGGGTTCACGTACCGGGTCTGGGCCTTGGTCCTGATCTCGCCGCTGATTGCGGTCCTTGCCGCGATCATTCTTCATATCTACGGATTTGGCATCGTCGCAGGCGTGACAGTCATTACGGCCTGTCTCGTCGCCTCGGAGCTTGCCTATCTAAGTGCGACGTACTTAATGCACAGGCACGAAATTTCAGTTCAGGACGATATCGACGGCGGCCCAAGCGAGCAGAGCGAGCAGAAAATCCGCCGACAGCACAAATAGCGCCAGAGCTGCCCAAAACATGGGCCCCTTTCGCCGCAGACGCGCACCACCTGGTTGCGGCAGGAAACGCCTGAGGGCAGGCGCAGCGACAAATTTCGTGGCCAATTCGCGATCGAGCGTGGTCTTCCGAAGTGCAAGCGAATTCATTGCAGAACACTTTCCTCGTAGTCTTCAACTTGCCGGCTTTCGGCAGCGGTCCAACTGTTTGATTCGTCGATTTTCAGAGCAAGACTAGTGCCAAAGAAGGGCGCCGCTTTGACGCGCCTATGGCAATGGTGTGCGGCGCTGGAACTCTGGCACGGTTCCTACGCGGGTTTTGTGACCGTTACCACAGTCTCGAGGAACATTCTGACGCAACCGTGATGATGTCGCTTAAAACAAAAAGGCCGGATCGCTGATCCGGCCTTTTGTTCTTGAACGGCCTCAAACGATCAGGCCGCAGCCTTCTTCGGTGCGAAGCGGCCGTAGAAGGTTTCTCCCTTTGCGGCCATCTCCTCGAGCAGCTTCGGCGGCGTAAAGCGCGAGCCGTACTTGGCTTCGAGCTTGTGGCAGAGCTCGACGAACGTCTTCGGGCCCATGAAGTCGATGTAGGACAGCGTGCCGCCGGTGAACGGCGCGAAGCCGAAGCCGAGAATCGAGCCGACGTCGGCCTCGCGCGGATCGGTGATGACGTGGTCCTCGACCGTGCGCGCGGCTTCCACCGCCTGCACCACCAGGAAGCGCTGCTTCAGCTCCTCGATGTCGAGCGTGTCGGGGTCGAGCTGCTTCGGCTGCAGCGCCGACAGACCCGGCCACAGGCTCTTCGAGCCCTTGCCCTTCTCGGGATAGTCGTAGAAGCCCTTGCTGTTCTTGCGGCCGAGGCGGCCCTGCTTCTCGACCAGCTCCACCATCAGCTTCTTCTGATCGGGATTGATGGCGTTGGGACCGAGATCGGCTTCGGTCGCCTTCATGATCTTGAGGCCGAGGTCGAGCGCGACTTCGTCCGAGAGCGAGAGCGGGCCGACCGGCATGCCGGCCATCTTGGCGCAGTTCTCGATCATCGCCGGCGGCACGCCCTCGAGGAACATCTCGTTGCCTTCTGCGACGTAGCGGCCGACGCAGCGGTTGGCGAAGAAGCCGCGGCTGTCATTGACGACGATCGGCGTCTTGCCGATCTGCCGGACGTAGTCGAGCGCGGTCGCGAGCGCGACGTCGCCGGTGTTCTTGCCGAGGATGATCTCGACCAGCATCATCTTCTCGACCGGCGAGAAGAAGTGGATGCCGACGAACTTGCCCTGGTCCTTGAAGCTCTCGGCCAGCGAGGTGATCGGCAGCGTCGAGGTGTTCGACGCGAAGATCACGTCGGGCTTCATGTGCTCCTGCGCCTTGGCGAAGGTCTCGGCCTTGACCTTGCGGTCCTCGAACACGGCCTCGATGACGAGATCGACGTCCTTCAGCGCGGCATAGTCCGCGGTCGGCGTGATGCGCGCGAGCAGGGCTTCTGCATCCGTCGGCTTGGCGCGGCCCTTCTTGATCTGCTCCTCGATCACCTTCTGCGCGTGCGCCTTGCCCTTGTCGGCGCTCTCCTGGTCGCGGTCGATCAGCACGACGTCGAGGCCAGCGCGGGCCGAGACGTAGCCGACGCTCGCGCCCATGAAGCCGGCGCCGATCACGGCGATCTTCTTCACCTTGGTTGCGGGCACGTCCTTCGGACGGCGCGCGCCCTTGTTCAGCTCCTGCATCGACAGGAACAGGCTGCGGATCATCGCGGCTGCTTCCTTCGAACGCAGCACCGAGGTGAAGTAGCGCGACTCGACGCGGAGCGCTGCGTCGATGGGCAGCTGGAGGCCTTCATAGACGCAGCTCATGATCGCGCGCGCGGCCGGATAATTGTCGTAGGTCTCGCGGCGATAGATCGCGTTGCCGGCCGGGAACATCATCATGCCCGCCTTGGAGAACACCGGCCCGCCCGGGAGCTTGAAGCCCTTCTCGTCCCAGGGCGCGACGGCCTTGCCGCCCCCCTTGATCCAGTCCTTCGCGGCCTTGACGAGATCGGCGGCGGGAACGATGGCGTGAATGAGGTTCAACGCCTTGGCCTTCTCGACCGTGACGGGATCGCCCTTGAGCAGGATCGTCATGGCATCCTGCGGCGGCACCAGGCGCGGCACGCGCTGCGTGCCGCCGGCGCCGGGGAACAGGCCGACCTTGACCTCAGGCAGGCCGAGACGCGTCTTGGGATTTTCCGCCGCGACGCGATAGTGACAGCACAGCGTGATCTCGAAGCCGCCGCCGAGCGCGAGGCCGTTGATCGCGGCCGCCCACGGCTTGCCTGAGGTCTCGATGGAGCGCAGCACCTGCGAGAAGCGGCGGCTCTGGTCGAACAGCATCTGGTTCGCGGCGGTCTCGCCCTGCTCCTTGAAGACCTTTGCGTAGGCCTGGTTCATGCCTTCGAGCATGGAGAGGTCAGCGCCGGCGCAGAAGGCGTCCTTGGCGGAGGTGATGACGACGCCCTTCACCGCGGCATCGGCCGTGGTCTCTTTGACGATCGCGTCGAGCTCGCTCGTCGAGGTCTCGTCGAGCACGTTCATCGAACGGCCCGGGATGTCCCAGGTGACGAGCGCGATGCCGTCTGCGTCGGTCTCAACCTTGAAATTCTTGTAAGCCATGTTGGTTGCTCCCTACCCTTAGACGCGCTCGATGATGGTCGCGGTGCCCATGCCGCCGCCGATGCACAACGTCACCAGCGCGGTCGCTTTGTTGGTGCGCTCGAGCTCGTCGAGCACGGTGCCCAAAATCATCGCGCCGGTGGCCCCCAAGGGATGGCCGAGCGCGATGGCGCCGCCGTTGACGTTGATCTTGGCGTTGTCGATGTCGAAGGCCTGGATGTAGCGCAGCACGACCGAGGCAAAGGCCTCGTTGAGCTCGAACAGGTCGATGTCCGACTTCTTCATGCCCGAGCGCGCGAACAGCTTTTCGGTGACGTCGACCGGACCGGTCAGCATCATCGCCGGCTCGGAGCCGATGTTGGCGAACGCGCGGATTTTCGCGCGCGGCTTCAGGCCGTACTTGCTGCCCGCATCCTTGCTGCCGAGCAGCACGGCGCCAGCGCCGTCGACGATCCCCGAGGAGTTGCCGGCGTGGTGCACGTAATTGACGCGCTCGATCTCGGGGTGCGACTGCACCGCGACGCCGTCGAAGCCGCCCATCTGCGCCATCATCGTGAACGACGGCTGCAGCTGCGCCAGCGACTGCATCGTCGTCGAGGGACGCATGTGCTCGTCCTTGGCGAGGATGGTGAGGCCGTTGATGTCCTTCACCGGGACGATCGACTTGTCGAAGCGGCCTTCTTCCCAGGACTTCGCCGCACGCTGCTGGCTCTGCACCGCATAGGCGTCGACGTCGTCGCGCGAGAAGCCGTATTTGGTCGCGATCAGATCGGCCGACACGCCCTGCGGCATGAAATAGGCCGGCACCGCCATCGAGGGATCCATCGGCCAAGCGCCGCCGGAGGCGCCGATGCCGACGCGGCTCATGGATTCGGCACCGCCGCCGATCACCAGCTCATGCTGGCCGCTCATCACCTGGGCGGCGGCAAAGTTCACGGCGTCGAGGCCGGAGGCGCAGAAGCGGCTGATCTGAACGCCGGGCACGGCTTCGCCGAGACCCGCCTTCAGCGCGGCGAATCGCGCAATGTCGGAGCCGGCTTCACCGACGGGATCGACGACGCCGAGGATTACGTCGTCGACCGAATCCTCGGGAAGGTTGTTGCGGTCCTTCAGGGCCTTGAGCGGCACGGTCGCGAGCGCAAGCGCGGTTACTTCATGCAGCGCGCCGTCGGCCTTGCCGCGGCCACGCGGGGTTCGGACGTGGTCGTAGATATAGGCATCTGCCATGGGAGCCTCCTGATTGCGGTTATCTCGGTGACGACCGCTGCGCGGTCGCGATCATTCGTGGGGCGAAAGACTCAGAAGGCTTCCGCCGGCAATTCCATGATGGTGGCGCAGCCGGCCTGGATGCGCGCGAGATTGGCGGCGGTCTCCGGCAGCATCCGCTCCATGAAGAAGCGGCCGGTGACGAGCTTGGTCGAGAGATAGGGCGTCGCCCCGCTCTCGGCAATCTTGGCATTCGTCACCTTCGCCATCTTTGCCCACATGTAGCCGAGCGCGACGAAGCCGAAGAGATGCAGGTAGTCGGTCGCGGCAGCGCCGGCATTGTCCGGCTTCGCCATCGCGTTCTGCATCAACCAGGTGGTGGCCTGTTGGAGATGGCCGAGCGAAGCCGACAGCGGGGTGATGAAGGGCTTGAGTGCCTCGTCGCTACCGTTCTCCTTGGCGAAGGCCATGACCTCGCCGAAGAAGGCCATGATGGCCCGGCCGCCGTCGCGCGGCAGCTTGCGGCCGACGAGGTCGAGCGCCTGGATACCGTTGGCGCCTTCATAGATCATCGCGATACGCGCATCGCGCACGAATTGCTCCATGCCCTGCTCGGCGATGTAGCCGTGGCCGCCATACATCTGCTGCGCCTGCACCGCATTGGCGAAGCCGTAATCGGTGAGGAAGCCCTTCAGTACGGGCGTCATCAGGCCCATGTGGTCGTCGGCGGCCTGACGGTCCTTCGGATCCTCCGAGCGGTGGGCGACGTCGCTCTTCAGCGCGGTCCACATCACGAAGGCGCGCGCGGCCTCGTTGAAGGCGCGGATCGAAAGCAGCGTGCGGCGGACGTCGGGATGCACGATGATCGGGTCGGCGTGCTTGTCGGGCGCCTTGGCGCCGGTCAGCGCGCGGCCCTGGATGCGCTCGCGGGCATAGGCGACCGCGTTCTGATAGGCGACCTCGGACTGCGCGAGACCCTGAACGGCAACCCCGAGGCGGGCCTCGTTCATCATCACGAACATGCCCTGCATGCCCTTGTTTTCTTCGCCGATCAGCCAGCCGGTGGCGTTGTCGTAGTTCATCACGCAGGTGGAGTTGCCGTGGATGCCCATCTTGTGCTCGATCGAGCCGCAGACGACGCCGTTGCGCTGCCCAACCGAACCATCGGCGTTGACCAGGAATTTCGGCACCACGAACAGCGAGACGCCCTTGATGCCGGCGGGCGCGCCCTCGATGCGGGCGAGCACGAGGTGGATGATGTTGGGAGCCAAATCATGCTCACCGGCCGAGATGAAGATCTTGGTGCCGGTGATCTTGAAGCTGCCGTCGGCCTGGCGCACCGCCTTGGTGCGGAGCATGCCGAGATCGGTGCCGCAATGCGGCTCGGTCAGGTTCATGGTGCCGGTCCACTCGCCCGCCACCATCTTCGGCACATAGGTCTGCTTCTGCTCGGGCGAGCCGTGCACGATCAGCGCCGCGGTCGCGCCCATGGTGAGGCCGCCATACATCGAGAACGCCATGTTGGCTGAGATCTGGAATTCGTTGACCGCCTGGCTCAGCGTCACCGGCAGACCCTGGCCGCCGAACTCGGTCGGCGCCGACAGACCAAGCCAGCCGCCTTCGACGACCTGCTTGAAGGCGTCCTTGAAGCCTTTCGGCGTGGTGACGCTGCCGTCGTCGGCGCGCTTGCAGCCTTCGAGATCGCCGACGCGGTTGAGCGGCTGCAGCACTTCTTCGGCGAGCTTGGCGGCTTCACCCAGGATCGCTTCGCGCACGTCGCTCGACGCATCGGAGAAGCCGGCGAGGTTGTCGTAGCGGTCGATCTGGAAGACGTCGTTGAGCAGGAAGTTCACGTCTTCGACGGGGGCTTTGTAGATCGGCATGGAGGTCTCCCGGCAGGGCCTTGAAGGGATGATGTTGGGCTTATGATTGGGCGGCGGCAAGCTGCTCCGCCATCAGGCGATGCAGCATGTTGATCGCCTTGAGCGGACGCACCATCACCTTGAAATGGGTGATGCGTCCCTCGGCATCGAAGCTGATGATGTCGACACCGTTGATCTCGATGCCGTCGATGATGGTCTTGAATTCGAGCACGGCACCGCGCTCGCTCTTCCACTCGCCGACATAGGTGAAGCCGGGACCGCCGAGCACCTTCTCGGCGCTCGCGAGATATTTGAAGGTGATGTCGCGTCCGCGCTGCGGCGAATGCACGACAGGGCTTTCGAACACGGCGTCAGGATGCAGCAAGTCCCAGAGCGCGGCGCGGTCGTGAGACTTCATATAGCCGTACCAGGAGTCGAGGCCGGTCATTGTCGGGGTGCCTCCCTAAAGGCCTGGACAAAAAAACGCGAAAACAACCCCATGCACAGTAGCGAGAAGGTTGATTCCGCTGGGTTTTCGGATCGGGTCTTGTGGCCCGACCTTGAGCCGTCTCATATGCACATTGACGCATATGCGCCGATGCGCATAAAGTCAAGCAGGTTGGTCGAAGGGTCGAAGAATGGAGGCCGGTCATGGCACTGGGCGACGCAATCCTCGCATGCCTGACGGAACGTCCGATGACGGGCTACGAGCTCGCCAAGACATTCGACTCCTCGATCGGCTTCTTCTGGAAGGCCGACCACCAGCAGATCTACCGCGAACTCTCCAAGCTGCGCGACCGCGGCTACATCCAGGGCCGCGAGGTCGTGCAAACAGGCAAGCCCAATAAACTGATCTATACGCTGACTCCCGAGGGCCGAACAGCGCTGCGGCACTGGGCCGCGCGGCCAAGCACGCCGCCCTCGATCAAGGACGACCTCCTGGTGCGGCTGCATGCGCTCGACAGCATCGACCTCGAGCCCATGCGGACCGATCTGATGGCCCGGCTGGAGCACCATCGTGACCGGCACGAGAACTATGAGCGGATCCTGAAGAAGCGCTTCCCGGAGGGAACGGCGGAGGGCAGGCTCGACCTCGGCAATCTGCTGCTGCTTCAGCTCGGCGCCCGGCACGAGCAGCTCGTGGCCGACTTCTGCGAGGAGGCGCTCGAGGCGCTGTCGGCGATGAGCGGCAAGGGGACGGTGGTGCCGCTGGGGGATGGCAAGCGGGAGGGGAAGGACTGAGGCTGTCGGGTTCAACGTCTGGCGAGGCTGCCACTACACTCACCGGTGTCATGCCCCGCGAAGGCGGGGCATCCAGTACTCCGAGGCGGCGCGGCTGGAATCGAGCCGCCGCGGCGTACTGGATCGCCCGCCTTCGCGGGCGATGACAGCCGAGTATGTGGCGACAGCGGATACGGCGACACAGGTCCGGTCCCAGCCTCCCCGGGTTCCCGCCGCCCAACTTTAAGACACCGGCAACGCATTCCTTAACCCGTTATTTACCGTAACGGACAAAAGTCGGTTTTCGAGGCAGACGACCCACGCCAAATCCGGTTGTGTTTGCAACTGGCACGCGTGGGGAGGCTGGAGGTGCCGGGTGGGGCGCCGAAGTCGGAACCGGACAGAGTCATGAATTCGCGCGTATCGTGGAGTGTTGACGGCATCGATCCCTCCGTCCGGGAGCGGGCCGAAGCTGCTGCGCGCAGAGCCGGCATGTCCCTCAACGATTGGCTGAACTCCACGCTCGGCGAGACTGCCCCGCCGAACTTTCGCGGACCTTACGATCAGCGCCAGGATCAACGTCCGCAACACATGCCGAGCCAGGTCCCGAGCCAGGAGAGTCGCGAAGTCGCCGACATCCACCAGCGGCTCGACGCGATCACCCAGCAGATCGAACGGATCTCGAAGCCCGCGCCGCGGCAGGACGCCTCACGACAGGACGCCTCGCGCGAGCAGGGCGTTGCCCGCCAGCTCAACGACGCCATCTCGCGCCTCGATGCGCGCCTGTCGCAAATTTCCCGTCCGCAGCCGCAGCAGCAGCAGCCTCAGGCGCCGCGGCCGGCACCGGCACCTGCGCCGTCACCCGTGGAAACGCGCCAGCGCCAGGCCGATGCGGTCGAGCGCGCGGCTACGCAGGTCTATCGCAACGCGCCTCCGCTGAGCCCCGCCTCGTTCGACGTCGCTGTCGCCGAGATCACGGCGCGGCAGAGCGAGCTCGACGGCTTTGCACCCAGGCAGGTGCCGCCGCGCGCAGCGCCCTCGATCGCGCCCGCCGCAGCTCCCTTCGCGCCTCCGATGGCTCCGATGGCGCCCCCCGCACCGGCCTACGCTCCGCCGCCACCGCAAGCTGGGCCGGATTTCTCCTCGCTCGAGCGTCATCTGCTCAAGATCACGAGCCAGATCGAGTCGCTCCAGCGCCCCGACAATACCGAGCAGGCGATCAACGGGTTCCGCTCCGAACTCGCCGAGATCCGCAACGCCATCACCGAGGCGATGCCGCGCCGCGCGATCGAATCGATCGAGAACGAGATCCGCTCGCTGCACCGTCGCATCGACGAGACCCGCTCGTCCGGCACCGACGGCCAGGTGCTGTCCGGCATCGAGCACGCGCTGTCCGACATCAAGCAGGTGCTGCGCACGCTGACGCCGGCCGAGCAGCTCACCGGCTATGACGAGGCGATCCGCAATCTCGGCGCCAAGCTCGACCTGATCCTGCGCGCCAACGACGATCCCTCGACGGTGCGCCAGCTCGAAGGCGCGATCGCGGCGCTGCGCGGCATCGTCTCCAACGTCGCTTCCAACGAAGCGCTGGCGCGTCTGTCCGAAGACGTCCAGTTGCTGTCGTCCAAGGTCGACCAGATCACCCGCTCATCCGGCCCCGGCGACAGCTTTGCCGTGCTGGAGCAGCGCATCGCGGCGCTCACCGCCGCGCTGGAAACGCGCGAGCGGCCCCAGCCGTCCGAGAGCAACGAACAATTGGAAGCCGCGATCCGCGCGCTGTCGGACCGTTTCGACCGGATGCAGGTCGGCAACGATTCCGCATCGACCTTCGCGCATCTCGAACAGCGGGTCTCGTATCTCTTGGAGCGGATCGAAACCGCCTCCGATCCACGCAACGGCAATCTCAGCCGCGTCGAGGACGGGCTGCACGACATCCTCAGGCACCTGGAACGGCAGCAGGCGACCTACTCCGCACTGGCCGAGAGCCGTAATTCCGCGCCGCCCGCCGATTCCGGCATGGTCGATCTCGTCAAGCGCGAGCTCTCCGACATCCGCTTCAGCCAGGCCGAGACCAACCGCAGCACCCAGGATTCTCTCGAAGCCGTTCACAGCGCGCTCGGCCATGTCGTCGATCGCCTCTCTATGATCGAGGGCGATCTGCGCGCGGTGCGCACCGCGCCGCCGGCCCCCGCACCGCAGCCGATGCCCATGTCGACGTCCATGTCGACGTCCATGGCGATGCCGATGGCTGCGCCCATGGAGCCCGCGCCGATGGCGCGCGAGCCGCGGCCGCAAGCACAGCAGCCGAAATACGATCCGAAGCCCGAGCTGCCGAACCCGGCCGCCGCGCAGCATGCGCCGCAGGGCGCCTTCGTCGCCGCGCCGCGCGAATTCCACGCCGCTGCGGCACCGGCCGCGCCGCCGCCGGTGCCGACAGCGCAGCAAGCCGCACCGCCCTTGCCGCCGCGCGCGATCAGCGAGATCCTCGAGCCGCACACGGCGCCTGCGCGCGCCGCGATCGCGCCAGGATTGCCGCCGGATCATCCGCTCGAGCCGGGCACGCGTCCGAACGGCCGTGCCGCCACGCCGTCCGAGCGCATCGCCGCGTCCGAAAGCGCGATCAGCGAAATCCCGGCCGCGCCGAAGGAGCCGGTGTCGTCGTCGAGCTTCATCGCCGCCGCCCGCCGCGCCGCACAGGCCGCCGCCGCGCAGCCGCCCGAGAAGCCCGCCCGCGGCGTCAAGGCCGCGATCGCCGCGCGCGTCAAGGACAAGGGCCAAAGCACAAGCCAGGAAGGCGGCTCGACCATCACCTCGAAGATCCGCTCGCTGCTGGTCGGCGCGAGCGTGGTCGTGATCGTGCTCGGCACCTTCAAGATGGCGATGAACCTGCTCGATGGCGGCAGCCCGCCGCCGTCACCGCAGGCCATGGAGAATTCGTCACCCGCACCGGCGCCGCAGGCGCCGCCGCCGGTCGAGACCAAGCCCGCCACGCCCGAGCAGGTCACGCCGTCGATGACCTCGCCGACGCCGATCGGCCGGCAGTCGCAAAACAACGCCGCGCCGGCGCCGACGAGCAACGCCGGCAGCGCGGCTTCGGTCGAAATCCCGCCGGCTCCCGCAGCGCCACCGCCCGCGGCGAGCAGCGACGTCACCGGTGCGCTGTCGGGGACCGGCCGCACCAAGCTCGGGATGATCCAGGTGCCGCCGAGCGAGAAACTGCCCGACGGCATCGGCGGGCCGGCGTTGCGTGGCGCCGCGATGAAGGGCGATGCGACCGCGGCCTACGAGATCGGCCTGCGCTTTGCGGAAGGCAAGGGCGTCGCTGCGAATTACGACGAAGCCGCCAAATGGTACGACCGCGCGGCCCAGGCCGGCGTGGTGCCCGCGACCTTCCGCCTCGGCACGCTCTACGAGAAGGGCCTTGGCGTGAAGAAGGACGCCGACATCGCCCGCCGCTACTACACGCAGGCCGCCGAGCGCGGCAACGCCAAGGCGATGCACAATCTCGCGGTGCTCGATGCCGACGGCGGCGGACGTGGCGCCAATTACAAGAGCGCGGCGCAGTGGTTCCGGAAGGCCGCCGACCGCGGTGTCGCCGACAGCCAGTTCAACCTCGGCATCCTCTATGCCCGCGGCATCGGCGTGGAGCAGAACCTCGCCGAGTCCTACAAATGGTTCAGCCTCGCCGCCGCGCAGGGCGATGCGGATGCGTCCGGCAAGCGCGACGACGTCGCCAAGCGTCTCGACCCGCAATCGCTCGCCGCAGCCAAGCTCGCGATCCAGACTTTCAGCGCCGAGCCGCAGCCCGACGACGCCGTCAATGTCCAGGCGCCCGCCGGCGGCTGGGACAGCGCGCCGCAGGCAAGTGCGAAGCCCGCGCCGAAGGCTGTTGCGAGCAAAAAGTCCGCCTCGGCGGCGCACTGATCACTTCAGTACGAGCGCCCTCCTCTTGTCGTCGCCCGGCTTGACCGGGCGATCCAGTATTCCAGAGGCCGGCGTTAAAGAGCTCGCTCTCACAATAACCGCTGCGGCGTACTGGATGCCCCGGTCAAGCCGGGGCATGACAGCGGAGAAGGTGGCGAGATCGCGCCGTGACGCAGCCATCCGATTCCTCTTCTCCCATTCACCACGCCAAAAATTCCTGATCCGCACGCCAGCGAATTCCGCTATTGAGGGACGCGGCAATCGTTCCGTCCTTCCCGCGAGCATTCCGCGCACACGATCCGTCTCGCCGAGCGTGGTTCAATGCAGCTCTATCTCCCGGTCGCCGATCTGCCGGTCAACGTCTTCCTGGTGCTCGCCATGGGCGCCGCGGTCGGCTTCGTCTCCGGCATGTTCGGGATCGGCGGCGGATTCCTGATGACGCCGCTCTTGATCTTCATCGGCATCACGCCGGCGGTTGCCGTGGCATCTGTTGCAAGCCACATCGCGGCCTCCTCCTTTTCCGGCGCGCTGTCCTATTGGCGGCGGCGTGCGATCGATCCGGCGCTGGCGAGCGTGTTGTTATGCGGCGGCGTCACCGGCACGGCGCTCGGCGTCTGGACTTTCACGCAGCTCCGCGCCCTCGGCCAGCTCGATCTGATGATCGCGCTGTCCTACGTCGTGCTGCTCACTACGGTCGGCAGCCTGATGTTCTCCGAAGGCCTGCGTGCCCTGATGCGGACCCGGCGCGGCGCGGTGCCGCCGCGCCGCACGCATAACTGGATCCACGGCCTGCCGCTGAAGATGCGGTTCAAGCGCTCCAAGATCTATCTCTCGGTGATCCCCGTGGTGATCGTCGGCATCGTGATCGGCTTCATCGGCGCCATCATGGGCATCGGCGGCGGATTCATCCTGGTGCCGATCATGATCTACCTGCTGCGGGTGCCGACCTCGACGGTGATCGGCACCTCGATGGTCCTGACGCTGGTCACGATGCTGTTTGCGACCTTGCTGCACGCGGTGACCAATCACCTCGTCGACGCCGTGCTGGCGCTGATCCTGATGGTCGGCGGCGTCACCGGTGCGCAGTTCGGCGCCCGTGCCGGCCAGAAGATCCGCGGCGAGCAGTTGCGGCTGCTGCTCGGCCTGTTGATCCTGTCGGTCGGAATCCGCTTCGCGATCGAGCTGGTGATCCGGCCCGAGGATCTCTTCACCATTCGGGAAGTGGGAGTGAGCGGATGATGCGCGCGGCCCTCGCGATCCTTCTCGTGATGTGGCTCGGCTCGGCCGCGCAGGCCGAGCGGCTGATCGTGTCGGTCTCCAACCATCGCGTCACGGTGACGCCGAACTATTCCGGCGAGGAACTGGTGCTGTTCGGCTCGGTCGAGAAGGATGCGTCCACGCCCGTCGACCGCAAGGCCTACGATCTCGTGGTCACGGTGATGGGCCCGCGCGCCGACATGGTGACGCGGCGCAAGGAGCGCACCTTCGGCATCTGGATCAACACCGACTCCCGGCAGTTCCTGGATGTGCCGAGCTATCTGGCGCTGTTCGCCAACCGCTCCTTCGATGTGATCACCTCGCCCGAGATCGCGCGGCGGCAGCAGATCGGGCTCAACAACGTGCTGCTGACCCAGCGGGTCAGCGGCGACTATGCCGACGTGGTGCCGAACGACGCCTTCCGCTCGGCCTTCATCCGCCTGCGCACCCAGCGCGGGCTCTATCGCGAGGATGGAAGCGCGGTGACGTTCCTGACCCCGACGCTGTTCCGCACCGGGATCCCGCTGCCCGAGGAGGTGCCGATCGGGACCTATGAGGTGGAAATCAAGCTGTTCGCCGACGGCGCGTTCATCGGCAAGACCGAGACCGCGTTCGAGATCGTCAAGGTCGGCTTCGAGCAGTTCGTCGCGACCAGCGCGCGGCAGCACGGGCTGATTTACGGCCTCGTCACGGCCGCGATGGCGCTGATGACGGGATGGATGGCGTCGATCGTGTTCAGGAAGGATTGAGGGAGGCGCCGCTCTCTCCTCTCGTCATCGCCCGGCCCTTGACCGGGCGATCCAGTATTCCAGAGGCCTTCGTCGAATAGCTCGCTCTCACAACGACCGCCGCGGCGTACTGGATGCCCCGCCTTCGCGGGGCATGACAGTTGGGGCTCACGGCGCCTCCACCACCGTCGGCACGCCCGGCTCCAGCAATCGCAACCTTGTCCCGAAGCCCAGCACGTCAAAGGTCTTGCGCAGATCTTCGCTGTTCTGGCGGAAATGCGCCCAGCCTTCGGTATGCACGGGCACGATCATCGCGTCCGGAAAGGCGCGCGCGGTCTCGATGGTGTCGTTGGTGTCCATGGTGAGATGGAACGGCCCGCGCGTCTGGGCGGCGCCCGCGAACGGCATCACCACGCCGCATCTGAATCGGCGCGCGACCTCGGCGACGCCGTCAAACCAGGTGGTGTCGCCGCTGATGTAGACCGACGTCGTGTCCTTGCGGCTCGACGACACCACGAAGCCGATGACATCGCCCGACAGCGGCTCGATGCCGGCGGGGCCGTGGCGCGCCGGCGTTGCCGTGATGGTCAGCGAATTACCGTCACGATCTTTCAGATGCGCGGTCGCCCAGGGCGCGAGGCCCTCGACATGGCCGCCGAGACGTTTGGCACCGGCCTCGGTCGTCAATGCGCGCTTCGCTTTGAGCAGATAGTCGCGGCCGGAATTGTCGAGATTGTCGGAATGCTGGTCGTGGCTGAGCAGGACGGCATCGACCGGGCCGATCGCATCGGGCCTCACGGCGGGACCGATCGTCTTCTCCAGCTTCACATGCGGCAACTGATAGGCGCCGGGCGCATCGAAGGTCGGATCGGTGAGCAGGCGGAAGCCGTCGATCTCGATCAGCGCGGTCGGGCCGCCGATCAGGGTGATGGTAACAGGCATGATGAACTCCTCTTACGCGACCGGCTTTGCGGGACGCGTCACCAGATAGATGCCGAGCGCAACCGGAATGATGCCGAGTAGATCGCGGGCCTCGACATGCTCGCCGAGCACGAGGAAGGCGAACAGCATGCCGAGCGGCGGCATCAGGAAATGATAGGCGCTGGCAGCGGTCGCGCCACACACTTTCAGGAGATGAAACCAGAGCCAGTAGGCGAGGATCGAGCCGCCGAGCACCAGGAATGCGAAAGCGCCGATCAGGCCCGGGGTGAAATCAATCGCGTGAACGTCCGCGAAGGTGAGCGCGATCGGCGTCAGCACGAGGCCGGCAGCGAGATTCTGCACGCCGTTGCCGATCCACAAGGACCCCTTCGGCGCCAGCAGCTTGAACAGAATGGTGCCGGCGACGATGGAGGCGAGCGAGGCCAGCGTGAACACGATGCCGTGCAGCGAGTCGGTGCCGACCGACAGGCGGTGCCAGACGATCAGGGTGACGCCGATGATGCCGAGCAACAGCCCGCTCGCCTTGCGCCAGGTCATGCCTTCGCCGAGCAGCAGTGCGGCGAGCGCGGCGGTGAACACCGGATTGGCCGAGACGATCAGGCCGCCGAGGCCGGCGGACACCGATTGCAGGCCGGTGTAGCCGAGCCCGAGATAGAGCGCGTTGTTGGCAATCCCGAGCACGGCGAAGATGGCGGCATCGCGCCACGACAAGGACCAGTCGCCGCGGACCATCGTGGCCCCGAGGATCAGAATGCCGGCGAGCGAGAAGCGCGCGGCGAGCAGGATCAGCGGCGGACAATGGGTGACGCCGATCTTGCCGGCGACGAAGGCGTAGCTCCAGAGCAGGCAGAACAGCCCGATGGCAAATGGCAGCGTGTTGAAGCGGCTGCGGGGGACGGAGATCGAGGGGGCGAGGGACATGGCTACATTCTCGGATGATTTTCTTCTGGCCCTCGATCTAGGAAGCCGCCTTGTCATTTGGAAATTAAATGATTAACTTCTGATCAGTGGATTTTCGAATGGAGGCGGCCATGCTCGATCTGGAGCTCCTGCGCAGCTTCGTCTCGGTGGTCGAGGCCGGCGGCTTCACCCGCGCCGGCGAGCGCGTTCACCGCACCCAGTCGACCGTCAGCCAGCAGATCAAGCGGCTCGAGGAGGACGTCGGCCAGGTGCTTCTGCACCGCGACGGCAAGGAGGTGCGCCCCACCGAGGCCGGCGAGCGACTGCTGTCCTATGCGCGCCGGCTGCTCACGCTCGCCGAGGAAGCGCGCGACGTGCTCAGCCAGCCGGACGGCGAAGGCGCAATCCGGCTCGGCATCCCCGAGGATTTTGCGGCTTACCGGCTGACAAAATTGCTGGGCACTTTCTCGCGCTCGCATCCCGGCCTGCGGCTGGATGTGCGCGCCGACCAGAGCAAGAATCTCGCGCGCGACCTCGATCGCGGCGAGCTCGACCTCGCCTTGTTCAAGCGCGAGGCCGGCGCGAAAGGCGCCATCGCGGTGTGGCCGGAGCGGGTGCATTGGGTCACCAGCAAGAGCCATCCGATCGACGTCAATGCGTCCTCGGTGCCGCTGATCGGCTTTCCGACCGGCTGCCTCTATCGCGCCGGCGCCATCCACGCGCTGGAGAGCGCGGGCCGTGCCTGGCACATGTCCTACTCGTCATCGAGTCTCGCCGGTATCCAGGCCGCGGTCGCCGCCGGCATGGGCTTGAGCATCCTGTCGGAGATGTCGATCCAGTCCGATCACCGCGTGCTGACGGCCAAGGACGGTTTTGCGCCGATCAACCGCACCGAAGTGGCGCTGATGGCCTCGCCGGCGGCGAGCCCCGCGACGCTGCGGCTTGCCGACCGGCTCGCGGAGTTCTGCGACAACGTGCAGGCGAAGGCGGCGTGATCACTCGGCGGCGATCACGGTGAGCTCCGGCCACAACGCCTTCCACCGCGCGGCCTTCGCTTTGTAACTCGCCGCTGAAAAATTCGCCCCCGGATTGGGCCGTGCGATCAATGCCTGGATGTCATCGAAACCGTGCGGCGCGTAGACGTCATGACCGTCGCCTGCGCGCCTCACCCCGATTTGCGTGTTCCGGGTGAGGAAGCGGTCGATGCCGTCGGTCGAGCAGGTCAGGGGCGGATAGGGCAGGCCGTGCTTGCCGGGATACCACAGATGCACGCGCGCCTGATTGCGGGGCTCGATCTTGACGCCGAGATGCCCGAGCCGCGCATGCAGCGTGCGGATCACCGCATCCTCCGCCTCCCATGACGTGTCAGGATCGAAGTAGAACACGTCGTAATCGGCGATGCCGTGATCGAGCGCGCGGCCCGTGAGCCCGTTCCACGCCGTCTGCACCAGGCATCCTGACACCAGCCACGCATCGGGCAGCGCGAGCGCGGCGAGCTCGTCGATGATCGCGGTGTTGACCGGATTCTTCAGCGCGAGGGCGAGAAATTCGTCACGGTTCATCGCTGCTGCTCTCCCTCTCCCGCTTGCAGGAGAGGTAAAGACATCGAGCCGTCAGTGCACGGCGGTGAAGAACCGCGCGAGCCGGAAACCGGACAGCCACGTATACACCGGCTGGCTGCGCATGCCGAGATCCCAGGAGCCGACCACGGCATCGGCGCGTCCGACCAGATTGTCGATCGGCAGCAGGCCGACGCCGCCGGAGCGCAAGGGCACGCGGCTGTCGGCGGAATTGTCGCGGTTGTCGCCGAGCACGAAGAGATGGCCTGACGGCACCGTCACTTCCTGCGTGTTGTCGAGCGGGCCGTTGTCGCGCATCTTGAAGATCAGATGCGACACGCCGTTCGGCAGCGTCTCGACATAGCGGTGAGCGGGCTCGCTGCCGCCATTGTCGTCCTCGGCCGCGCCAATGCCATCAGGCTTCAGCTCGGCGGGACGGTCGTTGATGAAGAGCTGGCCCTGCCGCATCTGGATGCGGTCGCCGGGCAGGCCGACGACGCGCTTGACCCAGGCCTGCGAGCGATCGCCGGGCCAGCGGAAGACGACGACGTCGCCCTGCTTCGGCGTCTCAGCGAAGACGCGGCCGCTTTCGGGCAGGTTGATCTGGATCGGCAGCGACGAGGTGCCGTAGCCATAGGGGAATTTCGAGGCGAGCAGCGCATCGCCGATCAGCAGCGTCGGCTCCATCGAGCCCGACGGCACGTAGAACGGCTCGGCGAGCGCGCCCTTGGCGATGAACACGGCGGCGACGATGCCGGCGAGCTGCATGAGCTGGCCAGCCCAGCCGCTGCTCTTCCGCTTGGGAGCGGCAGTTACCTTCTCAACGCTCATGCGCCCGTTCCACCCACCGTAATGCGTTCCATCAGAAGCGACGGCTGGCCGACGCCGACAGGCACGCCCTGGCCGTTCTTGCCGCAGGTGCCGATGCCCGTGTCGAGCGCGAGATCGTTGCCGATCATGCGGATGCGATGCAGGTCGGTCGGCCCGTTGCCGATCAGCATGGCGCCCTTCAGCGGCGCGCCCAGCTTGCCGTTCTCGATCTTGTAGGCCTCGGTGCACTGGAAGACGTATTTGCCCGAGGTGATGTCGACCTGGCCGCCGCCGAAATTCGCTGCGAACACGCCGTTCTTCACGGAGCTAAGAATCTCGGCCGGATCGCGGTCGCCCGCGAGCATGTAGGTGTTGGTCATGCGCGGCATCGGCACGTGGGCATAGCCCTGGCGGCGGCCGTTGCCGGTCGGCTTCATGTTCATCAGGCGCGCGTTCTGGCGGTCCTGCATGTAGCCGACCAGAATGCCGTCCTCGATCAGCACGGTGCGGTTGGTCGGCGTGCCCTCGTCGTCGATCGACAGCGAGCCGCGGCGCGAGGCGATGGTGCCGTCGTCAACGACGGTGACGCCCTTGGCCGCGACCTGCTGGCCCATCAGGCCGGCAAACGCCGACGTCTTCTTGCGGTTGAAATCGCCTTCGAGACCGTGACCGACGGCTTCATGCAACATCACGCCGGGCCAGCCGGCGCCGAGCACGACGTCCATCTCGCCGGCGGGGGCGGGAATCGACTCAAGATTGACCAGCGCCTCGCGCAGCGCGCCGTCGGCGGCGTCGCGCCAGTTCTTGCTTTCGATGAATTCGGCATAGCCGGCGCGGCCGCCATAGCCCTTGCTGCCGCTCTCCTGCCGGTCGCCCTGGCCGGCGACGACGGAGACGTTGACGCGCACCAGCGGGCGGATGTCGCGATAGCTCTCGCCGTCGGGACGAAGGATCTCGACGACCTGCCAGGTCGCGCCCAGGCTGACGCTGACCTGCCGCACCCGCGGATCCTTGTCGCGCAAGTAAGCGTCGATCTCGGCCAGCAGTTTTACTTTTGTCTCGAAGCCGGGCGCGTCCAGCGGATTGTCGTCACTATAAAGCCGCACGTTGGTATGCGCTGGCGGGGCGGCAAAGCTGCCGGAATAGCCGCCGCGGACAGCAGCGACCGCGTCGGCGGCGCGAATCAGCGCCGGCAGCGACACGTCGGAGGAGTGGGCGTAGCCGACCGCATCATCCTTGACCGCGCGCAGGCCAAAACCCTGCGAGGTGTCATAGGTCGCCTGCTTCAGCCGCCCATTGTCGAACATCAGCGCTTCGGTCTGGCTGTATTCCAGGAACAGCTCACCGTCGTCGGCGCCGGCAAGCCCCCGCGCGACCTCGTTGCGAACCTGGTCGCGGTCGAGATTGGCGCGGTCGAGCAGGGAGGTTGTGGCTGGATTGGTCATGCGTCCGTCCATTATCGGGGGATGTGAGGCAAGATAATGGTTTTGGAACGGTTCCGCGAGGGCGCGAAACCTCACATTACGGAAACAATAGAATCGCCGCCGGTCCAGTTGCCCTACGGCAGCTTGTCGTACCCCTCGCCGAGCCCGTTCAGGCTGAGCGGGAAGCCGATGCCTTCTTCCGGCGTCTCGAAGATGATGAAGGTGGCGGTCTTGGCGCCGCGGAGCTGGCCGAGCAGCTTGTCGTCCATGACGACCTCGGCAACGCAGCCATTGGGCAGGCAGCGGACGAAGCCGGCGCGGCCGACGTCCTGGTTGTCGAGCTTGAGGCCGAGGCCAGAGGGCAGGAGCACGCCGAGCGGGGCGACCACCCGCATCAGGCGGCTCTTCTGGTCGGCGGTCTTGAGCACGATCACGGTCAGGCCGGCATTGGAGCGGTCCTCGGCCACCACACTCTGGATCAGGGCGCATTGCTCGGACTGGGCGCCCGGCGGGGTGTCGCAGCGGATCTGCCAGTCGCCATGGACGGAGCGCACCGCGCCTTGCGCATGGGCGAGGCCGGGCAGGGCCAGGACGACGGCGGCCGCCAGCAGGGCGGCCAGCATCGTGAGGCCGCTAGCCTGCCTTGTCGCCGGCCTTGCCGTGCATCTCGAAAACCCCATCGGGTCGGTCCCTTTGCTCGCCTGGATCGCTCGCATCTGGCGGACTGATACGGGAATGACGGCGTCTTGAAGGCGATTCGCAAGCAAATTCCGCGCCGCCCACACCGCCATCGCCCGCACGAATCAGGTTCCTGCGCGGCGGTCTGCCAGTGCCTACCGCGGGCAATTCCGCTGTCAAGCGGCAGCATCCCGGGAAACGGTATTTTTGTCTGATGTTACTAGGAAATATCTTGCGGGTGATGGCTGACAGACGGGGCTCAAGACTGCATTGCGATAGATCAAGAATTATGGTTTGAGAGGCTTGATTTCGGCGTTCTAGCGATCTGGCCCCAATTCCTCTTAGAGGTATTCTTGCGCGGCGGTTTGTCAGACGGGCGGATCGAATAAGCGTTTCCCACCAACAGGGGAATGCACTTGGGGTGATTTCGTAAGGGGAGCGCGACGGCATGAGGATGTCGATGGGCCGGGTCGGCCGGCACTTGCTGGGATTGGCCGTGGCGGGTCTGACGCTGGCGACGGGCGGTGCGGCATTTGCCGAGCTTGGGCAGCCGAAGCCGTGGGAATGGACGCTTCAGGAATCCGGCTCCCCGGTGATGGACAACATCGTCTGGTTCCACAATTTCCTGTTCGTGCTGATCACGCTGATCACGCTGTTCGTTCTGGCGCTGCTCGTGATCGTGGTCGTCAAGTTCAACGCGAAGGCCAATCCGGTGCCGTCGCGGACCACGCACAACACGCTGATCGAGGTGGCCTGGACGCTCGTGCCGGTGCTGATCCTGGTCGGTATCTCGGTGCCGTCGTTCCGCCTGCTGTTCCTCGAGCTCGACGTGCCGAAGGCGGATTTGACCATCAAGGCCACCGGCAAGCAGTGGTACTGGTCCTACGCCTATCCTGATAACGGCAAGTTCGAGTTCGACTCGCTGATGGCCCAGGACAAGCAGCCCCGCCTGCTCGGCGTCGACAACGAGCTGGTGGTGCCCGTCAACAAGGTGATTCGTGTCCAGGTCACCGGCGCCGACGTCATCCACGCCTTCGCGCTGCCGGCTTTCGGCGTCAAGATCGACGCCATTCCGGGCCGGCTGAACGAGACCTGGTTCAAGGCCACCAAGGTCGGCATGTATTACGGTCAGTGCTCGGAATTGTGCGGCAAGGACCATGCCTTCATGCCGATCGCGATTCGCGTCGTGGAGGACAAGGAGTTCGCCTCCTGGGTTGAAACGGCGAAGAAGAAATATGCAAGCGGCGGCACCAGCACTTTCGCCTCCGCGGCCGGCCCGACGCAGTAAGCGCCGGGTGACGGCTTAAGGGGACCGAAAGCGACATAAAGGGCGGGACCTCCAGAGGTCCGAACGGGACGCAAGGCAGGATTTGAAAATGGCAACGAGCGCAGCGGCACACGGCGATCACGCGCAAGACCACGGACATGGCGAGCACGCCCACCCGACCGGATGGCGGCGCTACGTCTATTCGACCAACCACAAGGACATCGGCACGATGTACCTGATCTTCGCGGTGATCGCCGGCGTGATCGGTGCCGCGATGTCGGTCGCGATCCGTGCCGAGCTGATGTATCCGGGCGTGCAGATCTTCCACGAGACGCACACCTACAATGTGTTCGTGACCTCTCACGGCCTGATCATGATCTTCTTCATGGTCATGCCGGCGATGATCGGCGGCTTCGGCAACTGGTTCGTGCCGCTGATGATCGGCGCGCCCGACATGGCGTTCCCGCGCATGAACAACATCTCGTTCTGGCTGCTGCCGGCCTCCTTCGCCTTGCTGCTGATGTCGACCTTCGTCGAGGGCGAGCCGGGTGCCAACGGCGTCGGCGCCGGCTGGACCATGTACGTGCCGCTGTCGAGCTCGGGGCATCCGGGTCCGGCCGTCGATTTCGCGATCCTTTCGCTGCATCTGGCCGGCGCCTCGTCGATCCTGGGCGCCATCAACTTCATCACCACGATCTTCAACATGCGCGCGCCGGGCATGACCCTGCACAAGATGCCGCTCTTCGTGTGGTCGATCCTGGTGACGGTGTTCCTGCTCTTGCTGTCGCTGCCGGTGCTCGCCGGTGCGATCACCATGCTGCTCACCGACCGCAATTTCGGCACGACGTTCTTTAATCCGGAAGGCGGCGGCGACCCCGTGCTGTTCCAGCATCTGTTCTGGTTCTTCGGCCACCCCGAAGTGTACATCCTGATCCTGCCCGCCTTCGGCATGGTCAGCCAGATCGTCTCGACCTTCTCGCGCAAGCCCGTGTTCGGCTATCTCGGCATGGCCTACGCCATGGTCGCGATCGGCGGCATCGGCTTCGTGGTGTGGGCGCACCACATGTACACGGTCGGCATGTCCTCGGCGACGCAGGCCTATTTCGTCGCCGCCACGATGGTCATTGCGGTTCCGACCGGCGTGAAGATCTTCTCGTGGATCGCCACGATGTGGGGCGGCTCGATCGAGTTCCGCGCGCCGATGATCTGGGCGGTGGGATTCATCTTCCTGTTCACCGTCGGCGGCGTCACCGGCGTCGTGCTGGCGAATGCCGGCGTCGACCGCGTGCTGCAGGAGACCTACTACGTCGTCGCGCACTTCCACTACGTGCTGTCGCTCGGCGCGGTGTTCGGGATCTTCGCCGGCTGGTACTACTGGTTCCCGAAGATGTCGGGCTACATGTACAGCGAGACGCTGGCGAAGGCGCACTTCTGGGTCACCTTCATCGGCGTCAACCTGGTGTTCTTCCCGCAGCACTTCCTCGGCCTGTCCGGCATGCCGCGCCGCTACGTCGACTATCCCGACGCGTTCGCAGGCTGGAATCTGATCTCGTCGCTCGGCTCCTACATCTCCGGCTTCGGCGTGCTGATCTTCCTCTACTGCGTGTTCGACGCCTTCGCGAAAAAGGTGCCGGCCGGCGACAATCCGTGGGGTGCGGGCGCGACCACGCTGGAATGGACGCTGCCTTCGCCGCCGCCCTTCCACCAGTTCGAAGTTCTGCCCCGCGTGCAGTGATCGATCTTCCGCGGCGCCCGTCACGGGCGCCGCGGCTCTATGAACAAGCGAGTCAAAACTAGTGTCCGTCCTCGACCACAACGCCGTCGACATCAATCCCCGCATCTCCGAAGCGGAGGTTGGCGACTACATCGCGCTGCTCAAGCCGCGGGTGATGTCGCTGGTCATCTTCACCGCGCTGGTCGGAATGGCGATGGCGCCCGGGCACTTCCACTGGGTGCTGGCGATCACCTCGCTGCTTTGCATTGCCGTCGGCGCCGGCGCCTCGGGCGCGCTCAACATGGCGCTCGAAGGCGACATCGACTCGAAGATGTCTCGCACGGCGAACCGGCCGATCCCGCGCGGCCGCATCACGCGCGGCGAGGCGATGGCATTCGGCCTGACGCTGTCCTTCTTCTCGGTGATGACGCTCGGCATCCTCGTCAACTGGATCGCGGGCGCGCTGCTCGCCTTCACCATCTTCTTCTACGTCGTGATCTACACGATGGGCCTGAAGCGCTGGACCGCGCAGAACATCGTGATCGGCGGTGCCGCCGGTGCGCTGCCGCCGGTGGTGGCCTGGGCCGCGGTCACGGGCACGGTCGACGTCGAGCCGCTGCTGCTGTTCGCCATCATCTTCTTCTGGACGCCGCCGCACTTCTGGGCGCTGGCGCTGTTCCGCTCCGACGATTACGCCCGCGCCGGCATTCCGATGCTGCCCAACGTCGCCGGCCCCGACGCGACGCGTCTCCAGATCCTGCTCTATACGATCGTGTTGATCGCGGTCGCCGCCGTGCCGTGGGCGCTCGGCTATTTCGATGCCGTCTACGGCGTGGTCTCGCTGATCCTGGGCGCCGGCATGCTGGTGCTCGCGATCAACGTCTACATGCGCCGCGAGCGCAGCCAGTCGCTGCGCGCGACCCGCAAGCTGTTCGCCTTCTCCATCCTTTACCTGTTCGCGCTGTTTGCGACCCTGCTGGCCGAGGTCGTGTTCCGAGCGCTTGCTCCGATGGCAGGGGGCGCATGATCGCAGGAATGGCCGACAAACCCGAGAGAGATGGAATCGTCCTCACCGAGGCGCAGAAGAAGAGCCGTCGTCAGCGCTCGGTTGCCATTGCTTTGGCGCTCGGCGTGCTCGTGGTGTTGTTCTTCGCCGTCACCATGGTCAAGGGACCAGCGGTGCTCATCCGGCCGATGTAGGAAACATGGATCAAGAGCCGACCATAGCGCAGGATCAGAGCCGGACGGCCACCAAGGGGCATGCGCCTCGCAAGGGTCTTGGCCGCGACGTGCTGGTCGCCTCGATCTGCGGCGGCGTGGTCGCGCTGATGGTCGGCGCCTCCTACGCGGCGGTGCCGTTCTACAACTGGTTCTGCCGCGCCACCGGCTTCAACGGCACGACCCAGGTCGCGACCTCGGCGCCCGCCACGGGACCAATCGCGCGGAAAATCTCGGTGCGGTTCGATTCCAACGTCGCGCCCGGCCTGCCCTGGAAGTTCGAGCCGGAGCAGAGCGAGATGGAGGTCAATATCGGCCAGGTCGTGACCGTCTTTTACACCGTGACCAACCAGGCCGCGCGCACCACCGCGGCCCAGGCTGCCTACAACGTCGCGCCGCTGACGGTCGGCTCCTATTTCCAGAAGATCAACTGCTTCTGCTTCACCGAGCAGACCATGGCGCCGGGCGAGAAGCGGGAGATGCCGGTCGTGTTCTACGTCGATCCGTCGATCGCCGACGATCACGAGAACGACGGGCTGAACACGATCACGCTGTCCTACACGTTCTATCCGGTGAAGGATCCGGTGGTGAAGCCGCTGGCATCGGGCGAAGCCGACAAACGCAAGGGAAATCTCTGATCGCCGGGCCTGGCGCCGCGGGGATTGGACGCAAGGGGATAAGTGCCTGACAGGCACGGGATTGAGGAGAGAGACCGCAATGGCAACGGCGCACACCAAGCATCACGACTACCACCTGGTCGATCCGTCGCCGTGGCCCGTCGTCGGCTCCATCTCGGCCTTCATCATGGCGGTCGGTGCGATCACCTGGATGCACCACATGTTCAAGGGCGCGCCGATCGTGTTCGGCATCGGCACCGTCGGCGTGCTCTATACAATGGCGAGCTGGTGGGGCGACGTGATCAAGGAAGCCCAGTACAAGGGCGACCACACCCGCGTCGTGCAGATTCATCACCGCTACGGCATGATCCTGTTCATCGCCTCCGAGGTGATGTTCTTCGTGGCCTGGTTCTGGGCCTATTTCAACGCGGCACTGTTTCCGGCCGACGCCGTCCACGCCACCCGCGACGCCGTCTTCGGCTGCGGCCTCGGCACCGCAGCCGGCGCCTGCGCGGTGCCGGGCACCTGGCCGCCGCATGGCATCGAGACCTTCGATCCCTGGCATCTGCCGCTGCTCAACACACTGATCCTGCTCACCTCCGGCACCACGGTCACCTGGGCGCACCACGCGCTGCTCGAGAACGATCGCCAGGGCCTGAAATACGGCCTGATCCTCACCGTCGTGCTCGGTGCGCTCTTCACCTGCGTGCAGGCCTATGAGTACAGCCACGCGGCGTTCTCGTTCGGCGGCAACGTCTATGGCGCGACCTTCTTCATGGCGACCGGCTTCCACGGTTTCCACGTGCTGGTCGGCACCATCTTCCTGCTGGTCTGCCTGTTCCGCGCCTATGCCGGCCACTTCACGCCGACGCAGCATCTCGGCTTCGAGTTCGCCGCCTGGTACTGGCACTTCGTCGACGTGGTCTGGCTGTTCCTGTTCCTCTGCATCTATGTGTGGGGACACGGCGCCGAGACCATGGCTCACGGCGCGCACTGAGCGCGCTGAAAACGGATTGAGAAAGGGCGGCCAAAAGGCCGCCCTTTTGCTTTCCGGCGACCCGAGGCTTCAACAGAAACTGTGATAGAGTCCTTCGCCATGAACGACACCGCCGGCAAATCCGAGCCCGAGACCACCGTCCTGCAAAGCGCCATGCGCGGGCTTGCCTGCAAATGCCCCCGCTGTGGCCAGGGCAAGCTCTACGCGGGCTTCCTGACGCTCGCGCCTTCCTGTGACCGCTGCGGCCTCGACTATGCCTTCATCGACACCGGCGATGGTCCGGCGATCTTCATCATCATGCTGGCCGGCGGCATCGTCGTTGCGTGCGCCCTCATCGTCGAGGTCAAGTATCAGCCGCCGTACTGGGTGCATGCGGTGCTGTGGCTGCCGCTGATCCTCGCCACCACGCTTCTGCCGCTGCGCGCGATGAAGTCGCTGCTGATCGCCCTGCAATTCCACCACAAGGCGGCGCCGGGCCGGCTGGTCGACCGCGCGAAATGAACGAGACCGCGCGCAAGCCCCGCGTGGCCGGCTTCGCGCTGTTCACGCTGTTCCTGGCGGCCGTCTGCGTCGCACTCGGCCTCTGGCAATTGCAGCGCCGCACCGCCAAGCACGCGCTGGTCGCCGCGCTCACGGAGCGTCTGGCCGCGGCACCCGTTGCGCTGCCGCCGCCGGCGCAATGGCCCACGCTCAATCCCGCGCGCGACGAATTCCGCCGCGTCAGCTTCACGGCGACCTATGCGGCCTCGCCCGATGCGATGGTCTATTCGTCCGGCTCCGCCGTGCGCAAGGATGCTTCGGGACCGGGCACCTGGGCGTTCCTGCCGGCGCGGCTTCCCAGCGGCGAGACCGTCGTGATCGATGCGGGCTTCGTCGAGAACACGATGCAGGACCGCAGCGTCGAGGATCGCGCGGTGAAGAAGCTCGTGACCGGGCAGCCCGTCGCGCTCACCGGCTATCTTCGCTTTCCGGAAGCCGCAGGCTGGATGACGCCGGCGGGCAACCGCGACAAGCGGCTCTGGTTCGTGCGCGATCATCTGGCGATCGCAAGCGCGCTCGGCTGGGGCACGGTTGCGCCATTCTACGTCGATCTCGAGCAACCCGCGCCCGAGAACGGCATTCCGCGTCCCGGGCCGCTCGACGTGCATCTGAAGGACGATCACCTTCAATACGCCATCACCTGGTTCGCACTCGCAGGCGCGGTCCTGATCGCGTTCGGAGTCTGGGTGAGGGGACGGCGCTCGGCCTGACGGTCCGTAGGTTCCCGGAGGGAACCCGGAATCGCCCGGACTTTATTATTCAGCGCATATTCACGAGGGTGATCCTAAGCCGCAGACAAATTTTCGCGGCGATCAGGATGTTGACGTTGAGCGATTTCGACCAGATGGGACTTGTCGTCGACTGGGTGGATGCCTGCCGGAAGGGCGACCTTGCGACGCTGCTCGACCTCTATGCGGACGACGCCCAGGTCGAATGCGCCTGCAACGGCACGCAGCACTATCGCGGCCGGCGCGAGCTCGAAACCTATTGGGGACCGCGGCTCAGCGCGTTCTCCTCCGCCGGTTTCGGCCTGGAGGAAATCAATCCCGCACCTGATGGCATCGATCTCGAATATTCCGTCGCGGGCTCGCTGCGCGTTCATGCCTCGTTTCGCTTCAGCGCGGAGGGCAAGATTTACAGCACGCTGTGCACGCCGTCGCGACAGAACTCCCACGACGGCTGCGCGTGCTAGCCAGACGCCGGCTCGTCTCGCGCGGTCCCGACCGGCAGGCGGCAGCGCACATAGGTTCGATCATTCGCGCGCAGCAGTGACAGCGATCCACTGAGCGCGCGCACGCGCTCATGCATCCCGGTCAGGCCGCGGCCGAAGACATTGGCTTCGGGAAGGCCGCCGCCGTCGTCGGAGATTTCGAGCGTGAGCACCTCGCCGGCAATGGTCGCCTGCACATGGACATTGCTCGCTCCGGCGTGGCGCAGCACGTTGGTCAGCGCCTCCTGGATCAGCCGATAAACGGTCTGGGCCAGCGGTCCGTCGATTGCGTTCAGATCAGGATCGATCATGGCCGTCAGCTCGATATGCGAGGCCTGCCTGCGAAAGTTCTGCAGCAGCGTCTGCACACTGGTCTCGAGCCCCAATTCCTCGATGTAGAGCGGCCGGAGCCGGTCGAGGATGCGGCGGTTGGCCTGCTGGAGCGCCTCGACCGATCGCATCACCTCCTGCGCCGGGTTGCCGAGATGTCCCGCCTGCGGCGAGGATTCGCTCAGCGCGATCGTGCCGGCGCGGATGCTGAACAGCAGCGGACCCAGCTCGTCATGCAGTTCGCGCGCGAGGTCGCGCCGCTCGTCGTCCTGCAGCGACACCAAGCGGTGCAGGAGGTTGCGATTGTCCTGGCTCAATTGCGCGAGCGTCGCCGCCAGCGCATTGGCTTCCTCGCAGCTCTGCCGAAGCTCCGGGGGCCCCGCAACAGGGATCGGCGTCGCATAATCGCCGCGCCGGATTCGGGTGAGGCCAGCGCCGAGATTTTGCAGGGGACGCAGTGCCGATCCCGCAAAGAGATTGGCAATGGTTCCGGTCAGGACCATCAGCACGGCGATGAGGCTCGTCAGCGCCAGGAAGCCGATCCATTTTTCGAACATGTCGGCTGACAGGTCCGGCATGAACACGATGTCGCCGACACGCTTGCCGTCGATGAGGACAGGAGATGCCGCGTCCATGTCCGGAACGGCAATCAGGTTCACGAACCATTGCGGCACGCCGCGCGGGCCGCGCAGGCTGTCCTTCGCAGAGGGCGCGGGACCCGCTTCCGCCGAACGGAACTGAAAATCCGAGGAGGTGTCCAAAGAATGGACAAATGCATCGAGCATCTTCCGAGGGTCGTTCGAGGCCCTCAGGGTGCTGTTGAGCGCCGCGGCGACGGTCCGGGTCGAGCGTCGGCCCGGCTCGGTCTCGTCGGCAAGCTGGCCCGTCGCGAAGGTCTGGAGCAGCAAGCCGCCCATGATCAGCGCGGCGAGGAAGCTCAAGCCGAGCGGAAGAAACAATTGCGTTCTGAAGGAGAGCCGTTGCCACATTAGGTCAATTCTAACGCGTCCCGGCGGGATTCTCTCTTTCCATTTATTCCCGCAGGTCTATGAGTTGAAAAACAAGAGAGCGCGCGATGCAAGATACCGCCAAGCCGGCGACCAAGGTCCTGATCGTCGACGACCATCCCGTCGTGCTGTCCGGTTGCCGCACCCTTTTCGCGTCCGACCATTCGATCCGTATCGACGAGGCGACCGACGCCAAATCCGGGCATCGCGCCTATGTCAGCAAGCGGCCGGACGTCACCGTCATCGACATCAGCCTGCCCGACGTCTCCGGCTTCGAGCTGATGCGGCGGATCCGCAAGGACGACCCCGACGCCAAGATCATCATGTTCAGCATGAACGACGATCCGGCCTTCGTGGTGCGGGCGGTCGAGCTGGGCGCGCAGGGATATGTCTCCAAGGGCGACGATCCCCGGATTCTGCTGAAAGCGGTGCGCAAGGTGGTCGCGGGCGACAATTTCATCTCGCCGCAGCTCGCGGAGGCCGTGACGTTCTCGGGCGCGGCGATCAAGGCCAATCCGGCCTCGCAGATGACGCCGCGAGAGCTTGAAATTCTTCGCCTGCTCGGGCGCGGCGACAAGATCGTCGAGGTCGCCGAGGCGCTCGGCATCTCCTACAAGACGGTCGCCAACACCACGTCCCTGCTCAAGCAGAAGCTTGGCGCCAAGAACCATTCCGACCTGATCAGGATCGCAGTGGAAATCGGGATGAGCTGAGGCCCCAGGGCACCGGAGGCCCGGGCACCGAACCGGCTGCTCCAGGATGCAGCCGGTTCGGCGGGGCGGATCGGTTTCGGCGCGCAGCCGGGCAATGCATGGACACGACCGAGACCATCCGCCGACACAATGGGCGGAGGTGGCGATCGTTCCCGGGTCATTCGATTTTTCGGGAAAAAGCGGCAATGCCGCACCAAAACTCATGCGGCGGCGCGCGCGATGGCGGAGGCGTTCCGGGAAAAATAGGAACATCTTCCCGGACTCGCCGTTTTCTCCCTTGACGATTTCATGACGGGCGACGAGAACGTGGGCCGATAGTTCCGGCGGGTCGGCGACCCCCACGAGACAAACCGGGTCTGCACATATCAACGACAGACCTTCCAAGAGAGGGGCTGCGGTATCGCCGCAGCCCTTTTTCGTTGGGCAGGGCCCCGGCGGGAAGCGGTTTCCCGATGCCGCAAAACACTTTATGGTGGCTCAAAGCCGCTGGCTGTTAACAAGTAATTTCGTAAAATCAAAGGCTTACGGATCTGGCTCAGGCCCGGCCGGCCTTTGGAGGGCAGTTTGACTCGTTATATCTCGACCCGGGGCGAGGCCCCCGAACTCGGCTTCTGCGACGTGATGCTGACAGGGCTTGCCCGCGACGGCGGCCTGTATGTGCCGGCGACCTGGCCACAGCTCCCGGCCGAGGCCATCGCGGGCTTCTTCGGCCGTCCCTATTGGGAGGTGGCGGTCGACGTGATCCGTCCCTTCACAGGCGGCGAGATTTCGGACGCTGACCTCGGCCGCATGGCGAACGAGGCCTATGCCACCTTCCGCCATCCGGTGGTGGTGCCGCTGCGCCAGATGGCGCCGCACCAGTTCGTGCTGGAGCTGTTCCACGGTCCGACGCTCGCCTTCAAGGACGTGGCGATGCAGCTGATCTCGCGGCTGATGGACCACGTGCTCGCCAAGCGCGGCCAGCGCACCACCATCGTGGTGGCGACATCAGGCGACACCGGCGGCGCTGCAGTCGAAGCCTTTGCCGGGCTCGAGAACGTCGATCTCATCGTGCTGTTTCCGCACGGCCGCATCTCCGAGGTGCAGCGGCGGATGATGACCTCGACAGGCGCGGCCAACGTCCATGCGCTCGCCATCGAAGGTACGTTCGACGACTGCCAGGCGCTCGTGAAGGGGATGTTCAACAACCACCGCTTCCGCGATGCGACCGCGCTGTCGGGCGTCAACTCCATCAACTGGGCGCGCATCGTCGCCCAGGTGGTCTATTACTTCACCTCCGCCGTCGCCGTCGGTGCGCCGGCGCGCTCGGTGGATTTCGTCGTGCCGACCGGAAATTTCGGCGACATCTTTGCCGGCTATGTCGCCAAGCGCATGGGGCTGCCGGTGCGCACCCTGAACATCGCCGCCAACGTCAACGACATCCTGGCGCGCACGCTCAAGACCGGGATCTACGAGGTGCGCGAGGTGCACGCCACCGCGTCGCCCTCGATGGACATCCAGATCTCCTCGAATTTCGAGCGGCTGCTGTTCGAGGCCGGCCGGCGCGATGCCGCCGGCGTGCGCCGCCTGATGGACTCGTTGAAGCAGTCGGGGCGCTTCGTGCTGCCTGACGCGACGCTGGCGGCAATCCGCGAGGAGTTCGACGCCGGCCGTGCCGACGAGACCGAAACTGCGGCCGCGATCCGCGCCGCCTGGCGCGAGGCGGGCGAACTGGTCGATCCTCATACCGCAGTCGCGCTTGCCGTCGCCGACCGCGACACCACCGACACGACGGTTCCCAGCATCGTGCTGTCCACGGCCCACCCGGCCAAATTTCCCGACGCGGTCGAAGCGGCCTGCGGCCAGCGGCCGCAACTGCCTGCCTGGCTCGACGGCCTCATGACCAAATCCGAACACATGAAGGTGATGAAGAACGACCAGGGCGAGGTCGAGCGGTTCGTGCTGTCGGTCAGCCGCGCCGCAAAACAGGGAGTTGCCGGATGAGCGTCGAGATCTCCAAGCTTGCCTCCGGCCTGACCGTCGTCACCGACAAGATGCCCCATCTCGAAACCGCGGCGCTCGGCGTCTGGGCCGGCGTCGGCGGGCGCGACGAGAAGCCGAACGAGCACGGTATCTCGCATCTGCTCGAACACATGGCATTCAAGGGCACGACCAAGCGCTCCTCGCGCGAGATCGTCGAGGAGATCGAGGCGGTCGGCGGCGACCTCAATGCCGGCACCTCGACCGAAACCACGTCCTATTATGCGCGGGTGCTGAAGGCCGACGTGCCGCTCGCGCTCGACGTGCTCGCCGACATCCTGGCCAATCCCGCCTTCGAGCCCGACGAGCTCGAGCGCGAGAAGAACGTCATCGTGCAGGAGATCGGCGCGGCGCAGGACACGCCCGACGACGTCGTGTTCGAGCATCTCAACGAGCTTTGCTATCCCGACCAGCCGATGGGCCGCTCGCTGCTCGGCACCGCCAAGACCCTGCGCGCCTTCAACCGCGACATGTTGCGCGGCTATCTGTCGACGCATTATCGCGGGCCCGACATGGTGGTGGCGGCAGCCGGCGGGGTCGATCACAAGCAGGTGGTCGCCGAGGTCGAGAAGCGCTTTGCCAGCTTCGAGGGGACGCCGGGTCCGAAGCCGCAAACCGCCCAGTTCGGCAAGGGCGGCGCCAAGGTGGTGCATCGCGAGCTCGAGCAGGCGCATCTGACGCTGGCGCTGGAAGGCGTGCCGCAGAACGATCTGTCGCTGTTCTCGCTCCAGGTCTTCACCAACATCCTCGGCGGCGGGATGTCGTCGCGGCTGTTCCAGGAGGTGCGCGAGAAGCGCGGGCTCTGCTACTCGATCTACTCGTTCCACGCGCCCTATACCGACACCGGCTTCTTCGGCCTCTACACCGGCACCGATCCGGCCGACGCGCCGGAGATGATGGAGGTCGTGGTCGACATCATGAACGATTCGGTCGAGACGCTGACCGAGGCCGAGATCGCGCGCGCCAAGGCGCAGATGAAGGCGGGCCTCCTGATGGCGCTGGAGAGCTGCTCGTCCCGCGCCGAACAGCTCGCCCGGCACGTGCTGGCCTATGGCCGGCCGCAGACGGTCGAGGAGCTGGTGGCCCGAATCGACGCCGTCAGTGTCGAATCGACCCGGGACGCGGCGCGTGCGCTGCTTTCGCGGAGCCGCCCTGCGGTTGTCGCATTGGGCAGTGGCAGGGGTCTGGACACGGCGGTGTCTTTTGCGGAAGGATTGACCCGGGCACGTGCCAAGGCGCGACTGCATTAGGAGCCGCGCGCGGGCTGATCTGCCCCGGGAAGCATCACCATGGCCCTGTTTCGCCTGCCATCCAGTGGACCCGCCGCCCTCGCACCGCGCGGCAACGGGCTCTTGCTGCGCGCGCCGCAAATGTCGGACTTCTTGCAGTGGGCGCATTTGCGCGAGTCCAGTCGCGATTACCTGACGCCCTGGGAGCCGATCTGGCCGTCTGACGATCTGACCCGGTCCGGCTTCCGCCGCCGGCTGCGGCGCTATTCCGAGGACATCGCCGCGGACCGCTCCTATCCCTTTCTGGTCTTCCGCGAACTCGATGGCGCCATGGTCGGCGGCATCACGCTCGCCAATGTCCGCCGCGGCATCGTGCAGGCCGGCACCATCGGCTACTGGGTCGGCAAGCCGCATGCCCATCGCGGCTACATGACGGCCGCGCTCCGGGTGCTGCTGCCGACGCTGTTCGGCGAGCTCAATCTGCACAGGGTCGAGGCCGCCTGCATTCCCACCAATGCGCCGTCGATCCGGGTGCTGGAGAAGTGCGGCTTCTCCCGCGAGGGCCTGGCGCGCCGCTACCTCTGCATCAACGGCATCTGGCAGGACCATTTGCTGTTCGGCCTGCTGCACGAGGATTTCCGCGGCTGAGCTGCCCCCCCCATGCGGCCAAAGTCTCTATGGTGTTGCCTTGTTCGTTTGCCTTTTCGCTTGCCTTGGGTTCGCCGATTTTGGCGATATAACGCGTGGCCGGCAACCGGCCGGACAATAGTCATGGAGTATGGGCGTTGATGGTGAAGGAGCTTCGGTCGTCGCGGAATGCGTTGCGGCGGGGGACGGGGATCGCGCTGGCGTTGTCGGTTGCGCTCGCCTCCGTCTCGCCGGTGGCGGCCCAGTCCTTGAGCGACCGCTTCAAGAGCTTGTTCGGCGGCCAGTCGGACGAGCCGGCCCAGCCCAAGCCGGCGCCCGCGCCCGGCCAGCCGGCGGCGGATGACGACGTCGATTGTCCGCAGGTCACGGTGCGCGCGGGGGCCTCGACCTACGCGGTTGGCGTCACCGGCAAGCCGGCCGTCGGCAATGAGATCCGCTTCCAGGCCACCATCACCAAGATGGCGCGTGAATGTGTCCGGAGCGGCGGCGATATCACGGCCCGGATCGGTATCCAGGGCCGCGTCATCGCCGGCCCCGCCGGCGCGCCTTCGACCGTCGAGGTGCCGTTGCGCATCGCGGTGGTGCAGGGCGGCGTCGGCGAGAAGGTGATTGCCTCGAAGGCCTACCGGACCACGGTCGAGATGACCGGCGGCGGCAGCGTGCCCTTCACCTTCGTCGCCGAGGATCTGGCCTATCCGGTGCCGTCGGCCAAGGTCGCCGATTCCTATATCTTCTATGTCGGCTTCGACCCGCAGGCGCTCGCGCCCGAGCCGAAGGCGCGGAAGAAGAAGTAGGCCGAGGTTGTGCCACAAGCTCAACTGTCATTGCCCGCGAAGGCGGGCAATCCAGTACTCCGAGACAGCGAGGCAAGAGTCGAGAAGCCGCGGCGTACTGGATCGCCCGCCTTCGCGGGCGATGACACCGCGATTTTGGATGCTGTCAACCCGGCCAACAAAAAAGCCGGCGCTGATCGCGCCGGCTTTTTGATTGGTGAGGACAAAGCCCTCAGTTCAGCTTCTGGCGAACCTCGGTGATGCCCTTGGCGAGCAGGTCGTCGGCGACCTGGCCCCTGACCGACTGCGACAGGATCGTGGAGGCGGCCTGGACGGCGGCTTCCGCGGCTGCGGCGCGGACGTCGGCCAGCGCCTGGGCCTCGGCGAGCGCGATCTTGCTCTCCGCGGTCTTGGTGCGGCGGGCGACGAAGTCTTCCATCTTCGCCTTGGCCTCGGTCGCGATGCGCTCGGCTTCGGACTTGGCGTTGGCGATGATGTCGGCGGCCTCGCGCTCGGCGGTGGCACTGCGCGCCTTGTAGTCGGCGAGCACCTTGGCCGCTTCCTGCTTGAGGCGCGTCGCGTCGTCGAGCTCGGTCTTGATGCGCTCGGCGCGCTTGTCGAGCGCCGACATCGCCGACTTGAAGACCCCGAGATAGCCGAACACGACCATCAGGATCACGAAGGCGATGGCGACCCAGGTTTCAGGATCGAAGAACATCTCGACTAACCTTTCAGGGACGCATCGACCGCAGCATTGACCGACCCGGCGTCGGGAACGACGCCGGTGAGCTGCTGCACGATCTGGCCTGCCGCATCGGCCGCGATGCCGCGGACGTTGCGCATGGCGGTGGCGCGGGTCGAGGCGATGGTCTTCTCCGCCTCGGCGAGCTTGGCCGCCAATTGCTCTTCCAGGGTCTTGCGCTCGGCTTCCGCCTGCGCATTCGCCTTGTCGCGGGATTCGTTGCCGATGGCCTGTGCACGCGTGCGCGCCGAGGCGAGCTCGCTTTCATAGGCCTTCAGCGCCGCATCGGACTGGTCCTTCAGCTTCTGCGCTTCGGCGAGGTCACCCTCGATCTTGTTCTGACGCGCCTCGATCGCACCGCCGACCTTCGGCAGAGCGAGCTTGGACACGATCACGTAAAGCAGGACGAAGAAGATCGCGAGCGACACCAGCTGCGAAGCGTAGTTGCTGCTCTCGAACGGCGGAAACCCGCCACCGTGGTGACCACCGTCAGCCTCGGTGTGAGCGCCCGCCGCCGGACCTTTTGCGCCGCCATGACTTTCAGCCACGGAGTTCTCCTGTTGCTGTCACACGCGCCATCCCATCGGGATGGAACGGCGCGAAAAACGTCGTCCTCAGAGCGGAACGAACAGCAGCAGCAGCGCGATCAGCAGCGAGAAAATGCCGAGCGCTTCGGTCACGGCGAAGCCGAAGATCAGGTTGCCGAACTGGCCCTGAGCGGCCGAGGGGTTGCGAACGGCCGCGGCGAGGTAGTTGCCGAAGATCACGCCGACGCCGACGCCCGCGCCGCCCATGCCGATGCATGCGATGCCCGCGCCGATAAGTTTTGCTGCTGCCGGATCCATTTTAGACTCCTTGGAAGAAAGATTGGGTTGTGGGTGGAAATTCCCCGGACCGCTCAGTGTCCCGGATGAATGGCGTCGTTGAGGTAGATGCAGGTCAGGATCGCAAACACATAGGCTTGCAGGAACGCGACCAGAATCTCGAGCGCGTACAGCGCGACCGTGAGCGCCAGCGGCAGCACGCCGCCGACCCAGCCCAGCGCCCCGAGCGAGAAGCCCAGCATGGCGACGAAGCCCGCGAACACCTTCAGCGCGATGTGGCCGGCCAGCATGTTGGCGAACAGACGGACGCTGTGGGAGACCGGCCGCAGGAAGAACGACAGGATCTCGATGAACATCACCAGCGGCAGGATGTAGCCGGGGACGCCGTGGGGCACGAAGATCGAGAAGAACTTCAGGCCGTTCTTGGCGACGCCGTAGATCAGAACGGTGAAGAAGACCAGCAGCGCGAGCGCGGCGGTCACGATCAGGTGGCTCGAGATCGTGAAGGTATAGGGGATGATGCCGACCAGGTTCGAGACGCAGATGAACATGAACAGCGAGAAGATCAGCGGGAAGAACTTCATGCCTTCCGAGCCGGCGGTCGAGCGGATGGTCGAGGCGACGAACTCGTAGGAAATCTCGGCGACCGACTGGAGGCGCCCGGGAACCAGCTGCGTGCCGCTGGCGAGCATCAGGATCGAGATGATCGCGACCGCCACCAGCATGTAGAGCGACGAATTGGTGAAGGCGATCGTGTGATTGCCGATATGGCCCAGGGTGAAGAGAGGCTCGATGTTGAACTGGTGGATCGGGTCGATTTTCATCAGCGCGGCATCTCTTGGTCTGCCGGGCAATGCCGGCGGGTCTCGGTCTGCCGGCCGGGCCGGCCCGCACCGGCGAGGCCGGTACGATCATTCCTCTCCTGAGCGGATCGCTTAAGAACCACCGCGCCTGTTCTGACCCGCACCCGCCGTTCTCACCACATTCACCACACCGGCCACGAAGCCCAGCAGCAGGAACACGATAAATCCGAAAGGCGACGTCGACAGCAAGCGGTCGAACCCCCAGCCAATCCCCGCTCCGACGACGACACCGGCGATCAACTCGGAGGATAACCGGAAACCAAGCGCCATCGCCGAAGCTCTGGCCGCTCTGTCTTCACCGTCACCTGCGGGTTGCTCGGTCTTGATCCGGCGGTCGCGAAACTCGGACAACCGCTGATCGAGATTTCCGAGCCGTTCGGAAAGCGCAGCTTCCTCGGGCGATCTATCGCGATCTCCATTCTCGCCGTGTCCCGTGCCCTGTGTCATGCAACGAAGACCCGAAACGCCGCGGCTGAATGGAAATTGCGCCCGCCACCCTCAAAAGCCGCGCGGACCATACTGATGGCCTATAATCAAGTCAAGCCAAGTCACGATTGCGTCGCTTTCTATTATGTACCTGATTTTATTGATGATATTGGCGTGAGCGGCAGCACTGCACACAGCGTGACGCCGCACCGCAGCAGCTCCTCTCATGATCGGCGGATATGACCGCCATTTCGCCCTGCTGACGGGATCAAAGCGATTGCCGCGATCGTTGATATCGGTTGCCTGTTTTGGGCGGCAGATTGCCTCGCCGGGGTGTAGAATTGAGAAGAGACGCAGAAGCGCCATGGCGGAGAGCGCGATGAGACCAGCGAATTCACCCACTGCATCATGGCTTGCGGCGGCGGTATTCGCCGCGGCGATGACCGTCGGCGGTGGCCTCGTTGCCGCACAATCCGCGCCTGACGGCGAAAACGGCCGCTACAGCATGACGCCCATCGCCGACGGCGTGCTGCGGCTCGATACCCGCACCGGCACCGTGTCGACCTGCACCAGGAACGGCACCGGCTGGGCCTGCTATGCGGTGCCCGACGAACGGATCGCGCTCGACGCCGAGATCGGCCGGCTCCAGGCCGAAGTCGAGAAGCTGAAGGGACAGCTCGCCGCGGGACCGACCGTGTCAGGCAAGATCGACGAGGCGCTGCCGAAATCCGACCCGCTCAAGAAGGCGGAGCCGCAAGCAAGAGAACCAAAGGTCGCCGAGGGCGACCGCAAGATCGAGATTCCGCTGCCGAGCGACCAGGATGTCGATCGCGTGATGTCGTTCCTGGAGAAGGCCTGGCGCCGGCTGATCGACATGGCCAACCGCGTGCAGAAGGATGTGTCGGGGAAGATTTAGCGCATGGCGAGGTGCCGTAGGGTGGGCAAAGCGAAGCGTGCCCACCAATTCATAGGATGAAGCGAGATGGTGGGCACGTCGCTACGCGCCTTTGCCCACCCTACGGCAGCTTTCCGAGTTGAGAGGCTTTCATGACAACAGCCAAATCCATCACGCGCTCGGCGCCCTCGTCGGTACAGGCCACCACCATCGCGTCGTCGCTGCTCACCATGCAGACACAGGGCTGCGGCTTCATCGATCTCACCGGCGAGGCCGCGAAGTTCGTCGCCGACGTTCATGCGCGGGACGGGGCGCTGACGCTGTTCATCCGTCACACCTCGGCGTCGCTGACAATCCAGGAGAATGCCGACCCTTCCGTGCTGGTCGATCTCTCCACGGTGCTGGCGCGGCTCGCGCCTGACGATGAAGATGCAGGCTGGACTCACGACACGGAAGGCCCGGACGATATGCCGGCGCATATCAAGACCATGCTGACGGGGACTTCACTGCACGTCCCGGTTCTGAATGGCGCGCTTGCACTCGGCACCTGGCAGGCGATCTATCTGATCGAGCATCGTACCCGCCCGCATCGGCGCGAGGTCGTACTGCAATTCGTCGGCGCGTCGCGCTGATCAAAACAAAACCGGCCGCGGAGACCGCGGCCGGTTCGTGTTGGTTGAAATCGCTGTTTTCGATCAGGTCGCCTTGATGTCGACGTCCTTGGTCTCGGGCAGGAAGAGCAGGCCGATCACCACGGTAATCGATGCGAAGATGACCGGATACCAGAGACCCGCATAGATATCGCCCGTCGAGGCCACGATGGCGAAGGCGGTCGCAGGCAAGAGGCCACCGAACCAGCCGTTGCCGATGTGGTAGGGCAGCGACATCGAGGTGTAGCGGATGCGGGTCGGGAACAATTCGACCAGCATCGCGGCGATCGGGCCGTACACCATGGTGACGAAGATCACCAGGACGAACAGCAGTCCGATAACCGCGGCCACCTGCGGACGGAAGATGTCGAACGGATGCGACATCTTCACGATGCCGGCGTCGCCGGCCTTCGGATAGCCGGCGGCCTGCACGGCGGCGAGCAGCGCCGGATTGCCGTCCTTGGCGTTGGCGTAGGCAACTTCCTTGCCGTTGACCATCACCTTCACGCCCGAGCCTGCCGCGCTCGGAACGGTCGTGTACTTGACCGACGACTGCGACAGGTAGGCACGTGCGGTATCACAAGGCGCGCTGAAAACGCGGGTGCCGACCGGGTTGAACAGGTCGCCGCAACCCGCGGGATCCGCCACGACCTCGACCTTGGTCTGCTCGATGGCCTTCTCCAGCGCCGGGTTGGCGTTGGTGGTGATCATCTTGAAGATCGGGAAGAAGGTCAGCGCCGCGATCAGGCAGCCGCCGAGGATGATCGGCTTGCGGCCGATCTTGTCGGAGAGCACGCCGAACACGATGAAGAAGCCGGTGCCGAGCAGCAGCGACCAGGCGATCAACAGGTTGGCGGTGTAGCCGTCGACCTTGAGGATCGATTGCAGGAAGAACAGCGCATAGAACTGGCCGGTGTACCAGACCACGCCCTGGCCCATCACGCCGCCAAGCAGCGCGAGCAGCACCAGCTTGCCGTTCTGCCAGTTGCCGAAGGCCTCCGTCAGCGGCGCCGTCGAGCTCTTGCCCTCGTCCTTCATCTTCTGGAAGATCGGCGATTCATTCAGGCGCAGCCGGATCCAGACCGAGACGCCCAGCAGCAGCACCGAGACCAGGAACGGAATGCGCCAGCCCCAGGCCGCGAATTCGGGTTCGCCGAGGGCGGAGCGGGTGAACAGGATCACCAGCAGCGACAGGAACAGGCCGAGCGTCGCGGTGGTCTGGATGAAGGAGGTGTAGTAGCCGCGCTTGCCGTTCGGCGCGTGCTCCGCGACATAGGTCGCCGCACCGCCATATTCGCCGCCGAGTGCCAGGCCCTGGGCGAGGCGCAACGCGATCAGGATGATCGGGGCCGCGATGCCGATGGTCGCCGCGTTCGGCAGGAGGCCGACGATGAAGGTCGACAGACCCATGATCAGGATGGTGACAAGGAAGGTGTATTTGCGGCCGACGATGTCGCCGACGCGGCCGAACACGATCGCGCCGAACGGACGCACCAGGAAGCCGGCGGCAAACGCCAGCAGCGCGAAGATGTCGCGGGTTGCCGGGGGATAGGCCGAGAAGAACTGCGCGCCGATGATGCCGGCCAGCGAACCGTAGAGGTAGAAGTCGTACCACTCGAAGACGGTACCGAGCGAGGAGGCGAGAATGACGAACCGTTCGTCCTTCGTCATCCCTCCGGCGCCTGTTTGAGACACAGCCATTGTCGACATATTGAGTCGCTCCCCGAAAATCGTTTCCTCGCGCCCCGGATGTCCAGCCGTGCCAGATCGACCCAGGTCTTGCCCGCAAGGTAACATCGGCGTGAAACCCGCCCCAATACGACTTTCGGCCTTGCGCACTGACGCGCACCTGACACCGCATTCCCGCGACCGGGCGCCGTGCCTCCGCCTGTGGATTAACCCCGTTCCCGCAAAGGGATAATGTCCGCTTGCATGCCACGACCGCTCGGGAAAGAATTGACCAAGGCCCCGGGCCGGCCTACTGGCCCGGTACGACTGCCAGCAAGAGAACGATGAACGCTCCCTCGACCCATCTCGTCATCGCCGATGACCACCCCCTGTTCCGCGACGCCTTGCGGCAAGCGGTGGCGGGCGTCCTGACCTCGGCCAGGATCGACGAGGCCGGATCGTTCGAGGATCTGACGAAACTGCTGGAACAGACGTCCGACGTCGATCTGGTCCTGCTCGACCTCTCGATGCCCGGGATCTCCGGCTTTTCCGGCCTGATCTATCTGCGTGCGCAATATCCGGCCATCCCGGTCGTGATCGTCTCGGCCTCCGACGACAGTGCCACGATCCGCCGTTCACTCGATTTCGGTGCCTCCGGTTTCATTCCCAAGCGATTCGGCGTCGAGACGCTGCGCGACGCCATTCTCAAGGTGATGGAGGGTGACGTCTGGGTTCCCGCCGACACCGACCTGTCGGCCGCCGCCGACCCCGACATGACGCGCCTGCGCGACCGCCTGGTGACGCTGACCCCGCAACAGGTCCGGGTGCTGATGATGCTGTCGGAGGGGTTGCTCAACAAGCAGATCGCCTACGAGCTCGGCGTCTCCGAGGCCACCATCAAGGCGCATGTCTCGGCGATCCTGCAAAAGCTTGGCGTCGAGAGCCGCACGCAAGCCGTGATCGCGGCTGCAAAGATCGCCGGCGGGCAGTGGAAGCAGGGCACGCCGACGGGGTAATATCAGAACCGTCATCCTGGGGCGCCGGAGCGCAGCGGAGGCCTCGAAGGATAAACGGCCCGGCTGGCACCTCGGCCGCTCATCCTTCGAGGCTTGCTTCGCGAGCGCCTCCAGCGATAACGGCTTCGCCGTTACGCAGGGATGACGGAGCTTGATGCGGGGCGGCCCCTATAATGTCCGCAGCAACTCGTTGGCGGCCCGAATATCCGCCGTCTCCGATCCCTCGGCAAAGCCGTCGAGGGCCGACCGAAGCAATTGTTTCGCTTCCTCGCGGCGGTCGGGTTCGGTAAGAAGCTCGGCCAGATCGATCGCTGCCCGCAGCTCCCAGGCTTTTGCGCCTTTGCGACGGCTCAAATCCAGTGACTGCATGAAGCGGGCTTCTGCTTCCCCAGCATTCGGCTCGCGGAGGGACTGCAGCACCTTGGCTTTCATCCGCAGCAGCTCGGGCATGTAGAGATGGTCGCCGCCTTGCTCGACGAGGCGGTTGGCATCGTCGATCAGGCGCGCGCTCTGCTCGATCTCGCCGAGCGCCAACAGACCTTGGACCAACGCGATGTTGAACGTCGTGGTGAGCAGCTCGTAGCCGGCCTCGTGGAGCTCGCGCAGGCAAGCCCGGATCGTCTCGACGCCATCGGCGACGTGTCCCCGCCGGATCGCCAGCTCTCCTTTGACGCCGCGGCCCACCGCCAGATAGGGACCCATCGAGCGCGATTGGGCATGTGCGATGAAGCGGTCGATGTTCGCTTCCGCAGCCTCGAGGTCTCCGCTCCAGAGATCGATCGACACCGCCCAGATCAGCGCGATGCAGAGCGTGATCGGGTGGTCCATCTGCGCAGCCTCGGTAATCGTTTGTTGCGCCAGCTCCCGCGCATCCGCGGGCCGGCCCTGCAACCAGAGCTCCCGCGCGAGCGTGATGCCGGCCCGGTTGCGATGATCGAAGCCGTAGACGGTACTGATCCGTTCCGTGCCCGGCCCCCGCCAGGCGGCCTCGAGCATGTTCAATGCGTCGCGATGCTCGCCGGCCAGATGCAAGGAGACACCCAGCAGCGAACTTGCGAGGGCGATCGAGGCGGCATCGCCGAGCGTTTCGGCAACCACGAGACTCTGCTGCGCGTAGCCGAGCGCAGCATCGAACTGGCCCATCCGCTCGTGGAAGATATGCATCCGGCCGAGCAGCTGGAGTTGGTTCGGCGCATCGCCTCGTGCCTCGGCGATCGCAAGACTCCGGCTCAGGGCCGCACGCGCCGCCTCGCTGCCGCCGCGCGTGAACATCAAGGTCAGGCCGAGGGCGGCCTGGATGTGCATTTCTTCAGTGCTGCCGCGCGCGGACGGATCGATCGCAAGCAGCGCCCGTTCAGACCAGCGCCGGCATTCGATCAGCAAGGACATCGCGAGGAAGATGGGCGCCGCAGCGGCGGCGAGCGCAATGCCGATGCCGACATCGCCGCCTTTGCCAAAACACCAGTCGAGCGCGGCGCGCACGTTGTGAAGCGCGGAGAAATGGATCGCCCGCTCGTCTGCGCTCGGCACCGTCGCCCAGGTCGCGCCGGCCTGTTCCAGCCATCGCCGGTAGTAGGTTGCATGGCGGGCCGCAAGCGCCGCGTCATCCGGCTCGACCTCGAGCAGATAGGCGCGCGTCGTGTCGAGCAGACGGTAGCGCATCATGGCGCCGATCGGTCGCGGCGCGACCATCGACTTGGCGACGAGGCTGTCGACGGCATCGAACAGCCGGGTGCGGTCGACATGCTCGTCCGGCACGATCTCGAGCGCGGCGTCGATGGTAAAATGCCCGGCGAAGACCGCGAGCCTGCGCAGCACGAGGCGCTCGGTGTCCGACAGCAGCCCGTAGCTCCAGTCCAGCGTCGCCTGCAACGTCTTCTGTCGCTGCGGCGCGGTCCGCTGGCCCTGCCAGAGCAGATTGAGGCGCTCGTCGAGCAGCGTGGCCGTCTGCTCCAGGCCGTAGGCTTCGATCCGGCCGGCGGCGAGCTCGATTGCGAGCGCCATGCCGTCGAGCTTGCGGCAGATCCTCGCGATGATCGCGGCATTGGCATCGTCGAGCGCGATCTGCGCTCCGCCGGCTGTGGCGCGTTCCAGGAAGAGCTGAAGTGCCGGATAGGTCCGCGCTGCAGCGGCCGTCAGTCCGGAGCCGTCGGGCGGAACGGCGAGCGGCGCCAACCGATAGACCTGCTCGCCCTCGACACGCAGGGCTTCGCGGCTCGTCGCCAGGATATGGACATGCGGTGCGGCGTGGAAGATCTCCGCAGCCAGCGGTGCCGCGGCGGCGATGACGTGCTCGCAATTGTCGAGGATCAGCAGCATCCGCTTGTCGCGCAGATGCGCGAGCAGCGCAGGCAGCGGATCGTCGGCCTCGGCCGGCAGGCCGAGCATCAGCAGGATCGAGGTGATGACGAGATCGGGATCGCTGAGCGCGGCAAGGTCGACGAAGTGCGCGGCATCGGAGAATGTTTCGAGCAGGTCGTGGGCGATCGCCACCGCGACAGCGGTCTTGCCGACGCCGCCGGGGCCGACGATCGTGACGAAGCGCGAGGTGACGAGCTTGTCCGAGACGGCGGCGATCGCATCGTCGCGCCCGACCATCCGCTGCAGCCGATTCGGCAGCTTGACGGGCGGCAGTTCCATCCGCGGTGCGGGGCGCCGTACCGGCGGAATCTCCGCCTGCGAGATCGGCGCCACGAAGCAATAGCCGCGGCCGGACAGGGTGGTGATGTAGCGGGCGCCGTCCTTGCCATCGCCAAGGGCCTTACGAAGCGCTGCGACGTGAAAGCGCAGATTGGCCTCTTCGACGGTGATGCCGGGCCACACCAGCGCCATCAGATCCCATTTGCTGACGACCTCGTTCGGCCGCGACATCAGCGCGATCAGCGTGTCGAAGGCTTTTGCGCCGAGCGGCAGCGCGACGCCATCGCGCGTCACGAGCCTTTCATGCGGTGTCACGGTGAATGGCCCGAACGATCGTGTTTCCGTTGCGGGGCCGGCCGGCTCGGTCATGGCGGAATCTTGGTCCTTTCGAACCGACCGGATAGCCAGATGACGACGATCGGGCAAGACCTTCGCTGCATCGGCATCAGACCGCACATGCAGGCCTTGTGAGGCGTGCAAGCGTCGTCCTCACAACTTCTCACAAGTCCAAACGGGTGTCTCGCGGCCGCCGCTGATAGTCAGTGGCGTGACGGCAAGGAGAACCTTCATGACGCAAGCGGCAAAGCTGCTCTACACGGCGAGGATCCACACCAGCGGCGGGCGGCACGACGGCATGTCGCGCAGCTCCGACGGCCGCCTCGACGTCAAGCTGTCGCCGCCGGGCGCCGCCGGCATCGGCACCAATCCCGAGCAATTGTTCGCGGCCGGCTGGTCGGCCTGCTTCGAGGGCGCGATGGAGATCGCGGCGCGCAAGCGGAAAATCGTGCTTCCGAGAAAAAGTGCGATCGATGCGGAAATTGATCTTCTGCTCGACGAAGGGGCTTATTCGCTTCGCGCGCGCCTCAATGTCAGCCTGCCGGGCCTCGACCCCGAGATCGCGCGCGGCATCATCGATGACGCGCACCAGATCTGCCCTTATTCCAAGGCCGTCCGCGGCAACATCGACGTCACGGTCGCGCTGATCTGACGCACCATCAACCATCAAGAAGGTAGCAACACCATGAAGCAGATCATCGACCAGCACCGCCGCAAGTTTTTTGGCGTCGCCGCAGGAACCGTCGCCGTCGGTCTCGGCGTGATCGACCTCGCCCGCGCCGAGACGGAAGCGGCGAAATCGTCCGCATCGAACACGTCCTTCGGGCCGATCAAGCAGATCGATGCCGGCGTCCTCAACGTCGGCTATGCCGAGGCCGGTCCCTCGAACGGCCCCGTGGCGATCCTGCTGCACGGCTGGCCCTACGACATTCACGCCTTCGTCGACGTCGCGCCGATCCTGGCCAAGGCCGGCTATCGCGTGATCATTCCTTATCTGCGCGGCTACGGCTCGACGCAGTTCCTTTCCGGCGAGACGCCGCGCAACGGCGAGCCGGCCGCCATCGCCACCGACATCATCGCACTGATGGACAAGCTCGACATCAAGCAGGCGGTCGTTGCCGGTTTCGATTGGGGCGCGCGCACCGCCGACATCATCGCCGCGCTGTGGCCGGAGCGCTGCCGCGCGCTGGTGTCGGTCAGCGGCTATCTGATCTCGAGCCAGGCCGCCGGCAATGCGCCGCTGCCGCCGTCGGCCGAGCTGCAATGGTGGTACCAGTTCTATTTCGCGACCGAGCGCGGCCGCGCCGGATATGAAAAGTACACGCATGATTTCGCAAAACTGATCTGGAAGCTCGCCTCGCCGCAGTGGAAGTTCGACGATGCCACCTTCGCGCGCAGCGCGGCGGCGCTCGACAACAAGGATCATGTCGCGATCACGATCCACAATTACCGCTGGCGGCTCGGGCTCGCCCAGGGTGAGGTGAAATACGAGCCGCTCGAAAAGAAGCTCGCGGCGACGCCCGTCATCAGCGTGCCGACGATCACGATGGAGGGCGATGCCAACGGCGCGCCGCATCCCGACGCCAGCGCCTATGCCAAGAAGTTCTCCGGCCGCTACGACTATCGCCTGATCACCGGCGGCATCGGCCACAATCTGCCGCAGGAAGCGCCGCAGGCGTTTGCCAAGGCCGTCATCGACGCCGACGGCGGCGCCTGAGGATTTTTGCCGAGCACCTCGGTCCGGCGCGGCTGGACCGAGGTACCACATGCGATCTCAATTCGATGAAGCATCATGACGACCATGAAATCTGAAAAGACCAAATTTCTATCTTATACGACGATGATCGCGCTGGCGGTGCTGCTCCTCGTCGTCGTCCTGACCTGCGTGCCCTATCTCGTCACGATCGCTTTCGCGGAAGCGCCCGCGACAGCCGATGCCTCGCCGATCTTCGACGTCACGGTCCCGCAGGGCTACAAGCAATGGGAGCTGATCGCGCCGGCCGAGGAAGCGGCTCCCCTCGACGAGTTGCGCGCCGTGGTCGGCAATCAGACCGCGATCGACGCGTATCAGGCCGGCAAGCTTCCATTCCCGGACGGCACCGTTCTGGTCAAGCGCGCCTGGAAGCGGAAGCAGTCGCCCGAATTCGCATCCGCGACGATTCCCGGCGCTGCCACCACGGTGCAGGTGATGGTCAAGGATTCCAAAAAGTATGCCTCGACGGGCGGCTGGGGCTTTGGCCGCTTCGTCGACGGCAAGCCGGTCGACGAAGCCCAGCACCGCACCTGCTGGGGCTGTCACGAAGCCCGTGCGAAGAGTCGCGACTACGTGTTCACGCGGCTTGCGCCTTGAGCCGCGGGGAAACGCCCATGCCGAAGACCTGGTTCATCAGCGGCAGCTCTCGTGGGCTTGGACGCGCGATCACGGAAGCCGCACTTGCGGCAGGAAATCGTGTGGTCGCCTCGGCCCGAGACACAAAGCCGCTTGAACCGCTGCTTGATCGCTTCGCCGACAGCCTCCGGCTTGCAGCGCTCGACGTGAGCGATGAGGCGGCAGCGCAAGCCGCCATCGACCTTGCCGTGACGGCGTTCGGCGGCATCGATGTGGTCGTGAACAACGCCGGGTTTGGCGAACTGGGATCGGTCGAGGATACGAGCCTGGACTCGTTCCGTCAGCAGATCGAGGTCAATCTGATCGGCACCATCATCGTCACCAAGGCGGCGATCCCGGTGCTGCGCCGGCAGCGTCGCGGGCATATCGTGCAATTCTCGTCCGTCGGCGGGCGGATCGGTGCGCCGGCCCGCGCGGCCTATTCGGCCGCGAAATGGGGCATCGAAGGCTTTTCGGAGTCGCTCGCGCGCGAGATGGCGCTGATCGGCGTGCATGTGACGATTGTCGAGCCCGGCGGCTTCCGGACAGGATTCGCGCAATCAGCGCATGCGACCGATGAGGGGCGTGCCGAGTACGACGCCGTTGTTGGCGCCGCCGTCAGGATGCAGCGCGACTACGACAGCCGCCAGCCGGGCGATCCGGCAAAGGCCGCCACTGCGCTGTTGAAGCTTGTGGAGATGGATCGTCCGCCTCTGCGGATCGCGCTCGGCAGCGACGCCGTCAATGCCATCGCAACGGCGGATCGGCAACGCCTCGACGAGTTGGAGAGATGGCGCGCGCTCAGCGTCTCGACCGACTACTGACCCCAACTCACTCCGCCGCGACCATCTGCTGCGTGCGCCACTGTCCGAGCAGGGCGCGGAGCGAGGCCGGCTTCACCGGCTTGTTGAGCACCGCGATCTTCTCCTCACGCGCAGCGACCTGCACGGCGGGGCTGCGGTCGGCGGTGATCAGGATCGCCGGGATGGTGTCGCCGAAGCGGCGGCGGATGTCGCGGATCGCGGCGATGCCGTTGCCGCGGTCGAGATGATAGTCGACCAGCAGGCCGGTGACGCGCCGGCCGGCGGTTTCGATCGCGGCGATCGCGCCCTCGGGATCGGCAACCGCGATCACCTCGGCGTCCCACGCCTTCAGGAGTGTGCGCATGCCGTCGAGGATCGCGGCGTCGTTCTCGATGCAGACGATCAGGGCGCCCGAGATCGGCCTGCGCGCGAGCGGGGTCGCGCTGGTCACGGCGGCGGTGTGGGTGATCGCCTTCGCCGTCGGCACCGTCACGGAAAACACCGAGCCGCCGCTTCTGTTGCCGTCGATGGCGATGCCGTGCTTGAGCACGCGCGCCAGCCGCTCGACGATCGACAGGCCGAGGCCGAGGCCGCGCGCGATCCGGGCGCCCTGCTCGAGGCGGTGGAATTCCTTGAATATCTCGCCGCGCTTGACCAGCGGGATGCCGACACCGGTGTCGTAGACGCAGATCTTGAGCGAGGGACCCTGACGGCGGCAGCCAACCAGCACCCGGCCGCGCGGGGTGTATTTGATCGCGTTGGAGATCAGGTTCTGGAGCAGCCGCCGCAGCAAGAGCCGGTCGGACTCGACCGGCAGCGAGCAGGGTACGAAGACCAGCTCCAGGTGCTTGGCGCGCGCGATCGGCGCGAACTCGATCTCCAGCGAGCGCATCAGGTCGGCCATCTTGAAGCTCGAGATCGAGGTCGTCATCGCGCCGGCGTCGAGCCGGGAGATGTCGAGCAGCGCCCCGAGGATCTCCTCGATCGCCTGCAGCGACTCGTCGATGTTCTCGACGAGCCGCGTCTCCTCGCCGCTGTGCTGACGCTCGACCAGGCTCGTGACATAGAGCCGCGCCGCGTTCAGCGGCTGGAGAATGTCGTGGCTGGCCGCGGCGAGGAAGCGCGTCTTGGAGATGCTGGCGTCCTCCGCGGCGCTCTTGGCCAGCGCCAGCTCCGAGTTCAGCCGGGTCAGCTCCTCGGTGCGGTCGCGCACGCGCTTTTCCAGCGTCGCGTTGGCGCGCTCGAGCGCTTCGGCGGCCTCGAAGGTGGGCGTGACGTCGGTGAAGGTGATGACGAAGCCGCCGCCGGGCATGCGGTTGGTGAGCACCTCGATCACCATGTGGCGTTCGGGCAGGCGTTCGAGATAGGGCTCGCTGTCGGTGGTGTAGGCTATGAGCCGCTGCTCGATCATCGCCTCGCGGTCGGTCTGATCGGCCGGATCGCTGACGCCCATGAATTCCAGGATCTCGCGCAGCGGCGTGCCGAACTGGATGAAATGCGGGGGAACGTTGAGGAGATCGCCGAACTGCCGGTTGGAGCAGATCAGCTGCAGATCGGCATCGAACACCGCGATGCCCTGGCGGACATGGTTGAGCGCGGTCTGGAGGATCTCGCGGTTGAAATGCAGCGCCGCATGGGAATCGTCGAGCAGCTTCAGCGCAGCCTTGGCGGACACCGTCCGCTTGCGCAGCAGCAGCGACATCACGAGCCGCGAGGAGGCGGCTCCGATCGAGGAGGCGATCAGGTGCTCGGCATGCTGCAACAGCTCGAAATCGGCGGGGGCCCCTAGCTCGAGCCGCACGTTGCGCCGCGCCGAGAAGGCCTCGAACGAATGCCGTGCGCGGTCGGGTCCGAGATATTGCGCGACCGTGCTCTGGATATCCTGCACCGTGACGGTGGTACGCCAGCGGCGGAAGTTAGGGGAGATCGGCGCCAGCGTGTTGGGCACGAACAGATCGGCCTGCACCAGCTCGATCGAGGACGGCCGGCGCGCCAGCGACAGCAGCACATAGGTGAGGATGTTGAGCGACAGTGACCAGATTACGCCATGCATCAGCGGCGGCAAATCGGCGCCGAACAGCGCCTGCGGCCGCAGCGCCTCGATCCCGAACGGGCCGTGCTGGAGCAGCAGGATGCCCGCCGTCGAGGAATCCATGAAGCTCGGGATGAGCAGCGTGTAGAGCCACACCGCGAAGCCGACCAGCATGCCGCCGATCGCGCCGCGTGCGGTCGCGCGCCGCCACAGCAGCCCGCCGAAGAAGCTCGGTGCAAGCTGGGCGATGGCGGCAAAGGAGAGCAGGCCGATCGCCGCGAGCTGGGTGTTGCCGAGCGCGCGGTAGTAGAAATAGGCCATCACCATGATGGCGAAGATCGCAAGCCGGCGCGAGCGCAGCAGGAAGTCGCTGAAATCGGCGCCGCCGGTGCGCCCTTCCGGCCGCCGCTGCAAGACCAGTGGCACCACGAGGTCGTTCGACACCATGATGGAGAGCGCGACGCACTCGACGATGACCATTGCAGTCGCAGCCGACAGGCCACCGACGAAAATGGCAACGCTGAGAAGTCCTGCACCGCCCTCCATCGGCAGCGCCAGCACATACATATCCGGGTCGACCGCGCCGAACGGAAAGCTGACGAGGCCGGCGATCGCGATCGGGATCACGAACAGATTGATGGCGATGAGGTAGAGCGGGAACAGCCAGCGCGCGCGGCCGACCTCCGCATCCGAGGAATTCTCCACCACGCTGACGTGGAACTGGCGCGGCAGCAGCATGATCGCGCACAGCGACAGCAGCGTCATGGTGAGGAAGTTGCCGATCGACGGTGAATAGTTGATGGCGCGCACCGCCTCGGGCGTCTTCATCGCCCGCTCGATCAGCTCGTGCGGCGAGAAAATCCAGAAGGTGACGAAGATGCCGGCGGCAAGGAAGGCGACCAGCTTGATGATGGATTCGGTTGCGACCGCCAGCATCAGGCCGTGCTGGTGCTCGGTGGCATCGGTCTGCCGCGTGCCGAACAGCACGGCGAACGCCGCCATCGCCAGCGTCACCATCAGCGCCATGTCGCCGAGGATCGGGATGTGGGAGAAGGCCTGGTCCTCGCTCAGGATCGTTTCGAGCGAGGAGGCCACCGCCTTGAGCTGGAGCGCGATGTAGGGCACCGAGCCGATGATCGCGATCAGCGCCACGGTCGCCGCCACCGCCTGACTCTTGCCGTAGCGCGCGCCGATGAAATCGGCGATCGAGGTGATGTTGTGGGCTTTCGCGAGCTGGATCACGCGGCGCAAGACGCCGGCCCCTAACCCGATCATCAGGATCGGACCGACATAGATCGCCAGGAAGTCGGTCGAGGTGCGGGTGGCGAAGCCGACCGAGCCGAAGAAGGTCCAGGAGGTGCAGTAGATCGCCAGCGACAGCGGATAGATCAGCCCCGACGCGCGGCCGGCCTTGGCCTGCGAGCGGCGGTCGCCATGGCTCGCCACCAGGAACAGGAAGCCGATATAGCCGAAGGCCGCGGCGATCACGCCCCAGTCGTGCAGCATGGCGAGCGTGCTTCTCCCAGGGCGCGTGTCCGCGCCCGCTCTCATTTTCCCTGTAAATCTAGCGCGTTGGGCCGGTGGAGGCGACAGCGAAATGCCGTGCCGGAGCGGGAACTGGGGTTGTCGTTAAGGCGCGCGCGGGCGGTGCCGCCACTTACCCTCCCCAGGAAGGATAAGAAAAGCCTACTCCGCCACCAGCGACTTCGCGCGGAGCGGCAGGCCGAGGCGGTCCCACACCTGCAACAGCGCTTCGGCGAGCTGATCGATCAGGCCGTCGTCGTGATAGGGCGAGGGCGTGATACGCAGGCGCTCGCTGCCCTTGGCGACCGTCGGATAGTTGATCGGCTGGATGTAGATGCCGTGCTCTTCCAGCAGCAGGTCGGAGGCCTGCTTGCACTTCTCGGCATTGCCGATGAACAGCGGCACGATATGGGTGTCGCTCGACATCACCGGCAGGCCGGCGGCATTGAGGATCGCCTTGACGCGGGCGGCGCGGTCCTGGTGGCGCTCGCGCTCCCAGCTCGAGGTCTTCAGGTGCTTGATCGCGGCGGTCGCGGCCGAGCAGATCGCCGGCGGCAGCGCGGTGGTGAAGATGAAGCCCGGCGCATAGGAGCGTACGGCGTCAATGATCTGGCCGTTGGCGGCGATGTAGCCGCCGAGGCAGCCGAACGCTTTCGCCAGCGTGCCTTCGAGGATGTCGATGCGATGCATGACGCCGTCGCGCTCGGCGATGCCGCCGCCGCGCGGGCCGTACATGCCGACGGCGTGGACCTCGTCGACATAGGTCATCGCGCCGTATTTCTCGGCGAGGTCGCAGATCTTGGCGAGCGGCGCGACGTCGCCGTCCATCGAATACAGGCTCTCGCAGGCGATCAGCTTCGGCCGGTTCGCACCCGCGGCCTTCAGCTGCGCTTCGAGATCGGCGAGATCATTGTGGCGGAACACGACGCGCTCACAGCCGGACTGGCGGATGCCCTCGATCATCGAATTGTGGTTGAGCTCGTCCGACAGGATCAGGCAGTTCGGAATGAGTTTTGCGATGGTCGCGATGCCGGTCTGGTTCGAGACATAGCCCGAGGTGAACAGCAGCGACGCTTCCTTGCCGTGGAGGTCGGCGAGCTCGGCCTCGAGCTGTACCAGCGGATGATGCGTGCCGGCGATGTTGCGGGTGCCGCCTGCGCCGGTGCCGACGCGGGTTGCGGTCTCGACCATGGCGCCGACCACCTTCGGATGCTGGCCCATGCCGAGGTAATCGTTGGAGCACCAGATCACGACATCGCGCTTGCCCTTGGGCGAATGCCAGAGCGCATGCGGGAACCGGCCGGCGATGCGCTCGAGATCGGCGAACACGCGGTAGCGGCGCTCGGCATGGAGACGATCGAGGGCGGAATTGAAGAACTGGCTGTAATCCATCGTCAAACCTGCAACGGAACTGACCAAAGGGCCGCATCTTCTTAGAGCTTTTCAAGCTCTAATGTCTATGCGCTATCCCACATTTGGCCCGGAGGGGCATTTGGGCAAAATGCCCTATCAGGCGCGTTGAAACTTGATCCCGATCAAGTTCGCGCGAGATATAATGCTGCTCTGCACCATCCAATGAGGTGCTGATGGTGCACCCCTCGCCCCGCTTGCGGATGAGGCGAAGATCAAAACTTAGGTCGTTCGGAACTGCAGCACGCCGTCCTTGGTCTCGGCCGTCAGCCGGCCCTCGACGATCATGTAGTTGACGTGAGCGACGAGCTCGCCGGCGGCAAAGCCCATCTGGTGCTCGTCCAGCACGTGCTTGTTGAACACGACAGGCACCAAAGCGCGTGAGGTTTGCGGCACCTCGCGGCAGGCTTCCGCGATCAGGCGGCAGCGCTCCTCGTGATGATCGGCGAGCTGCTTGATGCGGGTCTTCAGCCCGTAGAACGGTACGCCGTGGCCAGGCAGCACCAGCAGGTCATAGGGCAGGGTGGTGGTGAGGCTCGCGAGCGAGGCCAGATATTCGCCGAGCGAATTCTGGTCGGGCTCGACCGCCCAGACGCTGACATTCGGCGAGATCTTGCTCAGCACCTGGTCGGCGGAGAGAAACAGCTTGTCGTCGGCGCAATACAGCATCACCTGGTCGAGCGCGTGGCCGCCGCCGGTGATCACCTTGAAGCGCCGCGCGCCGATCACGACCTCGTCGCCGTGCGAGATGCGGCGGTAGGACGGCGGCAGCACCGAGACGCGCTTGAGATAGTCCTGGCCGCGGCCGAGCAGCTTTTCGGTGAGCGACTCGTCCATGCCGTGGCGGCGGAAGAACAGCCGCTGCGCCTCGCGCCGCTCCTCGGTGCCGCGGTTCTGATGATAGACCGACTGCAGATACTCGACCTGCGACATCACCAGCGGGCAGTTGAAGCGCTCGACGATCCAGCCCGCGAGACCGACATGATCGGGGTGCGAATGCGTGACGATCAGGCGCGTGATGTTGACGCCCTTCAGCGGGCCTTCGAACAGTTTGGTCCAGGCCTCGATCGTCTCCTCGTTGCCGAAGCCGGCATCGATCATCGCATAGCCGTCGCCGTCGGCGAGCAGGTAGATATTCACGTGGTTGAGGCGGAACGGCAATTTCAGCCGCGCCCACAGCACGCCGGGCCTGATCTCCACGATCTCTTCGTGGCCGGGATGCTGGTCCCAGGGATAGCGCAAGGCCTCGGCAGAGGAGGGCACGGTGTCGGATTTCGCGTTCATGCTACCGGCTTAGACCCAGCGCGGGCGGGGCGCCAGCCGAAAAAGGACGCGAGGCAGCCGTCGCATGGCCGTCATACCGGGCGGTTTTTCCGTAGCCCGGATTGCGCAAGCAGCGAAATCCGGGCTACGGGCCGGCGTCCTTACGCCGCCCGCATGTTGTTGAGGAACGCGTCGATCTCCCCGCGCAGCATGTCGGCCTCGCGGCGGAGCGCGTCCGAGGCGCCCAGCACCTCGCTCGCCGCCGTGCCGGCCTCGGCGGACGCCGTGGAGACGCCGACGATGTTGCTGGAGACCTCGCTGGTGCCGCCGGCCGCATGCTGGATGTTGCGCGCGATCTCGCGGGTGGCCGCGCCCTGCTCCTCAACCGCAGCCGCGATCGTGGTCGTGACGTCGTTGATCTCGCCGATGATCCGGCCGATGCCCTGGATGGCGCCGACCGCGGAGGTCGTGACTTGCTGCATGCTGGCGATTTGGGTGCGGATCTCTTCCGTCGCCTTGGCGGTCTGGCTCGCGAGGCTCTTCACCTCGGAGGCGACCACCGCGAAGCCGCGGCCGGCCTCGCCCGCGCGCGCCGCCTCGATGGTGGCGTTGAGCGCGAGCAGATTGGTCTGCGAGGCGATGGTCTGGATCAGGTCGACGACGACACTGATGCGGCTCGCGCTGTCGGCGAGGCTCTGTACCGTCGCATCGGTGGCGCCGGCCTCGTCGACCGCCTTCTTGGCGATCGCGGCCGAGGTGACGACCTGCTTGCTGATCTCCTCGATCGAGGACGAGAGCTGCTCGGTGCCCGACGACACGGTCTGCACGTTGACCGAGGTTTCCTCCGCGGCGGAGGCGACCGCGTTCACCAGCGCGTTGGACTGGTCGGCGGTGTTCGACATGCTCTGCGCGGTCGACTGCATCGAGTTGGCCGATTGCGCGAGATTGTCGAGTGCGTTGCGCACCGTGCCCTCGAACTGCGCGATCTTCGCCTCCATCTGCGCAGCACGTTCGGCCTTGGCGACACGGTCCTTGTCCTGCTCGCTTGCAAGCGCGCGGGCCTCGATCATGCTGTCGCGGAACACCGTCAGCGTTTCCTTCATCGCGCCGATCTCGTCGTTCTGCCGGGAGCGGACGATCTCGGTGTCGAGGTCGCCGGCGGAGAGCAGCTGCATCGCGCGCTGAAGCTCTCGGATGCGGCGCAGGATGTTGCGGCCGACATAGAGCCAGACGAACAGCACTGAACCGACCAGCGTCAGCGCGCCCAACGCCAGCATGGCGGTGGTGGCGAGCGAGATCTCCTGCCGCGCCTGGAAGGTCGACGCGTTGGTCTCCTTCTGCACGCCGTCGACGAGCTGCTGCACGCTGATGCCGAGGCCGACATTGAGCTTGCGAGTCTCGTCCAGGATGGTCTGGCCGTAGTCGATGGCGTCGAGCTCTTTCTGGCGGATCTTGAACACGCCGGTCTTGCCCTCGCCGAAGGCGAACAGCTTCTGCACGGTGTCGCGCATTGCCTGCATCGAGGGGACCTTCGGCAGGTCCTCGAGGTTGGACTTGACGCGGTCGCGCGTGGCCTTGAATTCCTTCTCGATCACCTCCAGCGTGTCGCTGTTGTTGGCCGAGAGCGCCGCCATCATGTCGGCGGCCATCAGATTGCCGTTGGCGGAGATCGTCGAGATCTGGGCGACGGTGCGCGCGCCTTCGGTGGCATCGTCGGCGGAAAGGTCCGCCGCACCGAGGATGGCGTTCAGCCGCGTCTGTGCGTCCAGCATCGCCGGGCCGGCTGCATCGACAAAGGCGAGCTGGGCCTTGCGCAGCGCCTCGTACTGCTTGTCGTGCAGCGCCCCGGTGTCGAGCCGTTCGCGGGCGGCCGAGACCAGGCTCTGCGTCGCCTCGTCGATGCTCTTGGTGGTGTCGCGCAGCGCGGTGGCGGTCTGCTTGTCGGCGCCGAGCTCGATGATCTCACCGAGCTTGGCCATCGCAAGCTGCTGGATGTCCTTCACGCTCTTGGTACGTTCCTTCAGCGCCTCGTCGGAGGGCGAAGCCAGCAGGCCCGGGCCCTGCGCTGCGAGCGTTGCGCTCTGCGAGGCGAGCTGGAGGCTGGCGGAGAGGCGAGGAATGTCGCGGCCGCTCAGATCCATCATGGTCGCGCCGAGATGATTGAACACGAAGCCGGCGCCGGCTGCGATCACGAGGCCCATGCCCGCGATCAATGCGAAGGCGGCGAACAGGCTGCCGCGCACGCCCCATGACGGCATCTTGAGGCGCGGCTTGAAACGGCCGAACACACGACCAAGGCCCAGACGGATCGCCATCGAAATTCCCCCACGCGCTTGCTTATCTTTTGTGGGCGGCAGTATCGACGGGGCGGGTTAAAAAATCGCAATTCGCACAATCGCTTGCGCGCGTTCCGCAGGGCGAAAAAAGCAAGACGAAAAAAGAAGGGCCGGCAGTGATGCCGGCCCTTCGTCGCGATAAGGTTTTGCTAACCGATCAGTAGCGGGCGACGACGGGGCTGGCCCAGTTGAAGCGGTAGTTGAGGCCCGCCTTGACGGTGTGGTCGTCGGTGGTGAAGTTGCCGGTGCCCGCCAGCGGGCCCCCGGTGAAGTGCGCGTCGCCGAAATTGTAGTACTGGTACTCGGCCTTGGCCGACCAGTTCGGGGCGAACATGTATTCGAGGCCGGCGCCGATCGTGTAGCCGTTTTTGTGATCGCCATCGATGACGAAGGCGGTCGGCACGCCGCCGACAGTCACCTTCTCGTTGTTGTCCGAATAGGCGTAGCCGCCCTTCACGTAGACGAGGCCCGGACCCCAGGTGTAGCCGACGCGGCCGGTGATCGAGCCGAGGCCGCGCTGGTCGTTGGTGTAGGCGACGCCGCCCGGAAACACTGCGCCGACGCTGCCGGAGAGCCAGGAATACTGGCCTTCGACGCCGACCACGAAGTTCGGGTTGAGCTGCCAGTCCGCACCGACCTGCACGCCGCCGAGGAAACGGCCGTTGCCGTTGTTGCCGGTGGAGAGGCCGTTGAAATTGTTGTCGCTGGAGAACGCGCCGCCGAGATGGCCACCGATGTAGAAACCGGTCCAGTTGTAGATCGGCGCGGCGTAGGCCGGCGCGGGCGTCTTGTAGTAGTTGCGGTTACCGAGATCGGCGCCGAGCGCCGGCGCGGCCACGCCCGCCACGAGCAGCGCGACGGTCGCAAACAGGATCTTCTTCATCGTCTTGAACTCCAACACTTTGGTCCCCGGCAGGCGCGCGTTCCGCGCCGTCGTTGGTTTTGCAGATAGCTCGCTTTTGACGAAAATGCTGTCACATCCGTGGCACAGCAGCAGCCAACCTAACGTATTGGGCTGTAAATGATTTTCGTGCTTAATGGCGGCTTAAGAAGTGGTGAAGGAAGGCTTAACTTGACGCGCCTTTGGTAACTTGCGCGCGGATCCCGTTAACCAAGACGCCGCCTTGCCTCGTCGCGCATCTGCTCCCGGAAGGCCGCGCGCTTGGCGGGCCGGTCTTCCTCGCGCACGTCGTGACGATCGAAGATGTCGAACTTCTCCATGATCGGATAGCGCTCGCTCGCCATCGCGAGCACGCGCAGCACCTTGGTCGCGGCCGGGGTCGGACCGCTCACCTCCCAGCGCCTTATGGTGTCGGCGCCGCCTTTCTCCGGCAATCCGCATAGCCTCGCCATGTCGGCCGCGGTGAGCTTCCGCTCCAGGGCATCGGAGAGGTCGTTGCGGAGCTGCTTCAGTTCGGGGCCGGTCATGCTTGCGTCCAGGGAAATCACTTGATGAGCAATGCCCTAGCGCTGATTCGGGTCCATCCGAAGGCGGCATGCGCTAGGCACTTTCGCCTGTGCACGGAGTTATGAGCGCGTGCCTATGGAAATCTGCCGATGAACGAACACATGGCACAGGGGGGCCCTAGCGACCGAGGGATCAGCCATGACAAGCATCAAATTCGCCATTGCAGCACTCCTCACTGCCGGACTACTTGCCGCGCCTTTCGCGGCTGAAGCGAAGAAGGTCCGTTCGAGCAGGCATTACAGCACGGGCGTGGTGGCTCCGACATATGGCGGCGTCGGATCACCGGCGGCACAGCCGGGGGCCTCCTACGGGTCGTCCGGATCGACGGTCGGCACGGTCACGGCGCCGTCGATAGGAACGTATAATTGGCCGTCGGTCGGCGTGACCAATTCGGTTCCGACCTGGAGCAACACCACCAGATGAAGAGCACGTCTGCAGGACGCGCAGATGCCGGTCACCCCGTCGTTAGGCCGGAGAGAAGATAAAGCGCGACCAGCAATGTTGCGACCGACAGCATCGTCGTGATCGAGACCGTGGCCGCGACCAGTTTCTCCTCGACCTTGTGCTCGTGTGCCAGCACGTACACGGTCTTCGCCGTCGGCACCGCCGCGCAGACGACGGCGGCGACGGTGTAGAGCGGATTGAGGCCGGTCAGCACGCAAAGTCCGTAGACGATCAGCGGCATCACCACCAGCTTCACCGCGGCGAGCGCAAACGATGCGGTGAAGTTGGATCGCAGCCCGTCGACCGACAGGCCGAGCCCGATGGCAAACAGCGCGCAGGGCGTGAGCGCGGCGGCGATCATGTTGAGATAAGCCGCAACCGCTGCAGGGATCGGCAGGCCCGCGATCGCCCAGACGAGGCCGATGAGCGTCGACAGCACCATCGGATTGAGCAGGATCTGCCTTGCAAGGCCGGCGGACTGCGCCGGTCCGCGCGCGTCCCGCTCCAGCAGGATGACGGTGATCGGAAACATCACGCCGGCGACGAACACCGTCGCCACCGCGGCGGGCAGGACGGCGGGCTGGCCGTAGATCGCATGCAGGATCGGCAGCGCGACGAAGCCGGTGTTGGTCATCGCCGCGGCCATGCCATGGATCGTGCTGCTGGCGAGATCGTGCCTGCCACCGGCGCGGACGGCCAGGAACACCAGCGCAAAGCAGATCAGCGAGCCGCCGCCGAAGGCGAGCAGGAAACGCCATTCCAGCAGATTGCGCGCGGGCTCCTGCGCGATCGTGACGATCAGCAGCGCCGGCATCGCCACGTTGTAGGCGAAATGCACGAGGGCATCGGCCAGCGAGCGGGAGAGATAACCGAGCTCCCCGGCCAGCCAGCCGGTGACGATGATCGCGAACACGGGAAGAACGAGGCTGGCGACCTCCATCCGGCTTCCCCTTTGCCAAGCAGCGCCGCCATCCTAGCTTGGCGATGCAGGCTCGTCACGGTGCAACCGGATTGCGCCGCCCGTCGGGCGGCCTCCGATCTCAGGTGCTCCGGCCGGTCTGTTGACCGAACACGCAGCGCCATCCCGCCAGCCGCTCGGCCGGATGCTGGTTCATCCATTCGGCGAGCTGCGGCGCGCCCATCAGGCAGGACTGCATCGAAACGTTGGCGAAGTCCGATGAGGTGACCATCTGCTCGTGGCAATTGCCGGGAGCGGAGAGGCTGCAAAGCACTGCGATGATCTTGATCACGCCAGATTTCCTGCGTCGCCATTGGCCGCGCGGATCATCGACGTCTTGTCCTGCGGCTCGCCGGCCGGGTCGTTCGGCGGAAAGATGCTGTCATAGATCGCGCGTGCCTCCTGGATGAGGCGAATGCGCTCACGTTCGGACTTCGAGACGAACTGAATAATCTGGCCCATGTCGGCCTCCAAATAACTCGAGACTCCACCATCAGATGATGGTGATCATTCCATGCGGATGTGGGGTGCGGGCTTCGGGTCTGCAGCCGTGCAGGCGGTCACGAAGGATAAAAAGCCCGTGACTGCCGCTGAGCGGAAGAGGAACGGAATACCTTGGCGGCGCGCTCTCCCACGTCGCCGGCGCCTTCCCTGCGTCCTGCTCGTCGCGGCATGTGACGGAGGATTGAGCCCCGCATCAGCTTGTTGCGGCACCCTTTTACGTGCGGGGAGTTGTAAGGTTGCTCAGTGCACGAGCGGTTCGACGACCGAATGGCCGACGCGACTGAGAGACCGCGGCCGAAAGGAATCGACCATGACAAAAGCCAGACGCTCCATTGCTGCCCTCATCGCTCTTGGATTGGCGGCAGCGCCATTCGCGGCCAGCGCGCAGACCTCGGCAACGGGCGCACAAACCAGCACGCACAGCACCCCGGGAGCGCCAGTACAGCAAGGCACGATTGGAAGTTCCGGGCAGAGAGTCGGGACGACGACGGCGCCGTCGGTCGGAACGTCCACTCAGCCCTCCGTCGGCGTGACCAACTCGGTCCCCACCTGGAACAACACGAACCCTCCGCCCAAGTAGACACCGCGGCCGGCTGCCTCACGCTGCCGGCGCGCGCTCCTTGCGCCCCGGTACCGCGGCGAGGAGCTCGCGCGTGTAAGCATGCTCTGGCGCTGCGAAAAGTTGCGCGGTCGGCTTCAGCTCGACGATGGCGCCGCGCTGCATCACCGCGATGCGGTCGCAAATCTGGGCTGCGACGCGCAGGTCATGGGTGATGAACAGCATCGAGAGGCCGAGGCGCGCCTTGAGGTCTTCGAGCAGTCTCAGCACCTGCGCCTGCACCGAGACGTCGAGCGCGGAGACGGCCTCATCCGCGACGATGATCTCGGGCTCGAGCGCGAGCGCGCGTGCAATGCCGATGCGCTGGCGCTGGCCGCCGGAGAATTCGTGCGGGTAACGGTCGAGCGCGCCGGCATCCAGGCCGACCATTTTCAGGAGATCGCGGGCGCGGTCGAACGCCAGTTTCGGATCGAGGCCGGCTGCGATCGGGCCGTCGGCGATGATGTGACCGACCTTGCGTCGCGGATTGAGCGAGGCGAACGGATCCTGAAAAATCATCTGGATGCGATGACGCTCGGCGCGCAGCGCCCGGCCCGACAGCTGGGTGAGATCGGTCTCGCCGATCCGCACCGTGCCGCGGTCGGCCTCGATGAGCCGCATCACGAGGCGCGCCACCGACGATTTGCCCGAGCCGGATTCGCCGACGAGGCCGAGCGTCTCGCCCTTGAGGATGTTGAAATTGACCTCGCGTGCGGCATCGACGCGGCGGTCCTCGCGAAACCAGCCGCCCGAGGTGACATAGGTCTTGTCCAGCCCGATGACTTCGACGGCTCTCGCCTGGTCGTCGAGTGGCTCGCGTGCCGGCGGATCCATCGACGGCACGGCGGCGAGCAGAGCCTTGGTGTAGTCGTGCTGCGGCGCGTTGAAGACGGCCGAGGCCGGGCCTTCCTCCACGACCTTGCCATGGCGGAGCACCACGACCTGGTCGGCGATGTCGGCGACCACGCCGAAATCATGGGTGATGAACATCACCGCCATGTTGCGATTGCGCTGGAGATTGCGGATCAATTTCAGGATCTGCGCCTGCGTGGTGACGTCGAGTGCGGTGGTCGGCTCGTCCGCGACCAGCACCGCAGGCTCGAGCGCCAGCGCCATCGCGATCATGGCGCGCTGGCGCTGGCCGCCGGAGAGCTGATGCGGATAGGCGCGCACAATGCGTTCGGGGTCGGGCAGGCCGACCTCCCTTGCCAAGGCAAGCGCTCTTGCGCGCCGCTCTTTCGGCGTCAGCAGGCCGTGAGCTTCGAACATCTCCGCCATCTGGTCACCGATCCGCATCAACGGATTGAGCGCGGTCATCGGCTCCTGAAAGATCATCGCGAGTCGGCGGCCGCGCAGATCGCGCCAGCCGTCGTCATCGAGCTTGAGCAGGTCGCGGCCTTCGAACTGGATCTCACCTGACGTGACTGACACCGTGTCGGGCAGAAGTCCCATCAGCGCATGCGCGCACATCGACTTGCCGGAGCCGGACTCGCCGACGACGCAGACGATCTTGCCGGGCCGCAAATCGAGCGAGACGCCGTCGACGGCGAAGGGACGCTCGGCTCCCTTCGGCAGCGCGATCCTGAGGTTCTTGATGGAGACGGCGGGCGGGGCGGTCATCATCAACGGCCCTCCCGCGACAGCCGCGGATTGAGCGCGTCGTTGAGGCCTTCGCCGATCAGGTTCAAGCCCAGCACCGAGATCAGGATCGCGACGCCGGGAAATACGGTGATCCACCAGGCCTGGCGGATCACGGTGCGGCCGGCGCCGACCATGTAGCCCCAGGAGATCAAATTGGGATCGCCGAGGCCGAGGAAGGCCAGCGAGGATTCCAGCAGGATCGCGGTCGCCACCATCAGCGAGGCCAGCACGATCACCGGCGACAGCGCATTGGGCAGGATCTCGCGCAGGATGATCCAGGTGTTGCTCTGGCCGGTCACGACGGCCGCTTGCACATATTCGCGCGTGCGCAGCGACAGCACCTCGCCGCGGACGAGGCGGGCGACCGGCGGCCAGCTCACCACCGCGATCGAGGCCACGATCGAATAGATCGAGGGCTGCAGGATCGCGACCAGCACGATCGCGAGCGCGAAGCTCGGAATGGTCTGGAAGAATTCGGTGAAGCGCATCAGGGCGTCGTCGACCTTGCCGCCGAAATAGCCGGCCATGGCGCCGATGGGAACGCCGACGACCAGCGCGACCAGCGTCGAGACGAGACCGACCAGGAGCGAGACGCGGGCGCCAAAGATCATGCCGGCAAACACGTCGCGGCCGAGCGCATCGGTGCCGAGCGGCACGGCCGAGAGCGTGAAGGGCGGCAGGAACGGCCGCTGCACCATGCGCCAGGGTGAATTCGGGAACAGCATCGGGCCGAACACCGCGACCGAGATCGCGAGGACCAGGATGATGAGCCCGACGACGCCGCTCGGGCTCCTCAGCATCGATTTCCAGAACTGTTTCATGAGGCGAATTCGATGCGCGGGTCGACCAGGCGGTAGACCAGGTCGGTGATGAGGTTGAAGATGAGGACCATGGCGGAGCAGATCACGAAGACGCCGAGCAGCAGATTGTAATCGCGCTGAAGCAGCGCGTCGTACATCAACCGCCCGATGCCGGGCCAGGCGAACACGGTCTCGGTGATGACGGCGCCGCCGATCAGCGTGCCGGAATGCACGCCGGCGAGCGTCACGACCGGCAGCAGCGCATTGCGCAGCACGTGGCGGCGCTGGATCACGGCGTCGCGAAGGCCCTTGGCGCGCGCGGTCTTGACGAAGTCGAGCCGCTTTACCTCCAGCATCGAGGCGCGCGTCATGCGGGTGTAGGTCGCCATGAAGAACAGGCCGAGCGTCATCGCCGGCATGATCAGGTGCTTAGCGACGTCCACTGCATGGGCGAAGCCGGTGAGGTTGGCGCCGACCGTCTCGTAACCGAAGCTCGGCAGCCAATCCATGGTGACCGAGAACAGCAGGATGCCCATCAACGCCACCCAGAAGATCGGCATGGCGTAGAAGATCAGCGCGAACACGGTGATGGCGGTGTCGAGGAATGTTCCGGCAAAGCGTGCGGCGAAGGTGCCGAAGAGAACGCCGAGCATCAGCGAGATCGCGAATGCCGTCAGCGTCAGCAAGAGCGTTGCCGGCAGTCGTTCGCCGATCAGCTTCGCGACCGGTGCCTGCTGGCGGAAGGAGAAGCCGAGGTCGAGGGTGACGACACCCTTGACGTAGATGAAGAGCTGCTCGGGCAGCGGCTTGTCGAGGCCGAACTTTTCCCGGAGCTGCTTGACGAAGACCTGGTCACTGGCCCCGGCCTCGCCCGCCATCACGACCGCGGGGTCGCCGGGCGCAAGCCGGATCAGGAAGAAATTGAGGACGACGATCGCAAGCAGGACGATCACGCCCTTCACGACACGCTGGGAGATGAAGGAGAGCATCTTAAGGGATCATCTTGGTAACGTGACCTTGTAGCCACTGGGGCAGTGCGCTCCCTCGCCCCGCTTTTGCGGGGACGAGACGAGCTTCGCTCGCTCTGGGAGGGTGGGGGTGAGGATCTCCGCGTGTGAGAATGCGGAGGGACCTGTACCCCCTCACCCGGATCGCGCCGGACGATGCTTCGCATCGCCGGGGGCGATCCGACCTCTCCCCGCAAGCGGGGAGAGGTAAGAAGCTCACTTGTCGAGCCATGCATCCTTGAAGCCGTCATTGACGCCGATGCCCGTGGTGATCAGGTTCTTGACCTTGCAGCGGGTGATGGTCGGGAATTGCAGCTCGAGCATCCAGGCCACCGGCACGTCCTCGACCAGGATCTTCTGCGCCTTCTCGTAGATCTCCTTGCGCTTGGAATCCGGGGTCGCGACGGCGCCGTCGGCGAACAGCTTGTCGATCTCCGGGTTGGAGTAGCCCTCGACATTGTTGAACACCTGGCCCTTGGCAATCGCGCTGGAGACGTAGTTGCGTCCGACGCCGAGGGCAGGATCGCCGTACTGGTAGAGATAGGTGAAGGCGATGTCGTAATCCCAGTCGCCGATCTTCTGGTTGCCGCCGGCAACGTCGGTGGCGATGGTCTCGATGTTCATGCCGACGTCCTGGAGGTTCTGCTTCACCGCTTCACCCCAGCGCTGCCAGGTCTCGCCATAGGCGAGCGGCAGCATGCGGATCTTCTCGCCCTTGTAACCGGCCTCCTTCAGCAGGGCCTTGGCCTTGGCGGGATCGTAGGGGTACTTCGGCACGTCGGACGTGTAGTACTTGATGGTCGATGCCGATGGGCCGGTCGCGACCTTGCCGAGCCCGTTCCAGATCACGTCCTTCGCAAAATCGCGGTCGATCGCATACATGATCGCCTGCCGCACCCGCTTGTCGGCGAGCGGACCCTGGCGGTTGTTGAGCCACAGCCAGGCCAGCGGCGAGAAGAACTCCCAGCCGGCGCCGGTCACGCAAGTGTCCTTCAGCTTGGACAGCCGCGGTACGTCGAAATTCTCGACCGAGCCGCCGGGCAGCACGTCGACCTTGCCGGTCTCATACGCCACCGAGCGCGCGGCGGCGTCGGGGATGATCTGCCAGTAGATCTCGTCGATATAGGGCTTGCCCTTCTCGTAATAGTTCGGGTTCTTGACCAGGCGGATGAACGAGCCCTTCTGCCATTCCTTGAACATGAACGGGCCGGTGCCGATAGGCGCGTTGTTGTAGGGATTGGTCTTGAAGTCGGTGCCATCATAGAGATGCTTCGGCACCATCGGCATCGAGCCGACCTCGAAGATGCCGAGGAACGGGCCGAACGGCTGCTTCAGCGTGAACACCACGGTGTAATCGTCGGGTGCCTCGACCTTGTCGACCTGCGCGAGGTTGTTGCGGGCGCGCGCATGGGTCTGCTTCAGCATCTCGATCGAGAACAGCACGTCGGCGGCGGTGAAGGGCTTGCCGTCATGCCAGGTGACGCCCTTCCTGAGCTTGAAGGTGTAGGTCTTGGCGTCCTCGCTGACGCTCCAGCTCTCGGCGAGCTCCGGAAGCGGCTCGAGCTTGGGGCTGTAGCGCAGCAGGCCTTCGAAGATGTTGCCCGACACCATCTGGGTCGGACCGTTCTGGATCATCGCAAGCATCAGGCCGGGCGGCTCGGGCTGGATCACGGCATTGATCACACCCCCCGTCTTCGGCTCTTGCGCCAGCGCCGGGGCCGCGAGGCCGCAAGCCAGGAGGAGACCAAGCAACACTCGTTTTGACATGTCGTATCTTTCTCAAGCGTGACCAGCCGTCAACGCTTCGCACGTCATGGCGCGCAAAGCTACGGCCGGCCCATCCCAGTCCCCATCCGATATCGAGGCTCACACAGTCTCATTCGGCGCCGCAAGATGAAAGTCTCGACAGTGTTCGCACAAAAAATGTACAGCGCGTCCGGTTTTCACTTGATTCATTCTCCGGTCACGGAGACAAGTCCGCCATGGACAACGCCACGCGCTCCGAACGGTCCCGCAATGCCGCGCTCGAAGCGGCCATCGCGATCATCGCGCGCGACGGCCCCGGGCGGTTGACGCTCGATGCGATCGCGCGCGAAAGCGGCCTCAGCAAGGGCGGCGTGATGCACCAGTTCCGCACCAAGGAGGCGGTGCTCAAAGCGCTGCTCGAACGACAGATGGTGCATTTCGAGGAGTTCTCATCTCGGTATATGGCCAAGGTGAGCGCGACCTCCGCCAATCCCAATCTGGCGACTCAGCTCGCCACCGTGCGCGAAGCGGCGACCTCGCCGAATTCCGCCGCGCTGGCGCTGGTCGCGGCCATGGTTGAGAATCCCAGCCTGATGGCGCTGCCGCGCGAGCGTGAGATAGAGAGGATGGCGGCGATCAGGGACGAGGCCGCCGACCCTGATCTTGCGATGCTGCGCTGGGCCGGCGCGATGGGACTGCTGCTGAGCTCGTTATTCGGCATGTCGCCGCTCAGCAAGGACGAGCACCAGCGATTGTTCGCGCGTCTGCTCGACGACGCACAGTGGACCGGCCTCGAACGTCCGGCAGCGAAGCGGATCGCGAAATCCGGGGCCACGTCGGCGGGCAAGTCCGCAAGCCCGCGCAAGCGGGCCTGATTCATCGTTAACGATCTCCTGCCGATCGCTGCCTAAAGCCGCGCCTGCGGCCAAATGTGCCAGGCCGCCATGTCGGCACTTTACAAACCAACCAGTCGGTTTTATAAGTGCAAACACTGAGACGGCCCCGAGGCTTCTGAAATGGCCCCGGACGAAGCTTTGGGGCCGGCGATGGTGAGCGCCGCAGCCGCGTCTGGTCCCGTACGCGGCTGCGGTTCCCATCGCCTTTCACAAGACTTGGCCTTTCCTAAAAGCCGCCAGAGGAGTTTGGAATGGATCGCTCGATCGCCCTGCGCGGTCTGGGAACGCTGCTGCTTGGCGCAGCCGTCGCGGGCTGCGCCACGATCGCGCCCGTGCCCTATTCGGAGATGGCGTCCTCGGCCTACATGGCCCCGGACAAGTCGGATGCCTCCGGCCGCGTACCCTACCGCTATTCCACGCCGGTCGACTGGCACGCCTATAACAAGGTGATCCTCGAGCCCGTGGTGGTCTACCGCGGCCGGGATCATCAGTTCGGCGACATGTCCGACAAGGACAAGGCGACGCTCGCCGCCTCCATGCAGACCCGTTTCTCCGAGCGGCTGCGCGGTCGCTTCGCGCTGGTCCGCGACCGCGGGCCGGGCACGCTGCGGATCAGGCTGACGCTGACCGGCGCAGTCGCCAACACGCCGGTGCTCGGCACGCTCTCGCGTTTCGACATGGCCGGCGCGGTCTACAACGGCGTGCAGGCCGCGCGCGACGGCGAGGGCACCATGACCGGCTCGGTCATCTACGGCGTCGAGATCTTCGACGCCACGACCGCGCGCCTGCTCTCGGCTTACGTCACCAAGCAATACCCCGCCGCCTACGACATCAAGGCCACCGCCGGCGCGCTCGCGGCCGCCAACGCAGGCCTCGACAAGGGCGCCGATGCGCTGATGGCGCAATTGAACTGACGCCGCGATCCCTCAAACGAAAGGTGCTGCTGATGAACTTTGTCCTTCGCTTCGTGCTGCGCGTGGCGATCACGATCGCGATGATGATCGTCGGCGGTCGCGCCGGCGCCGCCACGTCCACCGATCCCAGCGGTACCTGGCTGGTCGAGGACGGTCGCGCGCGCATTCGGCTCGAACGTTGCGGTCCGTCGCGCGATCGCATCTGCGGCTTCATCGTCTGGATGAAGGAGCCGGCCGACAAGCGCGGCCAGCCCTATCGCGATAAGGAAAATCCCGACCTCGACAAGCGTGCCCGCACGCTGCTCGGCCATCAGCTCATCATGGGCTTGCAGGCGACGCCCGAGGGCCGGTTTGCCGGCGACATCTACAATGCCGAGGACGGCAAATTCTACTCGGTGTCGATCTGGCGCGACTCTCCCGATCGCCTCAAGCTCAAGGGCTGCCTGATAAAATTCCTGTGCCAGACCCAGACCTGGCAGCAGACCCTCGACGTGCTGCCCGGCCAGCTCGTCGGCCTCACCGGCGATCTCAACGGCCCGCGCGCCGACAAGGAATGGGCCGCCGTTCCGCCGCCGAAGCCGATCCCGGCGAAAGCAAAGTAGCGCGGGGTCAAGAGGTCCCGAGCGCCCGCTGCAACTCGGCCAGCGCCTCTGCGAGTTGCTCGCGGTGCGCGATGTCGTCCTTGGGGAGGCCTGCGACGCTGCCCGCGAGCTCACGCAGGATGCCGGCGAGCAGGCCGAAATTGATGTGCAGATGCACTGATTTGCGTTCATCGGCTGCGCCCGGATGCTGCAGCACCAGCGCGACACCGCTGCCGTCGAGACGCGCCTCGAACCGGGACGAATGCGCGAAGGTGCCGACATAGAACTTGTCGGGATATTCGAGCGCGATCTCTGCCTTGTCGGGAACCGGCCGGGACATCTGAGCCTCATCGATACCGGGCCATTCTGGCCGGGAATAAACCGCTCCGCCTTGCGATAGGTCAGAGGCGGATGCGGCCCAAATTTGATCCGGATCAAAGCCCGGTTGCTGCTTCTGCGATCGAATGGCAACTGGCGGGACGCGCGCTGTGCGGCCCGGTCCTCAAGCCATGAGACGATCGAATGGACATCCAGGCCGCGACTATCCCTGCAGGCGACGCCAGCGAACCCGAGGTCGCCGGCTTCGATCCGCCGCCGGATGAGGGCGTGCAGCGTTGTCTTCAACTGCTTGCCGACGCCGGCCTCCGTCCGACGCGCCAGCGCCTGGCGCTCGGCCAGTTGCTGTTCCTGCATGGCCATCGTCACGTCACTGCAGAGAGTCTCTATGACGAGGCGACGGCGGCGAACGCGTATTTGTCGCTTGCGACCGTCTACAACACGCTGAACCAGTTCACCGAGGCCGGGCTGCTGCGCCGGATCGCCGCTGACGGCATCAAGTCGTTCTTCGACACCGACACATCCGTGCATCCGCACTTCTACCTCGAGGGCGAGGATGTGCTGGTCGACGTCACCGACGGCCTGACCTTCACCAGGGTACCCCAGGCGCTTCCCGGCTACGAGATCGTGCGGCTCGACGTCATCGTCCATTTGCGCCGCAAGCGCGCGACCTGAAGCGACGCCTAGCGCAACCCGGCGCGCCGGAATCCCTCCAGATAGTGCTCGCGATCCGCATCGTTCACCCACGGCAGCTGCGTCGCGATCCAGTGCAGCGAGATGCCCGGCTGGGTGCGACGGAGCTCGGCCAGCGCCGTCTGCGCGAGCGCGCCGTCGCCGGTCATGCCGGCGGACACCGCCAGCACGCGGTAGGCGCCGGTGAGGTCGCCGCGGTGGCGGATCGCCTCGCGCGCGAGCCCGATGGCCTCGTCGTAATGCCGCTCGGTGAAGCGCGCATAGCCCGCAATGCCGTGATAGATCGCCAGTGACGGATCGCGCGGCGAGAGCCGGATCGCCCTCTGGGCCGCCTCGAACGACTCCCTCGACCGCCCGGCATAGGACAAAGCCAGCGCGTAATAGCCCTGCGCCAGCGAGAAGTTCGGATTGAGCGCGAGCGCCTGCTCGAATTCGGACAGTGCGTCGGCAAGCCTGCGCGTCGAGAAGCAGACGCAGCCGAGCGCGGCGTGCGCCCAGGCATCCTCGTGGTCGCAGCGCACGGCAGCGAGCGCGGCGGCTTCCGCGACCGGCGCGACTGCGGCCAGCTCGGCCCAGCCGAGATGCACGCCGAACATGTAGTTCACCGCCAGCACCGACAGCGCCTGGCCGTAATTCGGATCGATGCCGACGGCGCGCTCGAGCAGCGCCTTCGCGGCCTCGTGATCCTGCCGCGTCACGCGCCAGTAATGCGATAGCGCCCGCATCAACAGGTCCCAGGCGTCGAGATTTGCCGGCGGCTTGCGATGGCTGCGAAAATTCTCCGCCGCGTGGATCTGCGGCTCGATCGCCGCGGCGATCGCGTTGGTGATCTCGTCCTGCACGGCGAAGACGTCGACCAGCTCGCGATCGTAGCGCTCGGCCCAGAGATGGCTGCCGGTGGTGGCGTCGTTGAGCTGCGCGGTGATGCGCACGCGATTGTCGGCCTTGCGCACGCTGCCTTCGACGATGTAGCGCACGCCGAGCTCCTCGGCGATCTGCCGGATGTGGACGGCGCGTCCCTTGTAGGTGAAGGACGAGTTGCGGGCGATCACCATGAACCAGCGCTGCTTCGACAGCGCGGTGAGAATGTCCTCGCTGATGCCGTCACCGAAATATTCCTGCGCGGGGTCGCCGCTCATGTTCTCGAAAGCGAGCACCGCGATCGCCGGGCGGTCCGTCGCGGCTCGCGCCGGGGCAGGGCCGGGCTCGGCCGGCGCAAGCGGTATTGCAGATTCTTCCCGGACATCACCGACAAAGCGAAAGCCCTTGCGCGGAACGGTCTTGATCAGCCGCTGCGTCGCGCCGTCGTCACCAAGCGCCTTTCGCGCCGCGTTGATCCGGCTGTTCAGGGCGGAATCCGAGACGATGCGGTCGCTCCAGATCTGGCTGATCAGGTCATCCTTGCTGACCACTCGGGCGCGCTGCGCGACCAAATAGAGCAGGAGATCGAACACCTGCGGCTGCAGCGCCACGGCTGCGCCGCCGCAGGTCAGCTCCCGCAGGTCGCCGTCGAGCACGTTGTTTTCAAAGAGAAATCGCACGTTTCTGTCGTCTCAAGCAAAAATCAAAGTCGTCTCAGGCGAAAATCAACCGTCCGCGAAAGTCTGGGGCCGGCCGATCCGGCATGGTGCGACGACCAAACAGTGTCGATGCCTCGGCACAACGGAGCGTTCCATGTCTCAACTTGATCACCAGGTTCATTCCATCGGCCCGGAGGTTGCGGGCTCACGCATTTTCAAGTTCATCGCCTTTCTGTACGGAATTGCGGCATATCTCGTATTTTTCGTCACCATTCTCTACGCCATCGGCTTCGTCATGGGGCTGGTGGTGCCAAAGACCATCGACACCGGAACCGACACGCCGACGGCAGAGGCCGTCATCATCAATCTCCTGCTGATGACGCTGTTCGCCGTCCAGCACAGCGTGATGGCGCGCCAGAGGTTCAAGGCGTGGTGGACACAATTCGTCCCCAAGCCGGTCGAGCGCTCGACCTACGTCCTGTTTGCGAGCCTGTCATTGCTGCTCCTGTTCTGGCAGTGGCGGCCGCTGCCCACGGTCGTATGGGATGTCGGAAATCCCGATCTTGCCGTGACGCTGGTCACGCTGTCCTTCGCGGGCTGGGTGCTGGTGTTCACCTCGACCTTCATCATCAATCACTTCGAGCTGTTTGGATTGCACCAGGTGACCAACCATCTCGTCGGCAAAGAGACGGCGCCGCCGCGCTTCAAGACACCGCTGCTCTACAAGTTCGTCCGTCATCCGATCTATCTCGGCTTCATCATCGCGTTCTGGGCGGCGCCGGTCATGACCGCGGGCCATCTGCTGTTCGCCGCCGTGACCACGCTCTACATCTTCGTCGGAATCGCGCTCGAGGAGAGCGACCTCGTCGATCTCTTCGGTGACGAGTACCGGCAGTACAAACAACGGGTGTCGATGCTTATTCCCTGGCGCAGATCAGTATAATTCACGCGTCTTTCCGCGCGCGTCCGCCGAAAGGAGGACGCGCCGGGGAACCGGGACGCGTAACGGATCGTGCCGGGCCCCAGCCATCAACGTTGTCTCGGGGTCGAGTCCCCCTCGCCCCGACGCCTCTCCCCGCATCCGTTCTTGCCGAGTCATCGGCGAACAGGAGCGGGGAGAGGAATTCAAACCTTCATCAACGGAGACGACCAATGAAACATGTCGGACACTGCTTCTGTGGCGCGGTCACGATCGAGGTCACGGGCGAGCCGGCGGCGATGGGCTACTGCCATTGCCGCTCCTGCCGCTCGTGGTCGGGCGGACCGGTGAACGCCTTCAGCCTGTGGAAGCCGGAAGCCGTGCGCATCACCGAAGGCGCCCAGCACGTCGAGACTTTCTCCAAGACGCCGCTCAGCCAGCGCAGATTCTGCAAGAAGTGCGGCGGTCATCTCATGACCAACCACCCGCCGCTCGAGCTGATCGACGTCTTCACCGCCACCATCCCGACGCTCGCCTTTGCGCCCGGCGTTCACGTCAACTATTCCGAGACGGTGCTGCCGATGCGCGACGGCCTGCCCAAGCTGAAGGATTTTCCGGCCGAGTTCGGCGGCAGCGGCGAGATGATGCAGGAATGATTTTTTCTTACTCTCCCCTGGAGGGGCCCTCCAGGGGAGGGTGAACTAAGGCGTCACCTCATCCCCGCGCGCCAAAACCCGTCCAGATAATGCGCGCGGTCCTCCGCCCGCAGCATCGGCAGCTCGCGCGTGAGCCAGGCGAACGAAATGCCGGGCTGGGTACGTTGCAGGCCAAGCAGCGCGGAAGCCGCGAGTTGAGAATCGCCCAACATGCCGGCGGCGGCCGTCAGCACGCGATGGGCGCCGACGAAATCGGCGCGCTGGCGCATCGATTCCCGCGCCATCTGGATGGCGGCCTCATAATTGCGGCCGACGAACTGGGCATAGGCGGCAACGCCGCAATAGATCGCCGCGAGCGGATCGCGCGGACTCAGCCGCAATGCGCGGCGGGCGGCGGCATCGCCGTCCCGCCATCTCCCGGCGTAGCACAGCGTCACGCCGTAGAAGGCGTGCGCCATCGCAAAGTTCGGATTGAGCCTCAAGGCCAGTTCGAACTCCGCCAGCGAATCGTCGAAGCGGCGGCGGAATAGATAAGTATAGGCGAGGCCGTGATGGGCCCAGGCGTCCTCGCGATCGGCCTCCACCGCCGCGAGCGCCGCGCGTTCGGCGACCGGCACGGTCGCGGCCATGTCGGTCCAGCCCATATGCGCACCGAAAATATGGCTGGTCGCGAGCAGGCCCAGCGCCTTGCCATAGGCGGGATCGATCGCGACGGCCTGCTCCAGCAATCCCTGTGCGGCCGCATTGTCCTCCCGCGTGCTGCGCCAGTGATGCGACAGCGCGCGCACCACGAGGTCCCAGGCATCCAGGCTCCCCGGCGGCTTCTGCTGGGCGCGAAAGCTTTCGGCCGCGTAAAGCTGCGGCTCGATCGCGGCCACGATCGCCTCGGTGATCTCGTCCTGCACGGCGAAGACGTCGGCAAGCTCGCGGTCGTAGCGCTCGGCCCAGAGATGGCTGCCGGTCGAGACGTCGTTGAGCTGCGCCGAGATGCGCAGGCGCTCGCCGCTCCGCCGCACGCTGCCTTCGAGGACGTAGCGCACGCCGAGCTCGCGCGCGACCTCGTGGATGTGCACCGCGCGGCCCTTATAGACGAAGGAGGAGTTGCGGGCGACCACGAAGAACCAGCGCAGCTTCGACAGCGCCGTGATGATGTCCTCGCTGATGCCGTCGGAGAAATAATCCTGCTCGCGGTCGCCGCTCATATTGGTGAAGGGCAGCACCGCGATCGCGGGCCGGTCCGGCAGGGCGGGCATCGCCTGCGGCACCTGGACGGCACGGCCGGGCTCCGGCGCGGATGCGCCGAGCTGCGTCTGGACAGCGCCGACGAAACGAAAACCCTTGCGTGCGATGGTGCGGATCAGCGCCTGGTTCGCACCGCTGTCGCCGACCGCCTTGCGTGCCGCGTTGATCCGGCTGGTCAGGGTGGATTCGGAGACGCTGCGCCCATGCCAGATCTTGTCGATCAGCTCGTCTTTGCTGACCACCCGGTCGCGGTTCTCCATGAGGTGGACGACGAGATCGAACACCTGCGGCTCCACGGCCACGGGAACCTGCTCGCGGCTCAGCTCGCGCAAGTCGGTATCGAGCAGGTGGTCGCGGAACAGAAACTGCACGTCGAAAACTCAGACCTCACGACGACATCGGGCAATGATGAAATCAAAATGCATTTCGACTTGAAGTCTGTGAGTCCACTGAGCGGTCGATCCGGTTCACCACGATTGCGTGATGCAGCCATGCTGTTTTCGGATGGGAATACAACCCCGGCGAGAATGTGGCGGCTTGGGGCGGATTGTCGCGGGCACTCTCTGCCCGTCATGCTTCGAGGCTCCGCGCGCGCTGCTGCGCATCGCACGCTCCGCCCCTCGGGATGACGGGGCGGCAGATGTGCGAGTCTCAGCGAGACATCGAATGCGTGGTGCGGTGAATCATCAATGTCCATTGCCGAACAGCGTGCCCTGCGTAAGCTGCCCCCCATACGAAACAACGCCAACCATGAAGAAACGCCCATGCCAGCTTTTCCCGCCTCGACCACCGTGCTCGATTCGATGCTGTTCCGCGACGCCTTCGGCACGCCCGGGATGCGCGAGGTGTTTTCCGACGTCGCTCTGGTGGCGCGTTATGCCGAGGTCGAGGTGGCGCTGGCGAAGGCGGAGGCGACATGCGGCGTGATTCCGCAGGACGCCGCCGATCAGATCGCGGCGCGAACCGACGTTGCCGCGCTCGATTTCGATCTGCTGCGGCAGGAGACCGACATCGTCGGCTATCCGATCCTCCCGCTGGTGCATCAGATGGTGAAGCAATGCGGCGAGGCCGGCCGCTACGTGCATTGGGGCGCGACCACGCAGGACATCATGGACACGGCCGTGGTGCTGCAACTGCGCGCCGCGCTCGAGATCGTCGAACGCGACATCGCGGAACTGCGCAAAATCCTCGCAGACCTCTCGAAGCGATATCGCGACACGCCGATGGCGGGCCGCACCCATCTCCAGCAGGCGCTGCCGGTGACCTTCGGCTACAAGACCGCGATCTGGCTCGCGATGTTCGACCGCCACGCCGAGCGTCTCGTGCAGTTGAAGCCCCGCGTCCTGGTCGGCCAGTTCGCCGGCGCGGCCGGCACGCTGGCCTCGCTCGGCGACAAGGGATTCGAGGTGCAGGAGGCATTCTGCGCCGAGCTGAAGCTCGGCGTGCCCGCCTCGACCTGGCACGTCGCGCGCGACGGCTTTGCCGAGGCCGTGAACTTCCTCGCGCTCGTCACCGGCTCGCTCGGCAAGATCGCGCTCGACATCATGATCATGGCCTCGACCGAGTTCGCCGAGGTCTACGAGCCCTTCGTCAAGGGGCGCGGCGCTTCCTCGACGATGCCGCAGAAGCGCAATCCGATCTCCTCGGAACTGATGCTCGCAGCAAGCAAGGCGGTGCGCCAGCACGCCGGCCTCATGCTGGATGCCATGGTGCAGGATTTCGAGCGCGCCACCGGACCCTGGCACGCCGAATGGATGGCGATCCCGGAAAGCTTCGTGCTGACCGCCGGGGCCCTGCATCAGGCAAAGTTCGCGCTGGCAGGCCTCATCGTGGACGAGGCGAAGATGAACGACAATCTGGCCGTCAGCCGCGGCCTGATCGTGGCCGAGGCGGTCATGATGGGGCTCGCGCCGCAGATCGGGCGGCAAGAGGCGCATGACGTGGTCTATGACGCCTGCCGGCTCGCCAACGAAAAGGGCCTGACGCTGGCGGATGCGCTCTCGTCCGACGCCCGCGTCTCTGTCAGAATCGACCGCGCCACCATCGATGCGCTGACCTCACCGAAAAATTACCTCGGTCTTGCTCCCGCCATGGTCGACCGGGTGCTGAAATCGGCAACGCGTTGAAAACCAAAATGCGCGAAACTGCGTATCTTTCGTGTCTCGCAAGACGCTCGCACACTTGTGTCTCGCGATGCTAGGCTTAGATTGAACGGCAGACCTTCGGCAGAGGACCCCGCATGAACGATCACCGCAATTCCGCCGCTCCCATCGATCCCGTGAAACTCGACCGGCTGGCCGAGGTGGCGGTGAAGGTGGGCCTGGGCTTGCGGCCGGGCCAGGATCTGCTCTTGACGGCGCCTGCGATCGCGCTGCCGCTGGTGCGGCGGATCGCCGTGCATGCCTACAAGGCCGGTGCCGGCATCGTGACGCCTATACTCTCCGACGAGGGGATGACGCTGGCGCGCTACCGCCACGGTCACGACAACAGCTTCGATCGCGCCGCCAACTGGCTCTATGAGGGCATGGCCAAGGCGTTCTCCGACAATACCGCGCGGCTCGCCATCGTCGGCGACAATCCGATGCTGCTGTCGGGCGAAGATCCTTCCAAGGTGGCGCGCGCGAGCAAGGCCAATTCGATGGCCTATCAGCCGGCGCTGGAAAAAATCGTCAATTTCGACACCAACTGGAACATCATCGCCTATCCGAGCCCGTCTTGGGCCAAGCAGGTGTTTCCGAACGATCCGGAAGACGTTGCGATCGGCAAGCTCGCGGACGCGATCTTCGCGGCGTCGCGCGTCGACCGCGAGGACGCGATGGGCAATTGGGCGAGCCACAATGCGGTGCTGCGCGAGCGCACCAACTGGCTCAACGGCCAGCGTTTCCGCGCGCTGCAATATTCAGGTCTCGGCATCGACCTCACTATCGGGCTGGCCGACGGACACGAGTGGGAGGGCGGCGCCTCGCTGTCCAAGAACGGTATCAGCTGCAACGCCAACATCCCGACCGAAGAGGTGTTCACCACGCCGCATTGTCGGCGGGTCTATGGCCATGTCGTGAGCTCGAAGCCGCTGTCCTACCAGGGCACCCTGATCGACAACATCGCGGTGCGGTTCGAGGACGGCAAGATCGTCGATGCAAAGGCCTCGCGCGGCGCGGAAGTGCTGAACAAGGTGCTCGACACCGACGAGGGGGCGCGGCGCCTCGGCGAAGTGGCGCTGGTGCCGCATTCCTCGCCGATCTCGCAGAGCGGGCTGTTGTTCTACAACACGCTGTTCGACGAGAACGCGGCCTCGCATATCGCGCTCGGCCAGTGCTATTCGAAGTGCTTCGTCAACGGCGCCCAGCTCACGCCGCAGCAGATCGCGGCGCAAGGCGGCAACCAGAGCCTGATCCATATCGACTGGATGATTGGTTCGGCCGAGACCGACATCGACGGTATTCTCTCCGACGGCAGCAAGGTGCCGGTGTTCCGCAAGGGCGAGTGGGCGAAGTAGTTTGCTTCACCCTCTCCCCGCTGGGGAGAGGTGAACAACCAAGCAGCACAGCGTAACGATTCTCTACGCCGCCGCGTTGCGCAGCATCGGGTTGCTGTCGATGCTGAAGCGGTTGAACAGCGTGGTAAACGGGCTGCCGTCGGTGGCCCGGACGATGGCATCGGACGCAGCGACCGCCTCGTAGAGCGCGCCGACCGGATCGTCCGCCTCCGGCAGGTCGAGGCCTCCGCGAATTTCCTCGCGGGCCTCGTTGACGTCGTCCTCGTCCTCGAGTGTCGCCTCCAGCGCGCCGGCCGCGCGCCGCATCTCGGCCAGATCGCCGCCGGCGGAGAATTTGAGGATGTCGAGCCAGTAGGGGCGGGCGATCACGAGCTGGACGAACGCCTCGAAATCCTCCGCGATAATTCCTGCGCGCCCCTCCGATGAGACGTAGAGCACATTCTGCGAGGGCAGCAGCACGAACGCGCCGCCCGAGCCGTCACTGCCGATCTGCCGGGGGCTTTCGACGCCGTCGATGGTGAACCAGGGCTCTTCGTCCGGCGCGAAGGTGACATCAAGGCTGCCGAGCCAGGCGACGACCTCGCCTCGGGCGGTCAGAACCTCTGGGGTGAGGGGCATCGGTCTGGCTCCTTCGACGATCACTTTCGCGCACTTTGTCGCACCCCGGAAAAGACCGGTTCATGTGCGCGAATTTGCAGGGAAATCTCGGCGTTAACCTCTTCGCAACTGCAACTTGCGGCTGATTGTCAGGGCCTGCGTAAGAAAGAATTAAAAACCGGCTACTAGCGTTCCCAACATGTTTCGAAACAATCCGGGCCTAGACCCGGCCATTCATATTATATTCCCTGGGGAAGCAGATGTCGCGCGCATTGATTGAAATCGGTAGTTGCAATGTGGATCTCGAGCTGCGGCCGATCGAGCCGTCCTGGATCATCGAAGGCAACCCGGTATCGCGTTCGCACATCCTGTCCACCAGCGACGACGGCACTGCTTCGACCATCATCTGGCAATGCACCGAAGGCCGCTTCAACTGGTACTACGACATCGACGAGACGATCATGATCATGGAAGGATCGATCGTGCTCGAAAGCGACGGCATGCCGCCGAAGCGCTACGGCCCCGGCGACGTCATTTTCTTCCGCGACGGCGCGCATGCCAAATGGCATGTCGAAGGCCACGTCAAGAAGATCGCCTTCTGCCGCAAGACCAATCCCGTGATGATCGGTTTCCTGATCCGCGTCGTCAACAAGCTCAAGAAGATGTTCATCTCCAGCGGCGCGCCCCGTCCGGCCTCGCTGATGGGCGCCGGCTAGAGCTCGATCAATCGTTTCAAGGACGCTTCCCAGCGGCCACGACGGAAGGGGGGTCGGGATCAACATCCCGGCCCCTCTTCTCGTCATGACGGCAAATCGAGCCGGTAGACATCGGTCGCGGTCTGCGAGAACAGCGCCGTCTTCTCGGCTTCGCTCAAAGCTGCCGCGATGCGCTTGAAGGCGTTGAAGATCACCTGGTAGCTGCACTGGCCCTTGTCCGGCGGAAAATTGCTCTCGAACATCGCTCGCTTCGGGCCGAACGCCTCGATGCAGGTCTCGACATAGGGACGCCAGGCCGCGGCGAGCTCCTCGGACGACGGCGGCTTCTCGCGCAGATGGAAATCATAGCCGAGCAGGCACATCGCGAGCCCGCCGAGCTTCACCACCACGTTCTCGCAACTCGCGATCTCCCGGATCGCGGCGCGCCATTGCGGAAACACCTCCTCGCGCCGTCCGGCAAAGCGACCAACGCCGGCCGGACCGCCGCAATGATCGAGCACGATTTTGGTGTCGGGGAAGGCGCGCGCGAGCTCGGTCAGCTCGCCGATCTGCGGATGGAACAGCCAGGCATCGAAGCTGAGGTTGAGCGGCGCGAGGCAGGCAAAACCCTTGCGGAAGGCCGGGTCCTGCAACAATCCCTTTGGCCGGTTCGCATACATGCCGGCGACGGCGGGGTCTTCGTCCCAGGCCGAGGAATGCCTGATGCCGCGGAAGCGGTCGTTGCCGGCGGCGATCTCGGCTTCCAGCACCGGCTTTGCCGCATCGCCCAGCAACAGATTGGCGTGGCTGACAATGCCGGCGCAGATCGCCGCCTTGCCGTAACCACCGCTGGCGCTCATCGCGGCGACGCCATTGGCGAACTCGACCTCACCGACGGGGCGGAACGCTTCGGGCCCATGCGCGCGATACATCGAGCGGCAGTCGACATAGACGGTGGCGATGATGTTGTGGCCGGAGGCGATATCCGCCGCCATCTCCTCGATCAGATAGCGGTGCCCCCGATTCCAGAGATGGTGATGGGGATCGACGATCGGCCGCAAGGGATCGATGATCTCCTCCTGATGCAGCGCGAGCCAATCCTCGCGCGGCTCGACGAACAGCCCGCTCGTGTTGGCGGGCAACCCACCTGCAGCCATCGGCATTCGCTCCCGTTGTATTTTTTGTGGTGGGAGCCTAGCACCTCATCTCGCCACGCAGCAGCGCGTGTTGCGCAACCGCACCCGTCATCGCGAGCACAGCGGTGCTATCCTCAGCCCCTGCACCGCTTTGCCCTCACATCAACCACCAGCCGCCAATCGGTTGCGGACGCAGGCTTTATCTCACCAAGCCAGTGGAAGAAGTCCTCGCTGATCTCCGTGAAGCTCCAGCGCGTCAGCTCGCCTGCATCGGTCGTGCCTTCCTGCACGATGTCGTTTCGGTGCGGGCGGCCGATCTGCTGGCGGAATACGCTTCGGCCGGGATCGAACCAGGAAATCCGCCACGCATCGAGGGTCGGATCGTAGACCCGCAGTGTCGTGCCGTACCAATTGCCGGCGATAGGAAAGGCCGGAAAGCCGGCGGGACGGGGGATGATCCAGACATCCTGCACGGCGCGGCCCTCCAGCACCCAGCCGAAATGGATTTCGCCTGACGTGGTATGCGTCGTTCCGTCGGGACCATGGGCGGTGATCTCGGCGTCCCAGTCGCCGACGAAGCGGCCGTAAAGCTGAAGCGCCGCCGCGTGCTCGGGGTTCGGTCCATCCGCGTGCAACAATCTCGCAAAATCTGTCATGTCGGTCTCCTGTTGGGAGGAGATCAGCACGGACGAACCGCAATCGACTTGGAGAAAATTGCGCCTCAGACGCCGTCGAGGATGATCACCGTCGGATTCGTTGGCAGCGTGTCCCGCGACGTCCGGAACGAGCGGTCGCTGCGCCGGTCGATCTCGAACTGCTGGCCGATCCGGCGCATGAAGTCGTCGAGCGGGGTGGCGAAGCGATGCATCGGCAGCACGACGGAGGCGCGCAGCCGTTTGGTGATCTCGGAGATGCCGTCGAGCGACATGGTGTAGGTGCCGTCGATCGGCACCATCACGATGTCGAGCCGTCCGATCTGGGCGAAATGGCTGTCGTCGAGCTTGTGGTGGAGATGGCCGAGATGACCGATGCAGAGGCCCGCGACTTCGAAGATGAAGATCGAATTGCCGTCGCGGATCATGTCGGCGCCGGCATCGTCGCCGAAATAGCGGCGGATGTCGGTCGTGACGTTGCGGATAAAAGTGTCGCCGATGCGCTCCGAGACAATGGCCGGCTTGCCGTCCGCGCCCCAGCCATGCAGCACGTGGGGAATGCGCCTGTCGGGAGTTAGCGTGTAGTGGGTGCTGTGGGCCCGGTTCATGGTGGCGACATCGGGTAGCCGTCCCACCTGGTAGGCCCCGCTATAGTCCGTGGCGATGCGCAAGCCGCCGGGCGTGTCGATGAAATAGGTGGAATGGCCGGCATAGGTGATCTGGACCTCGGCCGCCGCTGCCGCCTGCCGGAACGCTACCGGTATCGCGCGGGGTGCGGCATTCGCCATCGCCAGGCATTCGCTGCGCTGAGGTTGCTGCTGGGCGAGGGCAGGTGAAAGGAATGCGCCGAACAGCGCCAGAGCCGCCGAAACCAGTCGCCACATATCCGTCCCCGATGACATCAGGGGGAAAGTCTAGCGTGCTATGCAGCGCGTAGCCAACGGCTGGCGATCAACAGCGCGTCAGTGTCGCACCTTCGCGGCTCTTACTCCCGCCTTGGGCTGAACTTCCAGGTGATGGCGACGAGGCTCGCTGTGATCAGGCCGCTGATGAGGCCGGCGATCGGCAGGGCCAGCAACAGCGCGGCGCTGGCCGCCCAGCCGATCGAGGAGAAGGCTTCGGCGAAGGTCGCAAGCCGCGAGGAGGTCTGGCGGCGGCGGAATTGGCTGCGCCGGGCCTGCACCCGGAACCAGAGCTGGATCGCGGTGGCGGAGGCCGCGCTGATGATGACGGCACCGGCGCTGACCGCGGCCTGGATCGGCGAGGCGAAAGCGAGTGCGGCGACCAGCGGACAGAAGATGACGGCGATCGCGATCAGCACCACCTCGATCTTGGCGCGAATGACGCTGGAGGGCGTCAGCGGCGCGGTCGCGACCAGATCGGGCGCGTCCTCGCCCGAGATCGTCAGCCAGGCGAGCCCGCCGGCAAGCTGTCCCGCCGCCATCACCATCACAGGCGTGATCAGCGTCAGCGCCGCCGAGCTGTCGGCAAAGCTGCGCCACAGCAACAGCGCAGGTGGCACCAGGTAGAGAAGCTGCATCAATGTCTGTGAGACCAGCCAGGGATCGCGCCAGAGCAGGATAAACTCCTTGCGCCGCAGCGCCTGCTGCCGCGATCCGCCGCGGAACGGACGCTCCTTTGCGTGCGTGCTGCCGGATTTGCCATGAGCCGCGGCATCGATCGCGGTGTCGGCAAAGCGGCCGGAAAAGATCGCCATGACGCTGCCGAGCAGCACGAGCCCGAGCGCCAGGAGCAGCAGCAGCGCTTCGCTGTCGCCCATCGTCGCCCGCGCCGGCCACCACCAGATGCTGTCGAGGTCGGGCGCGTAAGCGGCGAAGCTGCCGGAGGTCAGGATGGTGAAGCGCGACAGCGTGCCGTAGGACATGATCGCGGCGACCTGGAGCGCGATCACGAAGCCGGCGCCGATGATCGCGGCGAGGATCTGGGCGATGAGGCGCGTCCGCGCCGGGCCGATCAGGCGGAACAGCAGGATGGTGACGGCAATCGCGACCGCCGCGGCCGACAGCCCCATCGCGACGACGACGCCGAAGGCGGCAAGCCAGCGCGGCCCGCCGCCGATCACCAGCACGTCGATGAAGGGCGTCGAGAACAGCAGCGCCATCACGGTGACGGCGAGCGCGATCGCGGCGATGCGTACCGAAAACAGATTGGCGAGCGTCGCCGGCGAGGACATGATGAGGTCGAGATCGGCGCGCGCGTAAAACACCCGCGTCACCGATTCGATCGCCTGCGACAGCATCAAGGTCCAGGCCAGGAAGATCGTCGCCGAGATCATGATCAGCGACGATTTGTCGAGCGGCAGTTGCAGATCGGCGAAGCGACCGATCACCGCCCAGGCCGGCACGTGCAGCAGCGCTGCGATGGAGAGCAGGCCGATGACGGCGGCGCGGGCCCGCTTGCGCCGCCCGCCGGTCATCATGGCGAACCATTCGCGCCAGGCGAGCCGGAGCTCGTGGCGGGCAAACCAGGACAGCGCGGTCGCCGAGCTCATGCGGCTTCCTGAAGCGTCACCAGTGCGATGAAGAGGTCCTCCAGGCTGGTGTCGGCATGGCCGTTCTGCTGGCGCAGCTCGGCCAGCGTGCCCTCGGCGACCAGCCGGCCCGAGGCGATCACGCCGATGCGGTCGGCCATGCGCTCGGCCACCTCCAGAATATGCGTGGTCATGATGATGGTGCAGCCGGCCTGAACGCGCGTGCTGAGGAGGCCCTTCACATGGCGGGCGGAGACGGCGTCGAGCCCGGTCAGCGGCTCGTCGAGGATGATGAGGCGGGGATCGTGCACCAGCGCGCCGGCGAGAGCGACCTTCTGGCGCATGCCCTTGGAAAAGCCTTCGCAGCGCTCGTGCCGGTGCGGCTCGAGCCCGAGCGAGCTCAGCAGCTCCTGCGCGACCGGTTCCGAAACGGAGGGCGCGATGCCCCAGAGGCCTGCGACGAATTCGAGGTACTCAAGGGGCGTCAGCTTGTCATAGATCATGGGCTCGTCGGAGACCCAAGCCATCATTTGCTTGGCGGCGACGGGATTGTCGAGCGCATCGATGCCGAAGATCGAGACCGCGCCGGCATCGGGCCGCAGCAGGCCTGCAACCATGCGCAAGGTGGTGGTCTTGCCGGCGCCATTGGGGCCGACCAGAGCATAGAATTCGCCGGCGTGAATGGTGAGGTCGAGGCTATCGACCGCCAGACGGTCAAAACGCTTCGTTAACCCCAGAATTTCCAGCGCCGAGTTGTCCGGCTTCATGACAGCCACACCTTGCGGTTTTGCATCGCCCGCGACCATGGCCCGAAGATGTTTCGGCACCGTGAATCTACGGCCTACAAATTCCGTCATCCGGTTTGGACTAAAGGCAAGTCACCGTTTGTTGACAGCGCTTGGCGGTTCAGGCTGAATTGGTTTCGGACAAATGGCGCTGACGCAGCGAAACGACTGCGTAGCGACTGGACACAAGATGCAGCGAGGCGGTCACGAAGAACCGCTGGTTGTATCGGGAGGATGCGCGGCGATGCTGGATTTCGTTCAGCAGCTGGTCAGCGGTGTTGCGCTCGGCTGCGTCTACGGCCTGATCGCGCTCGGCTTCGTGCTCGTCTACAAGGCCACCGAGGTCGTCAATTTCGCCCAGGGCGATCTGATGATGCTGGGCGGCTTCTTCGCCTTCACCTTCATCGGCATGATGGGCCTGAACTACTGGATCGGCTTTGCCGGTGCGGTGGCCGCCATGGCGCTGTTCGGCATGCTGGCCGAGCGCGTGGTGGTGCGGCCGATCCTCGGCTATCCGCAATTCTCCATCATCATGGCCACCATCGGGCTCGGCTATTTCCTGCGCTCGATCGCCGGCATGATCTGGGGCACCGATGATCTCAAGATCGAGACGCCGTTCAGCCAGGGCGTGCTGCGCATGGGCACGCTGGTGCTCGCCTATGACAAGCTCTCGGTGATCGCGGCGACGATGATCCTGTGCACGCTGCTCTGGCTGTTCTTCAACAAGACCACGCTCGGCACTGCGATGCGCGCCAGTTCCGAGAACATGCTGGCGGCCTACTACATGGGCATTCCGGTCAAGCGCGTGGTGTCGATCGTCTGGGCCATCAGCGCGGCGGTGGCGACCTGCGCCGGCGTGCTGCTGGCGCCGATCACCTTCATCCATTCCAATGTCGGCCTCGTGCTGGGCCTGAAGGCGTTTCCCGCCGCAGTCCTCGGCGGCTTCGGCTCGATCCCGGGTGCCGTGGTCGGCGGTGTCCTGATCGGCGTGATCGAGAGCATGGCCGGCTTTTATCTGGCCGAGGGCTGGAAGGACGTCGCGCCCTACATCGTGCTGCTCGCCGTGTTGCTCTTGAAGCCTGAAGGCCTGTTCGGCCTCCACGTCCGCAAGAAGGTCTGAACGCCATGCGCTTCCTGTTCAAGACCGACTACGAGGACGACATCAAGCTGTTCCCGCATTCGGGCTACGTCGTTTCCTACGGCATCCTGCTCGCGCTGCTGCTGATCGCGCCCTATGTGCTCTCCAGCTATCTGATGAGCCAGCTCGTCTTCGTCTGCATCTACGCGACCGTTGGCGTCGCCCTTCTGATACTGACCGGTTTTACCGGGCAAGCTTCGCTCGGGCATGCTGCGTTCCTGGCGATCGGCGCTTACACGGCGGCGTACCTCCAGAAATACAATGTCCCGTTCCCGGTCTACTTCCTCGCGGCAGGCGCCCTGTCCGGCCTGATCGGGGCGATGGTCGGCTTTCCCGCCCTGCGGCTCCAGGGCATCTATCTCGTCATCGCCACCATCTCCTTTGCCTTGATCGTCGAGGAGATCCTGGCGCGCTGGGAAAGCGTCACCAACGGCAACGAGGGCATGCGGGTCAAGACGCTGTCGCTGCTCGGCGTCACGGTCCCGCGCGACAGCCCGACCTTCTATTTCCTCTGTCTTGCCGTGCTGGTGCTGACCATCGTCGGCACGCTCAACCTGTTGCGCTCGCCGACGGGGCGCGCCTTCGTCGCCATCCGCGACAGCGAGACCGCGGCGCGCAGCATGGGCGTCAACGTCGCGCTCTACAAGGTGAAGTCGTTTGCGATCTCGGCGGCGATCACCGGCTTTGCCGGCGTGCTGTTCGCCCACAAGCTCTCCTTCATTTCGCCGGAGATGTTCACGCTCCAGCTCTCGATCGAGTTCATCATCGTGATCCTGATCGGCGGCACCTTCAGCCTGCACGGCGCGGTGCTGGGCGCGATCTTCATCGTGATGATCGATCCGTTCCTGACGTATCTCAAGGACGACATGCCCGGCATCATCGCCGGCATCGCCGCGACATTCGGAGCGGGTTCGGCGACTGCGGGCAATATCCAGTCGAAAGTGGCGGCCTTCGCCTCGCTCAACGGCCTCAAGGGCGCGATCTACGGCATCATCATCATGCTGTTCGTGCTGTTCGAGCCGCTCGGCATCTACGGCCGCTGGCTCAAGATAAAACTCTTCTTCCAGCTCTTTCCGCTCTACAAGCGCGCCACCTTCAAGCGCCAGAAGATCTATGTGAAGTCGGAGCGCAACCGATGAGCTATTTCCGCGCCGAGAATTTGTCGCTGCACTTCGGCGGCCTCAAGGCCGTCGATGCGGTGTCGTTCGCGGTCGAGAAAGGCGAGATCCTCTCGATCATCGGACCGAACGGCGCCGGCAAGAGCTCGATCTTCAATTTGATCTCGCGGATCTACCGGCCGACCTCGGGCCGCATCTTTTTCGAGGACCAGAACATCACCGAGCAGCCGCCCTACGACATCGCCAGGCTCGGTATCGCCCGCACCTTCCAGAACATCGAGCTGTTCGAGAACGCGACCGTGCTGTCGAATCTGCTGGTCGGCCGCCACCGCCATTCGACCACGCAGCTCTGGCAGGAGCTCTTGTTCCTGCCGAGCGTGCGCGCCAACGAGAAGCTGCATCGCCGCCGGGTCGAGCAGGTGATCGAATTCCTCGATCTCGAGCCCTATCGCGACAAGCTGATCTCGGGCCTGCCCTACGGCGTCCGCAAGGTGATCGAGCTGGCGCGCGCGCTGTGCTCGGAGCCCAAGCTGATCCTGCTCGACGAGCCGTCCTCGGGCCTCAATGTCGAGGAGACCGACGACATGTCGTTCTGGATCCGCGACATGAAGAGCGAGCTCGGCGTCACCGTGCTGATGGTGGAGCACGACATGTCGCTGGTGAACCGCGTCTCCGACCGCGTCATCGCGCTGAACTACGGCCGCGTGCTCGCCATGGGCACGCCCGCCGAGGTGCAGCAGCATCCCGACGTCGTCGCCGCCTATCTCGGAGCGTAGGCCATGGATGCGACGGCGACGCCGGACATCATCCTGAAGCTCTCCAACATCGAGAGCTATTACGGGCCGATCATGGCGATCCGCGGCATCTCGCTGGAGGTGCCGCGCGGCCGCATCGTCACGCTGCTGGGCGCCAACGGCGCCGGCAAGACCACCGTGTTGAAGACCATCTCCGGCATCCTCGATCCGCAGAAGGGCGCGATCGAGTTCATGGGCAAGTCGATCCAGCGCATGGAGGCGGACCGCATCGTGCGGCTGGGCCTCAGCCATGTGCCGGAAGGGCGGGAGGTGTTCCCGTTCCTCTCCGTGCGCGAGAACCTGATGATGGGCGCCTATCCACGTAAGGACCGTGACGGCGTCGCGGAGGACCTCGAGCGTGTCTACGGCTATTTCCCGCGGCTGAAGGAACGCATCAACCAGCCGGCCGGCCAGCTCTCCGGCGGCGAGCAGCAGATGCTCGCGATCGGCCGCGCGCTGATGAACCGGCCGACGCTGCTGCTGCTCGACGAGCCCTCGCTCGGCCTGTCGCCGCTATTGGTGAAGGAGATCTTCACCATCATCCGGCGGGTCAACGAGGAGCAGGGCATGTCGATCCTGCTGGTCGAGCAGAATGCCAAGGTGGCGCTGGAGACCGCGCATTACGGCTACGTGCTGGAGATCGGCCGGATCGTGATGAACGACACCTGCGACCGCTTGATGCATTCCCAGGACATCCAGGAATTCTACCTTGGCGCCAAGGAAGCGGGCGCCCGGGGCGAGCGCCGCTGGAAAAAGAAGAAGACTTGGCGATAGAGGAAGACTTAAATGCACGAGCCCATCCGCGAGGAAAGACCGCCGGCAAGGCAGGCAGCGGAGGGGAAGGCGACAAGGAGGAGACGCGCATGGCCCGACCGGCGGTGCTGACGGTCGCTGATACGATCGCGAAGAGCTTTCTGCGCGCCGTCGAAATGCGGGGCGACAGGCCGGCCATTCGCGAGAAGAAATTCGGCATCTGGCAGCCGACGAGCTGGCGCCAATGGCTGGAGGTCTCCAGGGAGATCGCCTATGCGCTTCACGCGACCGGCTTCGCACCCGGCGACGTCGCCTCCATCATCGCCAATGCCGTCCCGGAATGGGTCCATGCCGACATGGGCATTCTGTGCGCCGGCGGTGTCTCCTCGGGTATCTATCCGACCGATGCATCGTCCCAGGTCGAATACCTCCTCAACGATTCCCGGACCAAGGTGATCTTCGCCGAGGACGAGGAGCAACTCGACAAGATCCTCGCCTGCCGCGCGCGCTGTCCGTCCCTGCAAAGGATCATCGTGTTCGACATGGAGGGCCTCAGTGGCTTCTCCGACGACATGGTGATGTCGCTCGACGAGTTTCGCGCGCTCGGCCGCAACCACATGGTCGGCCGCGAGGCGCTTTGGCAAGAGATGATCGACAGCCGCGGCGCCGGCGATCTCGCGATCCTCGTCTACACGTCGGGCACCACCGGCCCGCCCAAGGGCGCGATGCACGCCAATCGCAGCGTCACGCATCAGATGCGTTACGCCAACGACTTCATCCCGGCGCGGGAGGATGAGGACCGGCTGATCTTCCTGCCGCTCTGCCACGTCGCCGAGCGCATCGGCGGCTACTACATCTCGGTCGCGCTCGGCTCGGTGATGAATTTCGCCGAGAGCCCGGAGACCGTGCCGGACAATCTTCGCGAGGTGCAGCCGACCGTCTTCCTCGCGGTACCGCGCATCTGGGAGAAATTCTATTCGGCCATCACCATCGCGCTGAAGGATGCGACGCCGTTCCAGCAATGGGTCTACCGCCGCGCCATCGGCATCGGCTATCGCATGGTCGATTGCCGGATCGAGGGCAAGCCGCCGCCGCTGACGCTGCGCCTCGCCAACCGCATCGCCTACCGGCTCGCCTTCCGCAACATCCGCCGCATGATCGGGCTCGATCGCTGCCGCATCGCCTTCACGGGCGCTGCGCCGATCGCGCCGGAGCTGATACGCTGGTATCTGGCGCTCGGCATCGACATGCACGAGCTGTACGGCCAGACCGAGAATTGCGGGGTCGCCACCATGATGCCGGCGGAGCGCATCAAGCTCGGCTCGGTCGGCACAGCCGTGCCCTGGGGCGAGGTCGCGCTGTCGCCCGACGGCGAGATCCTGATCAAGGGCGACTTCCTGTTCATGGGCTACCTCAACCAGCCGGAGAAAACCGCCGAGACCATCGACCAGCGCGGCTGGCTGCACACCGGCGACGTCGGCACCATCGACAACGAGGGCTTCGTCCGCATCACCGACCGGATGAAGGACATCATCATCACCTCGGGCGGCAAGAACATCACGCCGTCCGAGATCGAGAACCAGCTCAAATTCTCGCCCTACATCTCCGATGCCGTGGTGATCGGCAACAAGCGGCCGTATCTCACCTGCCTCGTGATGATCGACCAGGAGAACGTCGAGAAGTTCGCCCAGGACCACGACATTCCCTTTACCAATTATGCGAGCCTGTGCCGGGCGGCCGAGGTCCAGGACCTGATCCGGCGCGAGATCGAAGGCGTCAACGGCAATTTTGCCCGCGTCGAGACCATCAAGCGATTTTACCTGATCGAGCGGCAGCTCACCCCGGAGGACGAGGAGCTGACACCCACCATGAAGCTGAAGCGCGGCTTCGTGAACAAGCGTTACGCTGCCGAGATCGACGCGATGTATCGCGAGCGCGCGGTGGCGTGACCAGCCTGCCAATTCGAGAAAGCGAAGGAGCCATGGCCCCGCCCTTCGTGCAACATGGGCCCCAAGGAGAGGAGACGTCAATGTCGAGATCGTTCAACGCGTTCGGCCTTGCGATGGGCGCCGTGGCGCTCAGCTGTCTGCCGGCCGTCGCGCAAACCAAGGTCACCAACGAGGGCATCTCGGCCACCGAGATCGTGCTCGGCACTCACCAGGACCTGTCGGGTCCGATCAAGGGTTGGGGCGTGCCGGTTTCCAACGGCATGAAGATGGCAGTCGAGGAGGTCAACGCCGCCGGCGGCGTCAACGGCCGCAAGATCCGGCTGGTCGTCGAGGACAGCGGCTACGATCCGAAGAAGGCCGTGCTGGCCTCGCAAAAGCTGATCGAGCGCGACAAGATCTTCGCGATGGTGGGCCCGATGGGATCGCCGACCGTGCTCGCCGCGCAGGACATCCTGCTCGATGCCGGCGTGCTTCAGCTGTTCCCGCTGACGGCGGCCGAGTTCACCTTCAAGTTCGATCCGGCCAAGCCGCAGGAACGGCTGAAGTTCAACAACCTCCTGCCTTATGTCGAGAGCACGCGTGCCGCGCTGAAATACATGATGGAGTGGAAGAGCTTCAAGAAGCCCTGCATCATGCACCAGGATGACGAGTACGGAAAGAACGTGCTCGACGGCTTCAACCAGCAGCTCACCGTCATGAAGGTGCAGCCGGCCTCGATCACGAGCTACAAGCGCGGCGCCTCCGACTTCAGCGCGCAGGTCGCCAAGATGAAGTCCGACGGCTGTGATCTCGTTGTGCTCGGCGCGGTGCTTCGTGAACCCATCGGCGCCATGACGGAAGCCAAAAAGCTCGGCTGGGATGTCACCTTTCTCGGCGCCACGCCGACCAACGTGATGGAAGTGCCGATGCTCGGCAAGGACGCCGTCGAGGGCCTCTACGCCGCCAGCGGCTTCGAGATCCCCTATGAGGACACCGCCAAGGGCAAGGTCAAGGACTGGCTCGTCAACTACAAGAAGATGTTTGGCACCGACGCCAACACCCAGGCCATCATCGGCTACAATGCGGTGATGACGTTTGCGTTCTACGCGAGCAAGGCGGGCAAGGACCTGACCGGTCAGAAGATGCTCGATGCGCTGGAGTCCGGCGACCAGTTCCTCGACATCTTCAACTCGCCGCCGACGAAGTTCTCCAAGACCGACCACCTCGCCAACACCATCACCCAGGTGCAGCAGGTCAAGGGCGGCCGCTGGGTTCTGGTGAAGGACAACCTGATGTTTTGATCTTCGCCTCTCCCCGCCTGCGGGGAGAGGCCGCATCGCATCGGAGATGCGAAGCGGGTGAGGGGGACTCCCCGCGAATAGTCTTTCACCGTCTTTGCGGAAGCAGCACCTCACCCCAACCCTCTCCCCGTAAGAACGGGGAGAGGGAGAGAGACAGCCTACGACCCGCCGCCCGCCGTCCCCGAGCTCACCGGCGCCAGCTCGTCTTCGCGGCAGCGCCAGCCGTCGGCGGCTTTCACGAAGGCGAAGGTGCGCTGGATCCTCAGCCGGCGCGTGACGTTGAAGGCCTCGCCGGAGCGCTCCTTGTTGCCGGCCCCCGATTGCGGACGGCCCGTCCGGGCGTCCCAGCAGGTGCCGGTGCAGGTGGAAGCGACCTTGCTGCACACGCTGAAGGGCGCCAGCACGGCCATCTCGATCTCGCCCGTGACCTGCGCCTCCTGCCCGGTCACCTGGCTGTCGAGTGCGTAGACGCGATTGATGCGGAGGAAGTTGCCGCAGGAATTGGCGGCATGGATTCGCGCGGCGCAGAAGTCGACGGCGTCGGTGTCCGGCGAGCGGGCCGCGACCTGCCGGCCGAACACCTTTTTGGGATCGCCTTTCGCCGCGCGGACCTCATCGTTCCTGTGCTTCAACTGGTCGGCGAGACAAGCCTCCGCGGATTCGAGCTCGTGGAGCGGCACATTCTCCTTGCCGACCAGATTGCATTTGCGATCGCGCTCTCGCGTCCATCGGCCATATTCGGCGTAGGCAAAGCGCGCCGCGGTCGGGTCCAGCTTTCCGATCAGGCCGAGCACCTGGCCGTTCAGCTCGGTCTCGGCGAGCGCCAGCGACGGGTCCGCGCAGATCAGCGCGCCCGCGGCCGTGTTGGCCGCAAGACAATCAAAATCGGGATCCCGCACGATCGCGGCGCGGTCTTCGGTGACCTTGAGAAGGCACGCCTTCACCCGGTCGAAATCATCGGCGCGGATCGCTGTCTGGCCGACGATGCCGCAGCCGAGATTGCGCTGGCGATTCCAGATCGCGTTCTCCTCGATTCCGGGCAGGCGATCGGGCAGGCGGGCGAGCCGCGCCTCGATCGCCGTGTTCAGCTTCTCGGCGGCGGCGGCAAGCTCGGCATCGCCACAGAACAATTGATTGCCGGGGTCGCGGATCTGCTGGCAGTTGTTCTTGGCAAACAGCGGCAGCCTGTCGGCGATGGAGCGATCGGATTGCGCGAAGGCTGGTGCCGCCGGCAAGACCAGCAGCGCAAGCACAGACAGCACGATGAACCGCATTCCAGTCGCCCCCGCATGGAAGGCGCCATGCTAGCGTTTCGGATCGCGCGGCGAAATGGCTTTGTGGCGGGAGGGACGTAACCCGGATGGGGTCACTGCGTCTCAGTTGCCACCATCGAGAACCGCACGGGCTCGTCGACATATTTCATCACGGCGGACTGGTAGAGCACGAACAGCGGTTGGTAAGTCCGCGCGACATCGTCCTCGACCATCGCCATGCGGCGGTTGTCGAGCATCAGCCAGTGGCCGTCGAGCTTTGCTGCGGCAACCGCATGCTCTTCACCGGCCCTGACGTCGCGCACCACGACGATGCGCAGGTCTTCAGTGGCGACCCCCGCCAGCCGCAGCGCGGCGAGCTTGGCGATGGCATAGTCTTCGCAATCGCCGGTGCCCCGTTCAAAGGTCGCAAGCGGCGAACTCCAGACGTCGTCGGTGCCGTCATCGGCAGCCCGAATGGCAAGGTTGACGGCGCGGTTGGTCTCGCCCAGCTTCGCGCGGCCGTCGCGGCTGCGGGCCTGGTCGACGATGGCGAGCAGCTTCAGCGCCGCAGGCGAGGCGCAATTGTCCCGGTCGCCGTCACACAGCGCGAGCTGCACCATGTCGTCGTCGAGCTTCTGCTTCAGCGCGAACCATTTCTGTTGAAGGCTGCCGGACGAGATGGCGAAGGCGAACACGCCGAACGGCTCGGCCGATTTGCGCACGAGCACGCCGGCTCCGGGCGACAGCAGCGTGCCGGCGCGAAGTTCGGCGGCTGACCCGAACAGGATCAATCCGCACAGGACAAGGACAGCGCGAAAGGCGCGCGAGCGAGCAGCGGTCTCCATCTGACATCCCCTTCCGGCTTCGCCAGGTCCCCCTTCGACCTCGACGTGCCGGGCTTTGTTGCTTTCGCGGAGATAGTGCGAGACGGGCGGTTTTGGTCTGCTTAACGCGCCCGGTACGGGTCCCAAAACCGTGGGGCAGGCTGAAATGAGCCTGCCCAAATTGCGTAAAATTTTACGATTCGCCGGCTAGGAGGGCCCCACTGCCGCGAATCGGAGCGGATTGCAGGCGGAAGTTGTGGCGGCGCCGATTCTCTGTCCTATGGCTAACGACCCGCTATTTCACGGGTTCTGTTAATTAGGTCACAGATTTTGTCCCGTATTTGCCGCAGGATGTTCCGGGGCCCTGCGAAGAAAAGATGACGGAAGTATCTGCCGTTTGATTGATACGGCAGATGACTTGGGATGACTGGAAATGCGGGAAAATCGGTCGAAATTTACTTCTGAATACCTGAGTTATTACTTCGGCTCCTCTGTGACGGCTCCACGCAACGGGGGCTCCTGCGGCCAAGTGATGCGAAATCACACAAGCAATAGATGGTATCGCTAAGGACTTGGTAATGCTATGCAAGCTTAGGCAGGCGATACTTACTTAAATTTTAACCCTTTTTACGGTGCCCGGTTGAATTACGCTGGCAAATTTGACGCCGCGATTCCTTTGGACGGCCAGGGTTCCCGCTCGCCCGCCGACGTCCATCTCGAGTCCTTTGGGGCAAAGCCCTTTATCGCCAAGGCGCACGGTCATTTGCCCGACGGCGCGGTCGTCGTTCCCGACCCGAACCTGATCTTCAACGGCGAGTTCAAGCGCGCAGGTCTCGACCTCGTGCTGTCCCATGAGGGGCACGAGTTCGTCGTTCACGATTATTTCAGGGGCGACAAGCGCGCGGCGATCGCCTCGCCCGATGGCGCGCATCTTACCGGCGACACGATCAACGCGCTCACGGGCCATGTGCAATATGCGCAGGCCGCGTCCGGCATTGCCGCTGCCCAGATCATCGGCCACGTCACCAAGCTGTCCGGCAGCGCGACCGCGGTCCGCAACGGCGTCTCGGTCATCCTCAACAACGGCGACAACGTCGAGAAGGGCGATGTGGTCTCGACCGGCGCGGATTCGACGCTCGGCATCACCTTCATCGACGGCACTGTGTTCGGCCTGTCCTCCAATGCGCGGATGGTGCTGAACGAGATGGTCTACGACCCCAACGGGTCGAGCAATTCCTCACTGCTGAGCCTCGTCGCCGGCACCATCACCTTCGTCGCCGGCGAGACCGCCAAGCACGGCGACATGAAGATCGACACGCCGGTCGCCACCATGGGCATCCGCGGCACCGCGGTACTGACCCAGATCAATTTCGTCGTTCCCGCCGGCGGCGGCGATCCGCAGCCGCAGGCGAGCTTCCAGGTGCTGGTCGAGCCAAACGGCACGACGGGCTCCTATATCCTGTTCGACAAGGTCACGCTGCTGCCGATCGCGACGGTCAACCAGGCCGGGCAAATGATCCAGATCAGCGGCGGCAACGTCTCGATCTCCAATGCGCTGATGTCACCGGACATTCAGAAGCTGATCACGGACGTGTTCACGCTGAAATTCACCGACAACAACAGCAACACCAAGCTGACCACGAACTTCACCGACTCGATCACGCAGACCGCCGATGGTCTCATGATCAAGACGCCGTCCGGCGCCACCGCGATTCCGGTCTTCACGAATCTCAATCAGCAGGGGTCCGAAGGGCCTGGCCACAATCCGGGGACGAGCACCCGCATTCCCGGTCCGCCCCTGCGTCAAAGCCTCGATGCCAACGGCAATGTGAAGACGGCATTTGCGCTGACCGAGCGCGCAGATACGACCGGCGACACCGCTCATTCCGATACGATCTCCGGCCGAATCACTTTCGTCGATCAGAATCTGGGCGATCGGCCAACGGTGAGCATAAGCCTCGCCGACGCGCCGAACTACGTCTACAAGAGCGCCGGCCAGCAGGACGTCACTGGCACGCTCTCTGCACTCCAGAAGCAGGACATCGCGGCAACGCAGATCGATATCCAGGTCGTCGCCGACGGCGCCAACAACAACAACGGTTCGGCGGTCTGGACCTACACGATCCCCGACCACGTCTTCGATTTCCTCGCGGCCGGCGAAACGCTGACGCTCACCTACAAGGTCCGCGTCAACAACAATTTCTCGGTCAACCCCGAATCCTCCTACATCGACATCACGATCACGATCGCCGGCACCAACGACAAGCCGGTGATCACCACGAGCGTGCCGGTCATTACCTTCGAAGGCGGCACCAGCGTGCCGGGTGGCCCGCTCGCGAGCGATGTGCCGACCTCGGGCACGCTGACGTTCGACGACGTCGATCTCACCGACACGCATACGGTGTCGGTGAAACTGACCAGCGCGACCCTGCCCGATGGCACCGTGCCGCCGGGCCCGCTCGAGGCGTTCCAGAAGGCGATGTCGGTCGCGATCGCGGCGGGCGCCGACAGCACGGGGGACGGCACCGGCACCATCAACTGGTCGCTGGCCGACCTGCCGGTCTATCTCGCCGACTTCATCCCGCAGGGCGCGGTGTTGACGCTGGTCTACACCGTGACGCTGACGGATTCGCAAGGCGCGACCTCGCAGCAGACCATCACCGTCACGATCACGGGCACCGACGCGCCCGCCGTGGTGTGGATCGCGACCGACAAGGCCGGCGCTCCCTCAGGCGGCTTCTGGAAGGACGCGGCCAACTGGGAAACCGGGACCGTTCCGACCATCGACGACGACGTCATCGTCATCACGGATCAGCTGCACGGCCTGACACCGTCCTATCCGGTGACGATCGATGCCGCGGCCTACGCCAAGTCGATTACGATGAACGACTTTGGCGGCCCGCCCCCGAAGGTGATCAACCAGAGCACCTTGACGATATCGGGCGCGCTCAGCATGAGCGCCGACTCGATCTTCACCAACGCCGCGGCTGGCGTGATGTTCGTCGGCGGCAAGGCCGAGATCCTGGACACGGCCGTCTTCACCAACGCGGGCAATTTGACGCTCGCGGGCGGCGGTGATTTCGCCGCGGGTGCCACGATCACCAACTCCGGCACGATCGAGCTGTCCGGCGGCACGCTGAAGACCCTCGCCGAGATCCACAATGCCGGCGGCTTGCTGAAGGCCGATGCCGGCACGATGCTGATCGTGGATGGCACGACGATCGATGGCGGCACCGTCGCCATTCTGGGCACGCTCGAGCTCGACGGCACCAGCCTGATCGAGAACGGCACGCTGAACAATTCCGGCACGGTCAACGTCAAGGGCGCGACCGAGCTCGCCCACGAGACCGTCTCCAACACGTCCAGCGGCACGATCAAGGTGCTGGCGAATGGCTGGCTGACCATCGACCAGGGCTCGAGCGTCACCAACACCGGCAACGTCACGGTCGATGGCGCCGGCAAGCTGACCGTCAACGGCGCCACGATCAGCGGGGCCGGCACGCTTACTGATAATGGTGAGATCGATCTGACCGGCAACGCCGTACTGAGCGGCGGCATTCTGAAGAACAATGCCGCCTTCAAGGTCAGCGGCACCGGCAACGCGCTGGACGACGAGACGGTCACCAATGCCGGCACCATCGAAGTGCTGGCGGCCGGCGCGCTGGCGATCGACCAGGGTTCGACGGTCGACAATTCGAACGGCAATTTCATCGTCGACGGCAATGCCCTGCTGACGCTGGACGACGCCACGATTAGCGGCGGCGCCATCAACGGCGCCGGCGCGATCGACGTCATCGGCGCCAGCACGATCGACGGCGGGGCCACGGTCAGCGTCGGCACGATCGCCGCCGACGCTGCGCTGACGCTCGACGGCGTCACCGTTTCCAGCACTGCTATCACCGATAACGCAACTATCGCGCTCGCCAACACCGTCAAGCTCAAGGACGGCGCCACGATCAAGGGGTCGTCCGCTGCGTCCAGGGGGGCGATCACCAACAACGGGACGCTCGAGATCGCGGGTGCAGCTGCCCTGCTCAATGACGTCCTGACCAACACCGGCCATGTCATCAAGGTCGATGACGGCCAGACGCTGACGCTCTCCGGCACCGAGATATCGGGCGGCACCGTCGACAATTTCAGCGGCGCGCTCGGCGGCACGATCGACGTCACCGGCAACAGCAAGATCGGCGGCAATGCGACCCTGAACAAGGGTGCCGTGACCGTCGAGAGCGGCGTCACGCTGACGCTGGACGATGCGACCGTTGCGAGCACCACGATCGCCAATGGCGGCACCGTCAAGGTCGATGCAAGCAAGAAGCTGACGCTGTCAGGGGCGAACCTGACCGGCGGCACGCTCAACGTCTCCGGCACCCTGGATTCGACCGGCGTTAGCACCGTTACGAATGCGTCCATCACCAACAATGGCCTGATCGAGGCGATTGGCGGTCTGCTGACGCTTTCTGCCACGACCTCGGCCGCCGTCGCCAATGCCGGCACGCTTCAGGCCAATGGTGCCGAGCTCGACATCGATCACCAGGCCGTCAGCAACACCGGCACGCTGGGCGCGATCAACGACGGCACGCTGAAGCTGATCGGGATGACGGTGACCAACACCGGCGGCGCCGTGTCGGTCGAGACCGGATCGACGCTCGATCTCGTCGGCGCGACCATCGACGGCGGCACGGTGACGATTGCGGGCACGCTGGAATCGACCGGCACGAGCGCGATCAACGACGCCGACATTGACAACACCGGCACGATCACCGTTACCAGCGGCACACTGACGATCGATCCCGCGGTGGTCCATACGATCACCAATCACAATCTGATCCGGGCGAGCGGTGGCGTGCTCGACATCATCGGCGACCTGATCATCAACACTGCCGACATCAAGTCGATCAACGGCGGCACGTTGAAGCTCACGACCGTCATCGTCACCAACACCGGCGGGACGATCACGGTCGACGGCGCATCGAAGCTCTATCTGTCCGACGTCTCGATCAACGGCGGCAGCCTGAGCAATGCCGGTAATCTCTACAGCGTCGCCGGCAGCAACACGGTCACGGGCGGCGTCACCAACACCGGCACGATCGAAGTCCAGAGCGGCACGCTGAATCTTTCCGGCGGCATCACCGGCATCGGCGCGCTGATCGTCGACGACGGCGCGACGCTCGAGCTCGGCGGCGCGGACGCGCAGACCGTCACCTTCGCCGGCGGCGCCAATACGCTCCAGCTGGACGACACGAGCCATGACTTTACCGGCACCATCACCGGTCAGGCGTCGACCGCAGGCACTTTCACCATCACCGGCAATGCCGCCATCATGACATCGAGCGGCGATGCCCTCGACGTCACCGCATCGGGCGGGACGAGCGGCAATCATGGTGATATCGAGTTGACGCCGACCGGCGCGCTGACCGGCGCGGCCAACGGCCTCGTCGTCACCCAGAATGGCACCGGCGACATCTCGCTGACTGCGACGGGTGACATCGAGGGTCTTGCCGGCAACGGCATCACGTTGCGCGACGGCCCGGCCGGCTCGGGTCATATCACGATCAACAATCTCACCGGCAAGGCGACCGGGACCGGCGTAGGTTCGGTTGGCGTGCTCGTCGAGAATCTGAACGGCGCCAACGCCGGCAACATCGCGATCACCCAGCGCGGCGGCGCTGTCGGTGGCGCGTACGGCATCGATGCCGTAACCGGGGGTGGCGGCGACATCACCATTGATGCCGGCGGCACCATCACGGGCAGCGCGATCTACGGCATCCGTTCGCGCAGCTATGGCAGCGGCGACCAGACCGTCACGACCTTAGCCGGCAGCGTCGTCACTTCGGGCAGCTCCGGCATCGTCGCCGTCAATCGCGCGACCGTCCTCGGCGCAGGTGCCGGCAGCACCATCACGGTCGATGCCTACGGCACGATCAATTCCGGCAGCAGCCCGAACCAAAGCGGCAATGCGCCAGCCGGTATCCAGACGGGCTACACCGGTGCCACTAGCGGCAGCAGCGCCAACACCGGCGTCAACGGCTCGGTCGTCGTCAACAACCATGCCGACATCACCGCTGCGGCGGGTTACGGCATCCACGCCTATAATTACGGAAATGGCGACGTCACCGTGAACGACGCTGCCGGCACCACGATCGTTGGCGCGGAGGAGGGCATCAGGGCCCAGGCGCTCAGCGGTGGCACCGGCGACGTCACCGTCACGCTCGGGGCGGGCGCGTCGGTGAAGGGAACGACCAGCTACGGCATTCTCGCCTACAGCATCGACCAGGGCGACATCCGCGTCACCCTGGCGGCGGGCGACAGCATCACGTCCGGCAGTTCCGGCATCGTGGCGGTCAACTACGCGGCCGTCATCGCAGCCGGCGTCGACAGCACGATCTCCGTCGAGGCGCATGGCACCATCCACTCCGGCTCCGCGCTGAATAACGACGGCACCACGCCGGGCGCGATTATCGCCGGCTACAAGCCGGGCGGAAGCTCCGGCTTCTCGAATACAGTCAACGGCGACGTCATCGTCACGAGCGATGCGGCGATCACCGCGGAAGCCGGCTACGGCATCGAGGCGTTCACCTGGGGCGTCGGCGATGTCACGGTCACGGCCGGCGCCGGTTCGTCGATCACAGCGACTGCGGGCATCGCGATCGGTGCCTTCGACCATGGTGGCGGCGACGTCAGCGTCACCAATGACGGCTCCGCCGCCGGCACGGTCGGTCTGGCCGCGCTCGCCACCGGCGGCGGCGACATCACCATCGTCAATCACGGCCACATCACCAGCACGAGCCTTGCCGGCATCAGCGTCACGCAGAACGAGACCGGCGCGATCGGCTCGACCCATGTCACCAACACCGGCTCGGTCGTGGCTCCGACCGGCCATGCTGCGATCTATATCCAGGAAAATGCGGCCGGCTCGGCGACGATCGACAATTCCGCCACCGGATCGATCGGGGCCGGCACCGTGACGTCGACGACCTATGCGATCACCGAAACCGGCGGCGCCGTCACGATCAACAACTTCGGTCATATCAACGGCAACATCAACGTTGCCAGTGCGGTGTTCAACAACGAGGCGACCGGCATCTGGACCGTCGCCGGCACCAGCGTGTTCGGCAATGCGTCCTCGATCGTCAACCACGGCGCCATCGATCTGCATGGCGCGTCGATCTCCGGAACCGACCTCGGCGTCACCAATTCCCACGAGATCGACAGTTGGGGGACGACATCGATCGCCGGCGTCATCACCAATACCGGCACCATCGAGGTCCATGACGGCGAGTTGACGTTGTTCGGCACGCTGTCGGGCACCGGCTCGGTCACCGTCGATGCCGGCGCGCTGCTGACGCTCGAGGGCTCGGTCACGCAAACGATCAACCTCGCGGGCGACGGCGCCGCGCTTCAGATCGATACGTCGACCTTTGGCGGATCAATCGCGGAATTGTCCACGGCCGATACGATCGACCTGTCGAGCATCGTTTATGATGACGGCACCTCGGCGACCTACAACGCTGCGACCGGCGAACTCGTCGTGAGCGACGCCTACAACCATACGATTACGCTGAAGCTCACGGGTGCCGACTACAGCAATTATCATTTCGCCGGCAGTGACGACGGCCATGGCGGCACGCTGATCACGATCAACGCGAACGACGATGCGCCTACGTTCGCGACGGCGTCGCTGACCGCCACCGTCCCCGAACGCGAGAACACCACCGGCTCCTCCGCGCTGGACCCCACGCCGACTGCCGCCACCGGCGCGCACGACTTCAAGGACATCGACCTGACCGACCGGCCGACCGCCGAGATCACGGGCCAATCCGTGACCTGGTTCGATACCGATGGCACGACGCCCCTGACGCTGACGGGCCAGGAAGCCGCGCTCGAGCAGGCGCTCACGCTTCAACTGACCGGCAAGAACAACGGCACCATCGGCTGGAGCTATTCGGTCGCCGACAACGCGCTGGATTTCCTCGGCGAGAACCAGACCGCGAAAGTGGTTTCGACCGTCACGCTCGACGACCATCAAGGCCACAAGATTACGACTGACGTCACGATCACGCTCGCCGGCAAGAACGATGCGCCGACGATCACGGCTGGGACGGATGACAGCGCCGGCGCTACCCTGCCAGAGACCAATGCGGGACTGGACCAGACCGGCACGCTGACCGCGTCCGACGTCGACACCACCGACCACGTCAGCGTCGCGCGCGATCACGTCACCGTCTATCTCGACGGTACCCTGCAGACGGACGATGTCGGTGATCTCTCGCACGCGACCCTGCTCAACTATTTCACCGTGCCGTCCGGCGACATCCTGAGCGGCACCGCCGGCCACGCGCAGTTTGCCTGGGAGTTCAATTCGGGCAGCCAGGCCTTCGACTTCCTCGCCGCCGGCCAGACGCTGTCGCTGCAATACACCATCGTTCCGGACGACGGCCACACCGCGACCGGCACGGGCAACGGCGTCGTCACCATCACCATCGCCGGCAGCAACGACGCGCCGACGCTGGACGTCGGCGCGATGACGATAACGCAAGACGATGGTCTCGTGACTGTCACTGGCCTGTCCGTCACCGACCCCGATGCCAATGAGACGTTCACCGTCGAAGCTGCCGCCGTATCCGGAAGTGCTGCGAACGCCTCTTTGCATTCGGGCGCCCTGACCGTGACCTATACCGAGCCAAGCCAGGACGCGCCTGCCACGGATACGGTCGCGGTGACCGTAACCGACAGCCACAATGCGACCGATACTGTCAATTTGATCTTCAATCTGAGCGAACAATGCCCGGTGACGCTCACCAGCACGACCGGCAAGGACGTGCTGTTCGGGACCGGGGATCAGGATCAGTTCGTGTTCGCGGCCAATTCGAACCACGATGTGATCATGAATTTCACTTCCGGCACGGACAAGATCGACCTGTCGGCCGTTGTCACGGCCTCCGATACGCAAACCTGGCTGGATCAGCACGCGACCACCACGTCAGGGCTGGACACCCTGATCACCATCAATGCCGCCGACACCATCCTCCTGAAGGGTGTCGCCCACGTCCAGGCGAGTGACTTCATCGTCCATGCCTGATCGCGGCGTGATGGGCGTGGCCGGTCGTCGGCAAGCCTGATCCGCGCTGCCGTTTGCCGCAAAAGCGTGATATCCAGCCAGCATGAAACGTCTCAAGATCCTGCGGCGGTGGTTTGCGCGGAAGCTCGGCATTGCGGGGCTGATGTGCCTTGCGCTGCTGGTCCTGTTTGCCGGCGCCCGGCTGTGGGATCCGCCGCCGATCCAGGAATTGCGGCTGCGCACCTTCGACATGTTCCAATTGATCGATCCGCGCCACAAGGCGGCGCGGCCGGTCACCATCGTCGACATCGACGACAAGAGCCTGGCCACGCTCGGCCAGTGGCCGTGGCCGCGGACGCGGATCGCGGATTTGATCCAGAACCTCACCAGTAACGGCGCGGTGGCGATCGGCTTCGACGTGGTGTTCTCGGAGCCCGACCGGCTCAACCCGGATCTGGTCGCGGGCCAGATGCGTTATCTCGATGATGCCACCCGCGCCAAGCTGCGCGAGCTGCCGACCAACGACCAGATCCTGTCCGAAGCGATCAAGCGATCGCGCGTGGTGCTGGGCGAGACCGGCCTGCCCGACATCCTGACCGAACTCGACAAGTCGCTTCCGTTCACCGGTGTCGCGACGGTCGGCGAGGATCGCGCGGAACGCTTCTTGTTCGAATTTCCCGGCCTCTTGCGCAACGTGCCCGTCATCGAGAAGGTCGCGGCCGGCCGCGGCCTGTTCACCATCAGGACCGAGCGCGACGGCCTGATCCGCCGCGTGCCGATGGTGATGCGCGCCCAGGGCAACATCATGCCCTCGCTCAGTCTCGAGATCCTGCGCGTCGTCACGGGCACGCCAACGCTGCTGGTGCGGACCGACAAGTCCGGCGTGCGGGCCGTGCGCCTCAAGGGCGTTGAGATTCCGACCGACAAGAACGGCCAGTTCTGGGTGCACTATGCCCGTCATGACCCCTCGATCTACGTCTCGGCGGCCGACGTGCTCGACAACACCGTGTCGCCGAGCAAGATCAACGGCAAGCTGGTGCTGATCGGCACGTCCGCCGCCGGGCTGAACGACATCAAGACCACGCCGGTATCGCGAACCATGCCGGGCGTCGAGATCCACGCCCAGGTGCTGGAGAGCGTGCTGAGCGGCGCGGTGATCTCCCAGCCGAACTACGCGCTCGGCGTCGAATTGCTTGCCGCGCTCGTCATCGGACTTCTGGTGATCGTCTTCACGCCGAATCTCGGGCCGGTGCGGCTGGTGCTCGCGGGTGCGATGTTCGCAGCGATCCTGGTCGGCGTGTCCTGGTTCTTTTACGCGCAGTACCGCTATCTGATCGACTTCACCTATCCGCTGCTGTCGACCACCGCGGTCTATCTGACGCTGATCTTCGCGAGCTTCGTACGCGAGCAGCGGCAGCGTGTGCAGATCCGCGGGCAATTCGCGCAATACATGTCACCGGTGCTGGTCGAGCAGCTCGCGCAGTCGCCGGAAAAGCTCGTGCTCGGCGGCGAGGAGCGCGAGATGACGATCATGTTCTCCGACGTGCGCGGCTTCACCACCATCTCGGAGACCTACAAGCACGATCCGCAAGGCCTGATCGCGCTGATGAACCGCTTCCTGACGCCGCTGACCGACGTAATCATCGAGCGAAAGGGCTATATCGACAAATACATGGGCGACGCCATCATGGCGTTCTGGAACGCGCCGCTCGACGATGCCGAGCACGAGATCAACGCCTGCGAGGCCGCGATCCAGATGCTGGAGCAGATCGACGCGGTCAACAAGGAGCGCGAGCAGGAAGCCGCCGACGGCGGCCACGTCTATATCCCGCTCAATGTCGGCATCGGCCTCAACACCGGCATCGGCGTGGTCGGCAACATGGGCTCGGACCTGAAGAAGAACTATTCGGTGCTCGGCGACAGCGTGAACCTCGCCTCGCGTCTCGAAGGCCAGTCGAAGGAATACGGCTTTCCCATCATCGTCGGATCCAGGACCGCGCTCGCCGCCAAGGATAAGTTCGCGATCCTCGAGCTCGACTTCATCATGGTCAAGGGCAAGACCGAGCCGGAGGTGATCTACGCCATCGCCGGCCGCGAGGACGTGATGCATTCGGGCGCCTTCCAGCGCCTGCGTAACATCACCATCGAGATGCTCGGCTGCTACCGCGGCCGCGACTGGCAGGGCGCGCTGGACGCGATCGAGCGCGGCCGTCGCAGCGAGGACGCCGACACGCTGGAAAAGCTGTTCAAGCTGTACGAGGTGCGCATCAAGGATTTCCAGCTCAATCCGCCGGCAGAGGGCTGGACCGGGGCGTATGCGCTGCTGACGAAGTAGTTGCCCGCGTCACCGCTCTCGTAGGGTGGGCAAAGGCGCATAGCGCCGTGCCCACGGTCTTTCGCGGCGGCTGAAGGTGGTGGGCACGCTTCGCTTTGCCCACCCTACGACAGCTGCGCGTGAACCCTCACTCCATCCCGATCGTCGTCAGATCCTGGAACCAGTGCTGCGCCTGCACGAACTGTTTCACCTTCGGCGACAGGGCATGCGGGTTGGTGTCGTGGACGACCCAGACCAGCGTAGCGTCGTCGACGATCAGCGTATGTGCCTGCGCCAGCAACTCGTCCTGCTTGGCGCTGTCGAACGTCTGCTTGGCCTTGTCGATCAACGCGTCCACCTCGGGGTTCTTGTAGCCGCCCCAGTTGACGCCGACCGGCGCGATCTGGCCGGAATGGAAGAAGCGGACGATGGCGTAGAGCGGGTCGGAGGTGACATAGGCGATGTTGTTGGCGGTGATGCCGGCGTTGATCTCGTCGGCCGCGCCCTTGCGCCAATGCGTATAGAGTGTCTCGAGCTCGACGACCTTGAAGTCGATGTCGATGCCGATCTCCTTGAAGCTCTGCTGCAGGAACTCGTTCATCGGCAGCGACAGCATCTGGCCGGTGCCGCCCTGCGCGATGATGAAGGTGGCCTTCAGCGGTTTTGCTTTTGAATAGCCGGCTTCCTCGACCAGCTTCTTCGCGGCAGCCAGATCGTATTTCAGCTCGAAGCTGGGCTTGCCGAACCACGGGCTCGATGGATCGACCTGACCCTTTGCGGGTTTTGCTAGCCCGTTCATCAGGCCGACCACCGCCTCGCGGTCGATCGCGAGGTTGAGCGCCTTGCGCAGGCGGATGTCGGTCCAGGGCGAGCCCGGCAGCACGCTGAGATGATAATTCCAGACATGCGGCGTGACGTTGTCGACGAGCTTCATCCCCGCCGCCTTGAGCTGCGGCACCGCATCCGGTGCCGGCGTCTCGATCAGGTCGACTTGTCCGGCGAGCAGCGCGTTGGTGCGCGTCAGCGCTTCCGGCATCGGCACCAGCACGATCTTGTCGGCCTTGGGAATGCGCTTCTTGTTCCAGTAATCAGGGTTCTTGGTCAGCTCGGCCAGCTCGCGCGGCACCAGTTTTGTCAGTTTGAACGGTCCGGTGCCAGAGGGCTGGCTGGCGAACTTGTCCCAATCCTTGCCGAGCTTTTCGTATTGCGCCGGGCTGGAGACCAGGAACCACAGCATCTGATAGGGGAAGAACGAGTCCACCGTCTTGGTGGTGATCTCCACCGTGAAATCATCGATCTTGGCGTAGCTGGCGACCGAGGGCAGGCGGGTCTTCACCTGCGCGCTCTGCCGCTTGTCGAACTGCGGCGCCTTGTCGTTGAGCACCTTGTCCAGATTCCAGATCACCGCATCGGCGTTGAACGCGCTGCCGTCGTGAAACTTCACGTCCTTGCGCAGTGTGAAGCGCCACTTTGTCTTGTCGGCATCGTCGACCTTCCATTCCGTGGCGAGGCCCGGCACCAGCTTGCCCGGCCGGTCGGCGACGTCCATCTCCCAGGCGACGAGCGGATCGTAGATCGTGTAGGCGGTGAACTGATACGCGCCGGCACCGCGATCGGGCTGGCCGGTCGTCAGCGGAATGTCCGCCATCGAGATGCCGTAGCGCACCACCGTTTCAGCGCGTGCCGAGATTGCGGACAACGCCAGCGCAAGCACGGCGAGACAGATCGACAGACGAATACGCATGGCCCAAAGCTCCCAGGGGATTTCGGGGCCAAACTTGCAAGCTTGATGCCAGAATAGGCAGCGCGGCGGCCTTGCCCTCGCGCGATCACAAGGACTTGTCGTCGCAGGGGCAATTTGCAGAATAAGTTTCCCCACTGGCACAGCCATTGCATACGATTGCATCAAAATTAATCATCGGAAGCCGAAGAAGGATCGAGGCGATGCTTATCAAGAACAACAAAACACGGGCCGCGCTGATCGCGTTGCTGGCGCTAGGCAGCGTGGCCGCCTGGCCGCGCGTCGCCAGCGCCGACACCGTGCTGCGCATCGGCATGACCGCTGCCGACATTCCGCGCACGCTGGGCCAGCCCGATCAGGGTTTTGAGGGCAACCGCTTCACCGGCCTCACCATGTATGACGCGCTGACCGGTTGGGACCTGTCCTCCGCCGACAAGGCGAGCGTGGTGATCCCCGGCCTTGCCACCGAGTGGAAGGTCGACGATGCCGACAAGACCAAATGGACCTTCAAGCTGCGCCCCGGCGTCACCTTCCATGACGGCTCGCCGTTCAATGCCGACGCCGTGGTGTGGAACGTCGAGAAGGTGTTGAAGCAGGACGCGCCGCAATTCGACGCCAGCCAGGTCGGCGTTACCGCCTCGCGCATGCCGACGCTGGCCTCGGCCAAGAAGATCGACGACATGACAGTCGAGCTCACCACCAAGGAGCCCGACAGCTTCCTGCCGATCAATCTCACCAACCTCTTCATGGCGAGTCCGGCGAAGTGGCAGCATTTCTATGACAAGGCGGAAGGCGCCGACGCCAAGGCCAAGTCGCAGGCGGCGTGGACCGCCTTTGCCAAGGACGCCGCGGGCACCGGTCCGTGGAAGATGGCGGGCTTCACGCCGCGCGAACGTCTCGAGCTGGTGAAGAACGCGAACTACTGGAATAAGGATCGCGTGCCCAAGGTCGACAAGATGGTGCTCCTGCCGATGCCGGAAGCGAACGCGCGCACCGCGGCGTTGCTGTCAGGGCAGGTCGATTGGGTCGAGGCACCGGCGCCCGACGCGCTGCCTGAGCTGAAGCAGCGCGGTTTCAAGCTCTACGCCAATGAGCAGCCGCATGTCTGGCCGTGGCAATTCTCGCGCGTGGAAGGCTCGCCCTGGAACGATATCCGCGTGCGCAAGGCCGCCAATCTCTGCGTCGATCGCGAAGGCCTCAAGGACGGCCTGCTCGCCGGCCTGATGGTGCCGGCGTCCGGCACCTTTGAGCCTGGCCATCCCTGGCGCGGCAAGCCGACCTTCGAGATCAAGTACGACAAGGCGGCCGCGCAGAAGCTGATGCAGGAAGCCGGCTTCGGTCCCAGCAAAAAGCTCGAGGTGAAGATTCAGACCTCGGCCTCCGGCTCGGGCCAGATGCAGCCGCTTCCGATGAACGAGTATCTGCAGCAGGCGCTCGCCGAATGCTATTTCGATGTGAAGCTCGATGTCATCGAATGGAACACGCTGTTCACCAATTGGCGCCGCGGCGCCAAGGATCCCTCTGCGAACGGCTCGAACGCGACCAACGTCACCTATGCGGCGATGGACCCGTTCTTCGCGCTGGTGCGCTTCCTGCAATCGAGCATGGCGCCGCCGGTCTCGAACAATTGGGGCTTCATCAATAATCCCAAGTTCGACGAACTGGTGAAGAAGGCACGCCAGACCTTCGATCCCGCCGCGCGTGACGCCGCGCTCGCCGAGCTGCACGCGGCTTCCGTCGACGACGCCGCCTTTCTCTACGTGGCCCACGACGTCGGTCCCCGCGCCATCAGCCCGAAGGTGACAGGCGTGGTGCAGCCGAAGAGCTGGTTCATCGACTTCTCGCTGGTGTCGATGAAGTAGTCTATCGCAACGAAGTCGGTGCACCCTCTCCCCCTGTGGGAGAGGGTGGCTTCGCAATAGCGAAGCCGGGTGAGGGGTATCTCTCCGCGGGTGCGGACCCCTCCATCGATGCAATAATCTCCACGGAAACAACCCCCCATCCGGCGCTTCGCGCCACCTTCTCCCACAAGGGGAGAAGGGAAGAAAAGAAACAACGTGCTCGCCTATATCGCCAGACGCATCGCCTATGTCATCCCGATCGTCATCAGCGTGGCGCTGGTGTGCTTTCTGCTCGTGCACATTACGCCGGGCGATCCGCTCGTCGCGGTGCTCCCCGCAGATGCCTCGCAGGAGCTCGCGGCGCAGCTCCGCGTCGCCTATGGTTTTGACCGCCCGTTGCCGGTGCAGTTCGGGCTGTGGCTGCTGCGCGCGCTGCACGGCGATCTCGGCAATTCCATCGCCACCGGACGCCCCGTGCTGGCCGAGGTCATGCGCGCGGTCAGCAACACCGTCACGCTGGCGATTGCCGCCGCCATCATCGGCTTCACCATGGGCATCCTGCTCGGCCTGATCGCCGGCTATTTCCGCGAGACCTGGATCGACAAGGTCGCGACCTCCTTTGCCATCGCCGGCGTCTCCGTGCCGCATTACTGGCTCGGCATGGTGCTCGTCATCATCTTCTCGGTGCAGCTCAACTGGCTGCCCGCGGTCGGCGCCGGTCCCAACGGCTCCAACTCCTGGGCCTGGGACTGGGCGCATCTGAAATATCTCGTGCTGCCGGCGATCACGACCTCGGTGATCCCGATGGGCATCGTCACCCGCACCGTGCGTGCGCTGACCGGCGACATCCTCAGCCAGGACTTTGTCGAAGCGCTGCGCGCAAAAGGCCTGCATGAAACCGGCGTGTTTCGCCATGTCATCAAGAACGCTGCACCCACTGCGCTCGCGGTGATGGGGCTTCAGCTCGGCTACATGCTGGGCGGCTCGATCCTGATCGAGACCGTGTTCTCCTGGCCGGGCTCGGGCTTCCTGCTCAACTCCGCGATCTTCCAGCGCGACCTGCCGCTGCTCCAGGGCACCATCCTGATCCTGGCCCTGTTCTTCGTCTTCCTCAACCTGCTGGTCGACATCGCGCAAGCGGCGATCGACCCGCGCATCAAGCGGGGCTAGCCGATGAGCGAGCTTCCGTTGTCCGCCACCGCCGATGCCGCGCTGCAGGCCGCGCCCGCCACCAAGGCGCGCGGCTATTGGGCGACCGTCGGCCGGCGCATCGCCCGCGACAAGGTCAGCATGGCCTGCGCGCTGGTGCTGCTCTTGATCTTCCTGTCCGCGGTCCTCGCGCCGTGGCTCGGACTCGAAGACCCGTATAAAGGCTCGATGATCCGCCGCCTGCGCCACATCGGTACCGTCGGCTATCCGCTCGGCACCGACGAGCTCGGCCGCGACATGCTGGCGCGGCTGATCTATGGCGGGCGGCTGTCGCTGGTGATCGGCATTTTGCCCGTGATCCTCGCCTTCGGCATCGGCACTTCGCTCGGTCTCGTTGCCGGCTATGTCGGCGGCAAGCTCAACACCGCGATCATGCGCACGATCGATGTGTTCTATGCCTTCCCTTCCGTGCTGCTCGCGATCGCGATTTCCGGAGCGCTCGGGGCCGGCATCCTCAATTCCATCGTGTCGTTGACGGTCGTGTTCGTGCCGCAGATCACCCGCGTCGCCGAGAGCGTCACCACCGGCGTGCGCAACATGGACTTTGTCGAGGCCGCGCGCGCCTCCGGCGCGGGGCCCTTCACCATCATGCGCGTGCACATCCTCGGCAACGTGCTGGGTGCGATCTTCGTCTATGCCACCAGTCTCATCTCGGTCTCCATGATCCTGGCGGCGGGCCTCTCCTTCCTCGGCCTCGGCACCAAGCCGCCGGAGCCGGAATGGGGCCTGATGCTGAACACCTTGCGCACCGCGATCTACGTCAATCCCTGGGTCGCGGCATTGCCGGGTGCGATGATCTTCGCGGTCTCGATCTGCTTCAACCTGCTCTCGGACGGCCTGCGCAGCGCCATGGACATCAGGAACTAGGCCATGAGCGAGAGCAACGCATCCGTTGAAATGCTGGAGCCCGTCGAGGACGTCGGCGGCGTCGCGCAGCCGCTGCTCCAGGTCAACGGCCTCACAAAACATTTCCCCGTTCGCGGCGGGCTGTTCGCCGCCAAGCGCACCGTGCGCGCCGTCGACAACGTCTCCTTCGCCGTCGCCAAGGGCGAGACCGTCGGCATTGTCGGCGAATCCGGCTGCGGCAAGTCCACCACCGCGCGGCTGCTGATGCATCTGATGCCGCGCGACACCGGCGATATCATTTATGACGGCATGACCGTCGGGCAGTCCCTGTCGCTGCGTGAGCTGCGCCGCGGCATGCAGATGGTGTTCCAGGACTCCTACGCCTCACTCAATCCGCGCCTGACCATCGAGGAATCGATCGCGTTCGGCCCCAAGGTGCATGGCATGGCCGATGGCACCGCGCGGGCGCTCGCGCGTGAGCTGCTCGGCAAGGTCGGCCTGCGCCCCGAAAACTTCGCCAACCGCTATCCGCACGAGATCTCCGGCGGCCAGCGCCAGCGTGTCAATATCGCCCGCGCCCTGGCGCTGTCGCCGCGGCTGGTGATCCTGGACGAGGCCGTCTCTGCGCTCGACAAATCCGTCGAGGCGCAGGTGCTCAATTTGCTTGCCGATCTCAAGCGCGAGTTCGGCCTGACCTATCTCTTCATCAGCCACGACCTCAACGTGGTGCGCTACATCTCGGATCGCGTGCTGGTGATGTATCTCGGCGAAGTCGTCGAGCTCGGCCCGGTCGACCAGGTCTGGGACAGGCCTGCGCATCCCTATACGCGCGCGCTGCTGGCGGCGATGCCGTCGTCCGATCCCGACAACCGCACCGAGACGCCGCCGATCACGGGCGATCCGCCCAATCCGATCGACCCGCCCTCGGGCTGTCGCTTCCACACCCGTTGCCCGTTTGCGGAGCCGCTCTGCGCAAATGCGACACCAAAGCTCACCGCGCTCGATAAGATGGGCCACGAGGCCGCGTGCTACATGGCGATACCGGGTTCAGGCCACAGCCGCGCGCCCAGGGAGAAGACCGCATGACGAGACCGACACCGAAAGAGATCAAGCCCATGGCGCAGATCGCCGGCGTCCCCGTGGATGACGAGATCGCGACGCGCATCTCCAATTCGATCGGACCCGCCTTCGAAGGCTTTGCCGCCATCGCCGGCACGCTGCCGTTCGACCTCGAGCCCGCGCTCTATCCGATCGCGCAGACGCAGAAGGTGTCGAAATGAGCCTTGAGCCTGCATTGATGACGCTTACCGAGGTCGCGCGTGCGATCGCGATGAAGCAGGTCTCCTCGCATGAGGTGACGCGGTCATTGCTGCATCGCATTGCTCAGTGGCAGCCGCATCTCAACGCCTTCATGTCGATTGAAGCAGAGGCCGCGCTAAAGGCGGCCGAAGCCGCCGACGCCGAGCTCGCCAAGGGCAATGTCCGCGGTCCCTTGCATGGCGTGCCGCTCGCACACAAGGACATGTATTACGACGCGGGCCACGTCGCGACCTGTGGCTCGCTGATCCGCCGCGATTTCGTCGCGACCACGACGTCCACCGCCTTGCAGCGCCTGAAGGATGCCGGTCAGGTCCGGCTCGGCACGCTTCACCTTGCCGAATTCGCCTATGGCCCGACCGGCCACAACGCCCATTACGGGCCGGTGCGAAATCCCTGGAACGTCGCGCACATCACCGGTGGCTCTTCGTCCGGCTCCGGCTCGGCGGTTGCGGCGCGCCTGACCTATGCGGCGCTCGGCTCGGATACCGGCGGTTCGATCCGAATGCCCGCGCATTTCTGCGGCGTCACGGGATTGAAAACCACCGTCGGCCGCGTCAGCCGCGCCGGCGCAATGCCGCTGTCGCAATCGCTCGACACCGTCGGCCCGCTCGCCCGCACTGCCGAGGATTGCGCGCTGCTGCTTGCGCTGATGGCCGGCGCGGACCCTGCGGATTCGACCTGCAGCCAGGAGCCGCTGTCGGACTATGTCGGCGCGACCAAGGGCTCGTTGAAGGGCCTGAGGATCGGCGTGCCCGCGTCCTTCTATGTCGACGATCTCGACAGCGAGGTCGCGCGCGTGCTGGACGAGACCATCGCGGTGCTCAAGCGCGAGGGTGCCGACATCGTCAAGGTCGAGCTGCCGGACCAGCGGCAATTGAATTCGGCGAGTCAGCTCGTGCTCGCGGCGGAAGCCGCCGCCTTCCACAAGCGCTGGATGATCGAGCGTCCGCAGGATTATGGCGCGCAGGTCCTGATGCGGCTTCAGAACGGGCTCGCCGTGCCCGCCATTACGTATCTCGAGGCGATGCGCTGGCGTGGCCCGGCACTTGCCGCACACAATGCGGCGACCACAGGCGTCGATGCGGTGATTGCGCCGGCCTCGCCGATGCCGGCGCCGACCATCGAGGAGAGCGATGTCGGCGGCGGCCCGAACGCACCGGCAATGGTGCAGCGGCTGACGCTGTTCACCCGCCCGGTGAATTTTCTCGGCCTGCCGTCGCTCACGGTGCCCTCCGGCTTCACCAAGAGCGGCCTGCCGGTCGGCATGCAGCTGATCGGCCGCTGCTTCGATGAAGCGACCCTGCTCACCATCGGCGCCGCCTTCCAGCGCGCCACCGACTATCACGATCGATTGCCGAAGCTGCCGTCATGACAAAGCTCGTCGAGATATCAGGCCTCAACATCCGCTTCACCGGGGAGCGCACGGTCTATGCCGTGAACGACCTCAATCTCTCGCTTGGTGACGGCGAGGTGCTGGGCCTGCTCGGCGAGTCCGGTTCGGGAAAAAGCGTGACGTTGCGTGCGCTGATGCGGCTGTTGCCGAAGAAGCGCACGCAGATCACGGGCAAGGTCAACGTGATGGGCCGTGACGTGCTCGCGATGAACGACGAGGAGCTGTCGTCATTTCGCGGCCAGACCGTCTCGATGATCTTCCAGGAGCCGGCGCTCGCGCTCGATCCGGTCTACACCATCGGTGCGCAGATCGCCGAAAGCGTCGTGCGCCACGAAGGCAAGTCTTATGCGGAAGGGCGGGCGAGGGCGCTCGACATGCTCGAGGTCGTGCGTATTCCATCGGCCAAGCGCCGACTGGATGCCTATCCGCACGAGATGTCGGGCGGCATGCGCCAGCGCGCGATGATCGCGCTCGCACTCGCCTGCCGGCCAAAGATCCTGCTGGCGGACGAGCCGACCACCGCGCTCGATGCCACCGTGCAGATCCAGATCCTGCTGCTGCTCCGCGAATTGCAGCGCGAGTTCGGCATGTCCGTCATCTTCGTTACCCACGACATTGGTGTTGCGATCGAGATCTGCGACCGCGTCGCGGTGATGTATGCCGGCCAGGTCGTGGAGCAGGGTACGCTGCGCGACATCGTCCGCTCCCCGGTCCACCCTTACGCCAAGGGCCTGCTGGCCTCCACCATTCACGGCGCCAAACGGGGGCAGCGCCTCGAGACCATCCCCGGTACCCCGCCGTCGCTGTCCGAGAAGCCCCACAACTGCTCCTTCGCCCCCCGCTGCAAGCTCGCCGAGCCGCGTTGCCTCGAGCAATTGCCTGCCAATGTGGAGGTCGGGCCGGGCCGGGCGGCGCGGTGCGTGCTGGCCGAGCCGGTGGTGGCACCGTAGTCGGTGCGCTCCCTTTTCCCGCACGCGGGAGGCCTGATAGCCGCGCGCGCCTCGATCCGGAATTCCTCCACGACAACACCGACTTGTCACCGTTCACCGGGCGCACGCGGCGAAGACCGGCTCTACTGTGCATGGGGTTGTTTTCGACATTTTTGTTTTCGCAGGCCCAACCGGGTGGGCGGGAACAGCATTCACACCTCATTCATCCCGGTTCCCGTTCCATGCGGGGCATTCACGGAAGAGGGACCCCACTTATGTACATTTCCAACGAAGGCCTGCTTGTCATCCTGTTCGTCGGCTTGGTTGCCGGCTGGCTGGCGGGCAAGATCGTCCGGGGCGCCGGGTTCGGCATCATCGGCGACATCGTGATCGGCATCGCCGGCGCGCTGGTGGCGAGCCTTTTGTTTCCGAAACTCGGCATCCGTCTCGGCACCGGGCTCGTGTCCGAGATCATCTACTCCGCCATCGGCGCGGTCATCCTGCTCCTGGTGGTCCGCCTGGTACGCGGTGGCGGCCGGCTGTAGCGGCCGGCTTCGCCCGATTGGAACTTTTCGCCTCTCCCCGGCTGGGGAGAGGCCGCGATGTCTGCTATAAAAAGCCGCAAAGACTGTGAAATACCGGACTTGCGCACGGGGCCGTCAGGGGGTGATGTGGCCCGTCAGGGATCTGGATTAATTCGGCCGCGCTCGTCGCGGGGAACACGATGTTAATCCGGGTCGCGTACCCCTGAACTGTCTATGAAATCAGGGGCATTGCCCCTTACCCGAAAGAGATCAGACTGATGGCAGCCGTACCTGGCGTCCGCCGTTCAGAGCTCGGTGACGCCCTGCGTGCTTGTCGCACGGCGTTCGTCGGCGTCGGCTTGATGAGCTGCATGATCAACCTGCTCTATCTGACCGGGTCGATCTTCATGCTGGAGGTCTACGACCGGGTGCTGCCGAGCCGCAGCATTCCGACCCTGGTCGGCCTGATCATTCTCGCCGGCTTCCTCTATATGGCGCAGGGCGTCCTCGACATGATCCGCAACCGGATCCTCGGGCGGATCGGCACCGCGCTGGACGAAGCCCTCAACAAGCGCGTGTTCGACACCGTGGTGCGCCTGCCGCTCCTGGTGGGCAGCCGCAACGAGGGGCTCCAGCCGCTGCGCGACCTCGACAATGTCCGCTCCTTCCTCGGCGGCATGGGGCCGAGCGCATTCTTCGATCTGCCCTGGCTGCCACTCTATCTCGCCATCTGCTTCGCCTTCCACGTCATGATCGGCGTGACCGCCCTGGTCGGCGCCGTCATCCTGGTCGGGCTGACGATCGTCACCGAATTCATGTCCCGCCAGCCGGCGAAGGAGGCGATGGGCCTTGCCGCCCAGCGCAACGATCTCGCGGCGTCCAGCCGCCGCAACGCCGAAGTCATGGTGTCGATGGGCATGACCGGCCGGATGAACGCGCGCTGGAGCGAGGCCAACGAAAGATATCTCGACGGCAACCAGCGTGCGAGCGACGTCGCCGGCGGCCTCGGCGCGGTCGCAAAAGTGCTGCGCATGATGCTGCAATCGGCCGTGCTCGCCGTCGGCGCCTATCTCGTCATCCACCAGGAGGCGACCGCCGGCATCATCATCGCCGGTTCGATCCTCTCCGCCCGCGCGCTGGCGCCGGTCGATCTGGCCATCGCGCACTGGAAATCCTTCGTCGCCGCACGTCAGAGCTGGCAGCGCCTCACCCGTCTGCTGGAGCAGATGCCGGCGCAGACGATGCCGACCCAGTTGCAGGCGCCAACCAGCCGCCTGTCTGTCGAAGGCATCGCCATGGTGCCGCCGGGCGACCAGCGCCTCATCGTGCAGGATGTCACCTTCGCGCTCACTGCCGGCAACGGCCTCGGCGTGATCGGGCCGAGCGGATCCGGCAAATCCTCGCTGATCCGCGCGCTGGTCGGTGTCTGGCATCCGGTGCGCGGCAAGGTGCGGCTCGACGGCGCCGCGCTCGACCAATGGTCGAGCGACATGCTCGGCCGCCACATCGGCTATCTGCCGCAGGACGTCGAGCTGTTCGGCGGCACCATTGCGCAGAACATCAGCCGCTTCGATCCCGAGGCGACGTCTGACGGCATCATCACCGCGGCCAAGGAGGCCGGCGTGCACGAGCTGATCATCAAGATGCGCGAGGGCTACAACACGCAGGTCGGCGAGCAGGGCACCGCGCTCTCCGCAGGCCAGGCGCAGCGCGTGGCGCTGGCGCGTGCGCTCTACGGCAATCCGTTCCTGATCGTGCTCGACGAGCCCAATTCCAATCTCGACACCGAGGGCGACGAGGCGCTGACCCGCGCCATCCGTGCGGCACGCGAGCGCGGCGCCATCGTCATCGTGGTGGCGCACCGTCCCATCGGCGTCGAGGCGGTCGATCAGATCCTGGTGCTGCGCGATGGCCGCATGCAGGCCTTCGGACCGAAGGAGCAGGTGCTTGCCCAGGTGCTTCAGCCGCGCGTGACGCCGCCGGCCCCGATCAAGATCGTCAGTGAAGGCGGAGCCAAGGCATGAGCACGATGGCCATTGGCGGCACGAAGCCTGCCGCAAAGAAAACCGTGCGGCAGTCAATCCAGTTTCACCTGATGCTCGGGCTCGGGATCGTGCTGGTCCTGGTCGTCGGTCTCGGCGGCTGGTCGTCGACCGTGCTGATCTCGGGCGCGCTGATCGCGCCGGGCCAGATCGTGGTCGAGTCCAACGTCAAGAAGGTGCAGCACCCGACCGGCGGCGTGGTCGGCGAGCTGCGCGCCCACGACGGCGACGTGGTCAAGGCCGGCGACATCGTGGTGCGGCTCGACGACACCGTCACCAAGGCGAACCTCGCCATCGTCACCAAGAATCTCGATGCGGCGCAGGCGCGCACGGCCCGGCTCCAGGCCGAGCAGCGCGGTCTCGACAGGATTGAGTTTCCGCAAGCCCTGCTCGATCGCGGCAATGACCCTGATGTCAAGGCGCTGCTCGCCGCCGAGACCAAGTTGTTCGACGTTCGCGTCAACGGCCGCGCCGGCCAGAAGGCGCAGCTCCGCGAACGCGTGCTTCAGCTCAACGAGGAAATCGAGGGCCTGTCCGCGCAGGAGAGAGCCAAGGACAAGGAGATCGGGCTGATCCAGAACGAGCTCACGGGTGTCCGCGACCTCTACGACAAGCGTCTGGTCCAGATATCGCGCCTGACCCAGCTCGAGCGCGACAGCGCCCGCCTCAACGGCGAACGCGCGCAGTACATCGCATCGCGGGCGCAGGCCAAGGGCAAGATCACCGAGACCGAGCTCCAGATCATCCAGGTCGACAAGGACATGGTGAGCGAGGTCTCCAAGGATCTGCGCGAGACCAACGACAAGATCGGCGAAATGATCGAGCGCAAGGTCGCCGCCGAAGACCAGCTCCGTCGCGTCGACATCCGTGCGCCGCAGGACGGCATGGTGCTGCAATCGACGGTGCACACCGTCGGCGGCGTCGTCACCGCCGGCGACGCCATCATGCTGATCGTGCCGCAGGCCGACGACCTCCAGGTCGAGGCCAAGGTGAATCCGGTCGATATCGACAAGCTCCAGATCGGCCAGAAGACGCTGCTGCGCCTGTCCGCCTTCAACCAGCGCACCACGCCCGAGCTCAACGGCCTCGTCACCCGGGTCTCGCCCGACGTCACCACCGACCAGCGCACCGGCCAGAGCTATTACACCATCCGCGTCTCGATGCCCGCAGAAGAGGTTGCCCGGCTCGGCGATTCCAAGCTGATCCCCGGCATGCCGGCGGAAGCCTTCGTCCAGACCGGCGACCGCACGATGCTGTCCTACCTGATGAAGCCGCTGCACGATCAACTGATGCGGGCGTTCAGGGAGAAGTGACGCGCGCCACAGCTTCGGTCTCGTAGGGTGGGCAAAGGCGCGAAAGCGCCGTGCCCACCATTCTTCGCAGAACGAACAGGATGGTGGGCACGCTTCGCTTTGCCCACCCTACGGCTCCTCCTTCTTTGCTATAGTTCGATTCAAGCCCCAGCAACCCCGGCGGTCGAACAATGCAATCTCCACCCACCATCGCCACCGAATCCTTCGCCGATGCGTCCCTCGCCGTTGCCCGTCTCGAGGAGATCTACGAGCGCAACACGAAGTTCCTGCGCGACCGGTTCGAGGCCTATGTTGGCGGCGAAGCGGTCACGACGCGGGTGCGGGCCTATTATCCGTTCGTGCGTGTCACCACCGCGACGCATGCCCGGCTGGATTCGCGTCTCGCCTACGGCTTCGTCGCCGGCCCCGGCGTGCACGAGACCAGCGTGACGCGGCCGGACCTGTTCCGCGCCTATCTCACTGAGCAGATCGGATTGTTGATCCAGAACCACGGTGTCCCCGTCGAGATCGGTGAATCCGCCGAGCCGATCCCGATCCACTTCGCCTATCGCCGCGACATCAACATCGAGGCGGCGATCACCACCAGCGAAAATTCCCCTGTCGCGCGCTCGCTGCGCGATGCCTTCGACGTGCCTGATCTCGCAACGATGGACGATTCGATTGCGGATGGGACCTTCGAGCTGCAACCGGGCGCACCCGAGCCGCTGTCGCTGTTCCGGGCCGCCCGTGTCGATTACTCGCTGCGCCGGCTCTATCACTACACCGGCACCGACCCGGAGCATTTCCAGAACTTTGTCATTTTCACCAACTACCAGTTCTATGTCGACGCCTTCGCGCAAGCCTGCCAGCAGCGGCTTCAGTCCGGCGAGGCCGGTCTCGACGCTTTCGTCGCGCCCGGCAATGTCATTATGCGCAGCGGCGGTGCCACCAGCGGGGATGCGCCCATGCGTACGCCGCAGATGCCGGCCTTTCATCTGGTCATGCCTGGCTATCGCGGCATCACGCTGATCAATATCGGCACCGGCCCGTCCAACGCGCGCAACGTCACCGACCATGTCGCGGTGCTGCGCCCGCATGCCTGGCTGATGCTCGGCCATTGCGCGGGCCTGCGCAACACGCAGCGGCTCGGCGACTACGTGCTCGCGCATGGTTACGTACGCGAGGATCATGTGCTCGACCGCGAGCTGCCGCTGTGGGTGCCGATCCCGGCGCTGGCCGAGATGCAGGTCGCGCTCGAACAGGCGGTCGAGGACGTCACCGGCCTCGAAGGCTTCGAGCTCAAGCGCCTGATGCGCACCGGCACCGTCGCCAGCGTCGACAACCGCAACTGGGAGATCTCGGGGCCTGAGGTGATCCGCCGCCTGTCGCAATCGCGCGCGGTCGCGCTGGACATGGAATCGGCCGCGATCGCCGCCAACGGCTACCGCTTCCGCGTCCCCTACGGCACGCTGCTATGCGTCTCGGACAAGCCGCTGCACGGCGAGATCAAGCTCGCGGGCATGGCCAGCGAATTCTACCGCCGCCGCGTCGGCCAGCATCTCGAGATCGGCCTGAAGGCGCTGGAGCGGCTCAAGCAGCAGGAATCGGAGCGGCTGCATTCGCGAAAGCTCCGCAGTTTCGCCGAAGTCGCGTTCCAGTAGGACGCAGCACCTCTTTGCGGCTGACAAGCCGAAGAATTTTCATCATTGTCGGCGCGGGGGCCGACCGGACTGTTTTCAATGCCGCTGATGCGCGACAAGATCATTGGTCATGATCTCGAACGGCTTGCCTTCCGCTTCACGATGATGAGCGCGGACGACGTCGTGCAGTGCCAGATCAGCGATGCCGCGATGGACGAGCTCGCGGGCATGCAGGGCACCGAAAGCAGCGCGCGCCAGGCGCAATTCCTGTCGCTGCGCGAGACCATTGAACGGATCGCGTCGGACCTCTACGACGAGTCGCCGCGATTCAAGGGCTATGTGGTGCGGATTTTCATGCGGCATCTGGGAAGGTAGCTGTCGCTCCACTCTCCGCTGTCATGCCCCGGCTTGTCCGGGGCATCCAGTACCCCGCGGCCCATCGATTCAATCACGACCGTTTCGGAGTACTGGGCGGATTCAACCGCTCGTCGCAACACCCTGAACAAGGAGGTTGCGATGGAGAGCCGTGCGCGAGCAAGTCGTCCTCAAGAGGCCCGACGAGAGGATTGTAGACGGTTCTGGGCTGCGATTGCCTCGGGGCGATCGAGCGAAGATGCTGCGGTTGAGGCCGGGGTATCGCCTTCGGTTGGAGTGCGCTGGTTCCGGAGGGCGGGCGGCATGCCGCCAACACATTTGTCACCGTCGTCAAGGCTTCCATCGGAGCGCTATCTCTCGTTCGCCGAGCGCGAGGAGATCGCCATCTTGCGTGTGCAGGGTCATGGGGTGCGAGCCATCGCTCGTCAGCTTGATCGAGCTCCCTGCACGATCTCTCGTGAACTCCGTCGTAATGTGGCGCGCCGCCACGGCGCCCCACAGTACCGAGCAACCACGGCACAATGGCACGCTGATCGATCCGCCCGACGGCCCAAGCCGGCGAAGTTGGCGATCAATCCGCCCCTGCGGGATTACGTGCAGGACAGGCTTGCCGGTATGATCGCCAAGCCGGACGGGGAGCTCCTGGCTGGCCCGAAGGTCGTGTGGAAGGGACGCCGGGCTGTGCATCGGCAAAACCGGCGCTGGGCCAGGGCATGGAGCCCGGAACAGATTTCTCGGCGACTTCGGCTGGACTTTCCCGAGGATGAGACGATGCGCATCAGTCACGAGGCGATCTATCAGGCACTTTATGTGCAGGGTCGAGGAGCTTTGCGCCGCGAACTGACGGCCTGCTTGCGCACCGGGCGGGTGTTGCGGATGCCGAGGGCGCGCGTCCGCAAAGGCAGAAGCTTCATTCCTTCCGAGATCATGATCAGTCAACGTCCGGCGGAAGCCGCCGATCGAGCTGTGCCGGGCCACTGGGAAGGTGATCTCATTATGGGTCTTGGAAGTTCCGCGATCGGCACCTTGGTGGAGCGCACGACCCGCTTTACCATTCTGCTGCATCTGCCGCGTATCACAGGCCATGAACAGGAAGCTCGCGTGAAGAACGGACCTGCACTCGCCGGACATGGCGCTGAGGCAGTGCGCGACGCCATCACCCGCGCAATCGTCAGCATGCCCGAACAGCTGCGTCGATCGCTGACCTGGGATCAAGGAGCTGAACTGGCTCAGCATGCACGCCTGAGGATCGATGCAGGCCTGCAGGTCTACTTCTGTGACCCTCATAGCCCATGGCAGCGCGGCACCAACGAGAACACAAATGGGTTGCTGCGCCAGTACTTTCCAAAAGGGACCGATCTTAGCCTGCACAACTCTGGTGATCTCGAGGCCGTGGCTCTCGCACTCAACACCAGGCCCAGGAAAACCCTCGGCTGGAAAACACCGGCCGAAACTCTCGACCAATTGCTACAAGTGAACGATACACAGGGTGTTGCGACGAGCGGTTGAATCCGCCCTGGATCGCCCGGTCAAGCCGGGCGATGACAGCAGTGTTGGTGGCGAGGCTGTCCCGGCTCACTTGAGTCGCGCGCCAGCGTCACCCCTCCAGCTTCCTCAGCAACAACTTCATCGCTGTCACCGCGAACACCTGCATGTTCGCAAGCCGGTCATTGCCACCCGTCTCCAGTGTCATCACCTCCGTCGCGGGTCCAGCGACCGCCATGCAGCTATGGCCGGCGGCATCGCCGTAGCGGTTGCCGGTCGGACCGGCTGCACCGGTCTCCGACAGGCCCCAGTCGGAGCTGAAGCGGCTGCGCATCTGTTCGGCGAGGAGCTTTGCGTAAGGCTCCGACGACGAACGAAAACCCTTCATTCCTTCGTCCGAAATATCCATCAGCACGCGCCTGGCATCGCGGGTGTAGACCACGGCGCCGCCGAGGAAATAGGCGGAGGCGCCGGGCACCGCGAGCAGGCTGGCCGAGATCAGGCCGCCGGTCGAGGATTCCGCCACCGCAATGGTCTGTTTGCGCGCGATCAGTTTGGCTGCGACCTGTTCCGCGACGCCGACAAGCTCTTTCATCCCTTAACCCCTCGTTCCTTCGCAACCGAGCTCAGCCTTCCTAGCATATGACAGCAGCCTTGGCTGAGTTGCGGGCGGAGGGCAGGCCTGCTTGAATGGCGGACACAAGAGGGCAGCCGCGAAGTGCTGCCCAAGACGATACGAGGAAACGTGAAGGAGACGTCATGGCGTCCCTGATCGCCGGCGCCGTCGATTGCGACGTGCATCCGGCCGTGCCGCATCTGACCAGCCTGCTGCCTTACCTGAACGACTATTGGCGCGATCAGGTGACGACGCGCGGCATGGTCGACCTCCTCTCGCAATCCTATCCGCAGAATTCGCCGATCGTGGCGCGCCCTGACTGGCGTCCCGAGACCGGCAAGCCGGGCGAAAGTCTGGAGGACATGCAGCGCCATGTGCTCGATCCCTTCCAGCTCGGCTACGCCATCTGCAATCCGCTCTACGGCGTGCAGATGGTGTTTTCGGAAGATTTGCAGGCCGCCTTCTGCCGCGCGCTGAACGACTGGCTCGCAAAGGAATGGCTCGATCGTGATCGGCGGCTGCGCGGCTCAATCGTGATCCCGACGCAAAGCATCGAGAAGGCCGTTGCCGAGATCGAGCGCTGCGCGCAGGACCAGCGCTTCGTGCAGGTGCTGATGCTGGTGATGGGCGACACGCCGCTCGGCAAGCGCGCGCTATGGCCAATCTACGAGGCCGCGGAACGATTGGAACTGCCGGTCGGCATCCACGCCGGTTCCGCCTATCACAATCCGCCGACAGCAGTGGGCTGGGGTTCCTACCACATCGAGGACTATGTCGGGCAGGCCCAGGCGTTCCAGACCCAGCTCACCAGCCTGATCGTCGAGGGTGTGTTCGCGAAATATCCGCGGTTGAAAATGGTGATGCTGGAGTCAGGCGTCTCCTGGATCTCGCCCTATCTCTGGCGGCTTCACAAATTCTGGCGCGGCGTACGGATGGAGACGCCCTGGGTCGATCGCGCGCCGCTGGAGATTGTGCGCAGCAACATCCGCTTCTCGTTACAGCCATTTGATGCGCCGCCGGAACCTGAGACATTAATTCGCCTGTTTGATCATATGCAGTCGGACGAATTGGTCCTATTCTCTACGGACTATCCGCACTGGCAGTTCGACGACCAGGACGCGCTGCCCGAAGGTCTGTCCCCCGATCTCGTGCGCAAGATCATGATCGATAATCCGCATGCAACCTATCCCCGCCTGACGTGAGCCCGCTGCCAAAGGAGGCAAGGCGATGAATATCCAGTTTCGCGAAAGCCCAGAGGCCGCTTCCACCCCGACGACGAAGACCGCGATCGCGGACTGCGACATCCATCCGGCACGCGCCACGCGCACCGAGCTCTATCCCTATCTCGCCAAACGCTGGCAACATCATCTCGAAGTCTACGGCGTGCATGCCTATCAGGGCATGATGGAAGGCCCGCCCTATCCGAAGGCGCAGCCCAATGCCTCGCGCCGCGATGCCTATCCGCCGGAAGGCGGACCGCAGGGCTCCTCGCTGTCCTTCATGCAGAAGCAGCTGCTCGATCCCAACAATGTGCAGCTCGGTGTGCTCAATCCGCTCAACACCGGCCAGGGCATCCGCAATCACGAACTCTCGGCCGCGCTGTGCTCGGCGATCAACGACTGGCAGATTGACAAATGGACCAGCAAGGACAAGCGGCTGAAGGCGTCGATCGTCGTCGGCAATGAAGATGGGCTGTCGGCCGCCGCCGAAATCCGCGAGCGCGCCGGCGACAAGAATTTCGTGCAGGTTCTGCTGCTCAGCCGTAATGTGGAGCCGCTCGGGCAGCGCCGCTATTGGCCGATCTATCAGGCCGCGGAAGAGGCGGGCCTGCCCGTCGGCGTCCACGCCTTCGGCTTCGGCGGCAACCCGATCACGCCATCGGGCTGGCCGTCCTATTACATCGAGGAGATGGTGGGCCACTCGCAATGTCAGCAATCGGCCCTCGCAAGCCTCGTGCTGGAGGGCGTGTTCGAGCGCTTCCCGAAGCTGAAGATGGTGATGATCGAGGCCGGCTTCGGCTGGGCGCCGTCATTGGCGTGGCGTCTGGACAAGGTCTGGCAGCGACTGCGTAGCGAGGTGCCGCATGTGAAACGGCCGCCGTCGGAATATATCCGCGAGCAGGTATGGTGGACCACGCAGCCGATGGAAGATCCTGAAAGGCGTGAGGATCTGTTCGACGTCATCAAATGGATCGGTTGGGATCGCCTCCTGTTCGCGACCGACTATCCGCATTGGGATTATGACGAGCCGTCACGCGTGCTGCCCGCGGGTGTCAGCGAGGATAATCGCGAGGCGTTTTATCTCGGCAACGCGCGTAAGCTCTATGGAATGACTTGATGGCGCGTCACGTGATTGCGCCCGTCGATGAACTTCCTCCGGGCACGCGAAAATTCCTGGAGATCGAGGGACGGCCGATCGCGGTCTTCAACATCAAGGGCGAATATTTCGGCCTGATGAACCGCTGCCCGCATCAGGGCGCGGCCCTGTGCGAGGGGCCGCTGATTGGCCTCGCGCAATCCAAAGACCCCGGCGAGATCGAATACACCAAGTTGGGTGAGATCATCCGCTGCCCCTGGCACGGCTGGGAGTTCGACATCCGCACCGGCCAATCCTATTGCGACCCCCGCCGCTTCCGCGTGAAGGCTTATGCGGCCCATGTTGAGCCGGGCGCGAGCGTCGTGAAGGGACCGTATGTCGCCGAGACTGTCACGGTGAAGGTCGAGAGCGATTACGTGGTGGTGGAGCTGTAGATCGCGCTGCGGCCCAGCGGAGGTGCGCTCCCTCGCCCCGTTTGCGGCAGGGCTATCGCACATGACCTTGGCGGCGCCCGAGTGCCTGCCGCTCGTGGGACGGTGAGAGCGGCGCTGCAAGTCAATCGACTCTGCCGCGGAAGCCGATGATTTTTCAGGCTTTATTCTGCGTTGCCGCGATCATCCATTCGCGGAACGCCGCCAGCTTCGGCGCCTCCCGGCGGCCCTCCGGCGCGACCAGGTAGAAGCCGGCATCGGCCGGCAGCGCGATCTTGAAGGGCACGACCAGCCGGCCCTTGGCGATGTCGTCCCGGACGTAGGAGGTCCGGCCCATCGCCACGCCGATGCCGTCGATGGCGGCCTGGATGGTCATGAAGATCATGTCGAAAGTGATGCCGGGTTGCCTCGCGATATCGGCCGGCAGGCCGGCCGCCGTCAGCCATAGCCGCCAGTCGTCGCTGTTGGCGTTGGAGGTGTGCAGCAGCGGATAGCCCTTGAGATCCTCAGGCTGGCGCAGCGGCTTGTCGCCGCGCAGCAGCGACGGGCTGCACACCGGAAACAGCTCGTCCGCCATCAGCCAGTCGGCGCGCAGGCCCGGCCATTGACCGCGGCCATAGCGAATCGCAGCATCGACATTGTCGCGCTGGAAGTCGACGAGGCTGGTCGAGGTGGTGATGCGGACGTCGATCCCGGGATGCTGCTCCTGGAAATCGGTCAGCCGTGGCAATAGCCATTTTGCCGCGAGCGATGCCAGCGTCGAGACCGTCAGCACCTTGTCGTCGTCCTTGCGCAGCAGCCGGTCGGTGGCGAGGCGCAGGTCGTTGAAGGCGGCGCGGACGCCCGGGAGATAGTCGCGGGCTTCCGGCGTCAGCGCCAGCGCGCGGTTCTGCCGGACGAACAGGCGGATGCCCAGCTCCTCCTCGAGCCGCCGGATCTGATGGCTGATCGCGGTCTGGGTCACGTTCAGCTCGGAGGCGGCCAGCGTGAAGCTGAGATGGCGCGCGGCGGCCTCAAAGGCCCGCAATCCGTTCAGGGAGGGCAATCTGGCAGTCATCTGGCAGCAGGATGCATGACGTTATTTCATGCGAAGAGGTACAAATTGTCGTTTGTCGCAGCGCGGTAGGAAGCAGATATTAGCGTTCAAGTTAGCTCAAGGAGCTGAAAATGTCTACTTTGACCCAGAATTCAATGACAAATCATCATGCACCGGGCCTGATCCAGCAGATCGGCGACACCCTTCATGTCTGGCACGAGCGCTACCGCAACAGGCGCGAGCTGAGCAATTGGACCGCCCGCGATCTTCACGACGTCGGCCTGTCATGGACCGATATCGCCTACGAGGCTGACAAACCCTTCTGGCGGGCCTGATTGGCCGCCAGGCCGGCGCCGCCTAATCTCAGGGGCGCCGGCGGTCCCCTTTTGAGAAGGGCTCGTGTCATGAGCACGTTCCGCCTGGAAGACCTGAAGCAATATTCGGACGTCCTGCGAACCCGGCAAGGCGAGCCGCTCAATGTTCGCTTCGTCGAGCCGCGCGACACCGAGGAGCTTCAGCACTATTTCCGTTCGCTCTCGACCCGCTCCCGCTACAGCCGCTTCTTCGGTGCGATCAGCGAATTGCCGAAGGGCCTGCTGCACGACTTCCTTCAGGTCGGCGAGCGCGAACGTTTCACTGTCGTCGCGACCAAGATGGTCGACAGCTTCGAGACCATCGTCGCCGAAGCGCGCTACGCTCTCCATGCCGAGACATCGACGCTCGAGTTCGGCCTGTCGGTCAGCGACCGCTGGCAGGGCCACGGCATCGCCACCGCGCTGATGAAGAATCTCGAATGCCGTGCGGCCGCGCTCGGCGCCGAACACATGTTCGGCGACACGCTGCGCTCCAACGAGACCATGATCTCGCTCGCGCGCAAATCCGGCTTCGCCTTCGTCAACCATCCCGACGACTGGAAGCTGGTGCGCTTCGACAAGGAGATCACGGTCGCGTCGAAAGACATTCCCTGCGCGAGCTGGCGTCTCGCCGCCCTTTCCCGTCAGGCCGAAAGCCCCTCAGCCTTGGCCTGACATCACTGCGAGCCCGGCTCTGGTCATCCGGAGCCGGGCATTTTTTGCTTTCACGCCCGATCCGTCGTCCTGAGGTGCTCGTTCTGCGTTCTTTCGCAGAACGAACCTCGAAGGATGAACGGCCTCGCCGTTTCCGAGTAAGCTTCTCGCAGCAATAGTCGGGCTGTCACCCTTCGAGGGCCGCTGAAGAAGCGGCCGCCTCGGGGGGACGGTCATAGATTTTCAGATGCCTCTACTTCCCCGTGAATACCGCCTTGCGCTTCTCGATGAACGCCTGCACCGCCTCCTTGTGATCGGCAGTCGTGGTCAGGCGGATCAGCCGTTCGGCCTCGTGGTCGCGCGCGGTTTCGAAATCGAACAGCAGGGCCTCGTCGAGATTGTCCTTCATGTAGCGCAGCGCCAGGCGAGGGCCTTCGGCGAGTGACTTCGCCAGCGCGAAAGCCTCGGCCTGAAGCTTGTCGTCGGGCACGACGCGATTGACGAGTCCGATGGTCTCGGCACGCGCAGCGTCGACGCGATCGCCCGTGAACATAAGCTCGCGCGCCCGTGCGGTGCCAACGAGCCGGGTGAGCAGCCAGGCGATGCCGTAATCGCCGGAGAGCGCGATGCGGGCATAGCCGGTGGCGACGAAGGCCGATTGCGCGGCGATGCGGATGTCGCAGGCCATGGCGATGGCGAGTCCCGCGCCGACCGCAGGACCGGGGAGGGCGGCGATGGTCGGCTTGCGGATCGACACCAGCGCACCTGTCAGCAGCCGCTGTCGCTCCTGGAGATCGGCGACCTTGTCGTCAAAGGACATGTCGAGCTTGGCCTTGTCGCGATGCGCGCCCATGCCCTTGACGTTGCCGCCGGCGCAGAACGCTTCGCCCGCGCCGGTGAGCAGCAGCGCGCCGACGCCGGGATTCTCGCCGCAGGCCCGGATCATCGTGCGCAGCGCCGGCGTCAGCGCGTCCGACAGCGAATTGCGCGCCTCCGGCCGGTTCAGCGTGATGACAGCGACGCGGTCGCGGATGACGCAGAGGAGCTCGTTGGTGCCGGTGTCGATGCTGGTCTCGGTGGTCATTGTTCCTCCCTGCTCTTGTAGGGTGGGCAAAGCGAAGCGTGCCCACGTCTTTTAAGCAATTTCGGCGCGATGGTGGGCACGGCGCTCCGCGCCTTTGCCCACCCTACGGCAGCTTGCCTCAAAATTTCTCCACCCAGGGTCGCAGCTCCAGCTCCCAGCTCCAGGCGCTGCGCGGCTGCTGCAGCACGTTCCAATAGCTCGCCGCGATCGCATCGGGATCGAGCATCGAATCCGGTTTGTCTTCTGCCTCCGTCCGCGCCGCGCTCTTGATGCCGCCGTCGATGACGAAATGCGCGACGTGGATGCCTTGCGGCGACAATTCGCGCGCCAGGCTCTGCGCGAGACCGCGCAGCGCAAACTTGCCCATCGCGAACGAGGCTGACTGCGCATAGCCCTTGACGCTGGCGGACGCCCCGGTGAACAGGATCGCGCCGTGCTTGTTCGGCAGCATGCGTTTCGCCGCCTGCTGCGCCACCAGGAAGCCGCCATAGGCGCTGACTGCAATGGCCTGCGCGACGTCGGCCGGAACGAGATCGACGAACGGCCCGCGTGTGCGGCCGCTGGCGTTGTACACGACCAGATCAGGCGTGCCGATCTCGCGCTCGACGAGGCCGAACAGACGCTCGACCTCCTCGGGCTCCGTCGCGTTGCAGGCATAGGCCTTGGCGCCGGTCTCGCTACAGAGCGCGCCGAGCTTTTCGATCTTGCGCGCGGCGAGCGCAACGCGAATGCCTTGCGCGGCAAGCAGCCGCGCCAGCGAGGCGCTCAGGCCTTCGCCGGCACCGACGATGAGGGCGATCTTGTATTTCGGGTGTTCCATGGCGTGATCTCTCGAAGACGGGGAGCGGTTGATCTATGCACGGTTCGCGCGAACAACCAGCGGGGACGACGACAATTCCGCAGAGCGAATTGCTCCTTCATGGCGGTCATGCCTCCCTGACAATTTGCGGCTTTATCCGCATCCGCTGCTGGAGCATGATCGACATCATTCAACGCGGCAAGCGCTAAAGCCGCGCAAAATGTTCGCAAGGCGGAAACGAAGAGGACGATCATGCACGAGCCGGTCACAGGGCAGCCAAACAACGTCGCGGCCGGGCAGTCCGGCCTGCTGGCACCTGACACCACGGGCATGAACTTCTACCGCGCCGATCAGGCCCTCACCGATCTCCTGCGCATCCATCTGCCCGAGAAGCTGTTCCGCCACATCGAGCCGCATCTCGATCGCCTCGGCGAGCTTGCAGGCGGCCGGCTCGACGACTGCGCGCGGCTCGCCGACCGGCACACGCCGGTGCTGCACCAGCGCGACAAGTTCGGCCGCGACGTGCAGTGGATCGAATATCACCCGGCCTATCGCGAATTGGAGAACGCGGCCTTCGGCGAATTCGGCATCCATGCGCTCTCGATCCGCAAGGGCATCATGGGCTGGCCGGACAAATATCCCGTCGTGGCAAAGCACGCCTTCACCTTCTTGTTCAACCAGACCGAATTCGGCATGGGTTGCCCGATCAACGTCACCGACGGTTGCGCAAAACTGCTTTCGAATTTCGGCAGCGAGGCACTGAAGGCGAAATATCTGGACGGCCTGACCCAGACCGACATGAGCAAGCTGACGCAGGGTGGCCAGTTCATGACCGAGAAGGAAGGCGGCTCCGACGTCGGCACGCTCACCACGACGGCCGTTCAGGAGGGCGACCATTGGCGCCTCCAAGGCGAAAAATGGTTCTGCTCGAATGCGGATGCGAAAGTCGTGATGCTGCTGGCGCGGCCCGAAGGCGCCGGCCCCGGCACGCGCGGCGTCGGCCTGTTCCTGATGCCGCGCTTCCTCGACGACGGCTCGCAGAACCACTACCGGATCGTGCGTTTGAAGGACAAGCTCGGCACCCGCTCGATGGCGTCGGGCGAGATCAAGCTGGAAGGCGCGATCGCCTATGCGGTCGGCAAGCTCGACCGCGGCTTCGTGCAGATGGCCGAGATGGTGAACTCGTCGCGGCTGTCCAACGGCGTGAAATCCACCGCGCTGATGCGCCGGGCCTATCATGATGCGATGACGGTCGCGAAGAACCGCGTGGTGTTCGGCAATCGCATCATCGATCTGCCGCTCGGCCGTCGCCAGATGCTGAAGATCATGCTGCCGGTCGAGCAGGCGCTGTCGATGAGCTTTCTCACGGCGGATGCGCTCGACCGTGCGGAAGCCGGCAGCCAGGACGCCGCGGCGCTGCTGCGCATCCTGACGCCGACGCTGAAATTCCGCGCCACGCGCGATGCGCGAAAGGTCTGCGGCGATGCGCTCGAGATGCGCGGCGGCATCGGCTATATCGAGGAATTCGCCACCCCACGCCTGTTGCGCGATGCGCATCTCGGCTCGGTCTGGGAAGGCACCGGCAATATCGTCGCGATCGATGCGCTCCGGCGCGCGGTCGGCCGCCATGGCGCGGAATCCGCGCTTGCCGCCGATCTGCACGCGCGTCTCGATGATAGCGCCTCCGTGCCGCAGGCTTGGCGTGACAGTTTGCGCGGTCTCGTCGATCGCGCCGTCGGCTTCGCGCGCGAGGTCGCCGGCAAGGCCGATAACGAAGCCGATGCGCGCCGTGCCACCAGCCTGCTCTATCACGTCGCCAGCGCGGTTGCGCTCGCCTGGGAAGCGCATCGCATCCACGACATGCGCGGTGATGCGCGCCGGCTGCTGCTGTCGCGGCTGGTGGTCGACCATCGCGTGGCGCCGAGCGATCCGTTCCGGCTGACGGAAAATGCCGTGCAAGCGAAGATCGCGGAGCTGCTGCTCGGTGATCGCGTGGCCTCCATGAGCGAGGTTGGCGAACTGGTTCTGGCAGCGTAGGCTGCATCCCACGCTCAAACCAAAAGAAGCGATAGGGGAGTGCTCGATGAAGGCCGCCGTGCTCTACGAAGTCAACCAGCCGCTCGTCATCGAGGATGTCAGCCTGCCGAAGCCGGGTCCGCGCGAAGTTCTGATCCGCACAGCGGTCGCCGGCCTCTGCCACTCCGATCTGCACTTCATGGAAGGCCTCTATCCGCATCCGCTGCCCGCGGTGCTCGGGCATGAATCCGCCGGTGTCGTCGAGCAGGTTGGCTCCGACGTCACCTATGTGAAGCCGGGCGATCACGTCGTCACGTGCCTGTCCGTGTTCTGCGGCACCTGCGACAATTGCACGACGGGCCGCACGGTGCTCTGCACCGACACCACGGTGAAGCTGCTGCCGGGCGCCTCCAACCGGATGCAGTGGTCGAAGCCCGAGAAGCTGCACCAGTTCCTCAACCTCTCGTCCTTCGCCGAGCAGATGCTGGTGCACGAGAATGCGATCGTCAAAATCCGGAAAGAAATGCCGCTCGATCTCGCCGCGCTGATCGGCTGCGGCGTCATCACCGGCTATGGCGCGGTGGTGAACACCGCGAAGGTGACGGCGGGCGAGACCGTGGCGGTGATCGGATGCGGCGGCGTCGGCATGGCCGCGATCAACGGCGCGCAGATCGCCGGCGCCGGCCGCATCATCGCCATCGACACCAATCCGGCCAAGCTCCAGCTCGCGACCAAGCTGGGCGCGACCGACATCATCAATCCCGCCGACGGCGACGTCGTGAAGCAGGTGCGCGACCTCACCAATGGCGGCGTGCATCATTCCTTCGAGGTGCTCGGCCGCAAGGAGACCGCGGAGCAGGCGTTCGGCATGCTCGCCTCGGGCGGCACCGCCACCATCGTCGGGATGATCCCGTTCGGCCAGAAGATCGAGCTGCACGGCTTCGATTTCTTGCGCGAGCGCCGGATCCAGGGTTCATCGATGGGCTCCAACCACTTTCGCGTGGACATGCCGCGCCTGGTCGATTTCTACCTGCGCGGCCGGCTGCACCTGGAGGACTGGATCTCGGCCAAGCTGAAGCTGTCAGAGATCAACGAGGGCTTTGCCAACATGAAAGCCGGCAAGACGCTGCGTAGCGTGATCATGTTTGATAGCTGATACAACACCGGTGTCATCGCCCGCGAAGGCGGGCGATCCAGTACTCCGCGGCGAAAGTTGTGTGAACGAACTCTCGCCGCGGAGTACTGGATGCACCGGTCAAGCCGGGGCATGACACCGAGTATGAGGATGGCTCGCCTCAGCTCACCGCGACACGTGCGCCGACACTGCCAGCCACCGTCCGTTCTGCTTCGCCCAGCAATCGGTGTATCGCCCCGTCGCCTGCTGGCCATCGGCGGTGGTGTAGCTGGTTGCGGCGTGGATGATGGCGAAATCGCCGATGATGCGGATCATGACATCATGCGCCCGCAGATTGCGGATCGCGATCGGCCGTGCCGTTTGCTCGAGGAAAGCTACGCGGTCGACCAGCGTCTTGTCGGGATTGGAGCAATAGAACTCAGGCGCCAGGATTTCGTCGAAGCGCTTGACGTCGCAGGTCTGCACCGAGGCGACATAGTCGCGGTTGAGCGCGGTGAGGTCTTCGAGATCGTTGCTCATGACATTCCTCTCCGCTTATCTTGCTTGTGGTGACTCCGTCATTGCGAGGAGCTCTTGCGACGAAGCAATCCAGACTGTCCCCGTGGAAAGATTTTGGATTGCTTCGCTTCGCTCGCAATGACGCCGCGGCGCTAATCGTCAAACATCTTCGGCGGCACGAACCCGCCGAATTCGCGCTCGATCAGCTCGGCGAGCTTCAGCGGCGTCCTGTCCTCGAGGAAGGGCCCGATGATCTGCACGCCGACCGGCAGGCGGTCCTTCGACAGACCGAGCGGAACAGCCGTTGCCGGCAGGCCTGTCAGCGTGGCGATGCCGGGCCAGGCAAGCTGGTCCGGATAGACATAGTCCTTGCCGTCGATGTTGATCCGGCGCGTCTCCTGCTGCGGCGAATGATCGTGGGGATAGGCCGGGGTGGGCATGATCGGGCAAATGACCGCATCGAATGTCTTGAACAATTGCCGCCATTGCGCGCGCAGGCCGGCGCGAGCCCCCTCGTCGAACACCCAGGACTGGTGTGTGCTGGTCATGCCGCGCAGCCGCTCGGCAGAAAGGCTCTTGTCCTCGGGTGAGAGCTGCGCCGCAGCGGCACCCGCGCCGGCGAGAACGTCCGGCGGAAAGAAGGCGCCGAGAAAGCTCATCAGCATGCGCATGTAGAGGCGGGAGGCCTCGGTGAAGTCGGGAAACAGCCGGCTTTCGCGCGCGATGCTCGCACCCGACCGCGACAATTGCTCCGCAAGCTTCTCGATCGCGCCCCGGATATCTGCATTCGCAGGCAGCAACGGGTGGCCGTCGATCACCAGCAGACGGAAATCCTTCAGCTCCTGGTGTCGCGCCTGCGGCAGCGCGAGCTTGTAACCAATGCCGAGGTCCAGCGGGTCCGGGCCTGCCATCACGTCCAGCAGCAGGGCCAGATCGGCCGCACTGCGCGCCATCGGGCCGATCACCGCCATATCGCGCTCCATTGGGACCGCTGGAAAGGGCGGCGGCGTATGGCCACGCGTTGGACAGAGATTGTAGGTCGGCTTGTGAGCATAGACCCCGCAATGGAAGGCAGGCACCCGCAGCGAGCCGCCGATGTCGGATCCGAGCGAGAGCGGTCCGTAGCCTGCCGCGAGCGCCGCAGACGAGCCGCCCGATGAGCCGCCGGGCGTGCGGCCGAGATCGAACGGATTGTTCGTGGTGCCGTAGATGTCGTTGTAGCTCTGCCAATCCCCGAGCCCGACGGGAACGTTGGTCTTGCCGAGGATGACGCCGCCGGCGTTCTTCACCCGGGTGACCGACAGCGCGTCCTCCGCCGCTTTGAAATCCTTCTGCGGTGTCCAACCCCAGGTCGTGGGCAGGCCGGCGATGTTGAAGGATTCCTTCACCGTCACCGGCAGGCCGAGCAGCGGCTTGCGCTCGCCCTGTGCCAATGCGGCGTCGGCGTCACGCGCGGCGCTCAGCGCGCGGTCGAAATCCCGGACGCAGATCGCATTGATCTTGCCATCATGCCGTTCGATGCGGCCGATCGCATCCTGCGTGAGCTCGACCGCGGAGACCTTCTTCGTGCTCAATGCGGCCGACAGCTCGACCGCGCTCTTGAAAGTCCATTCCGATTTGGCCATGGCGCTTCTCCCGATCTTGTTGTTGGGGGATGATGCGCAGTTTGGCACAGGGCCGCAACGGCTGTTTGATCGCGATTGATCTTCGGAATCGCCAGAGCAGGCGCCGTTCCAACCGCGGTGTCATCGCCCGCGAGGTCCGCAATTGCGCACAAGGCGATTGACGACACCGGGCATGAGGTGCCGCCGCCGCGCCCCTTACTGATCCGGCCCGAACTTGAACTTGCCGTCGCCTTCCAGATACGGGCCGCTGCGCATGTAGAGCTGGCCGTTGTGGCCGATGAAGAACAGCGTGCCCTTCGGCACCTTCTTGGCGCCCTTCAGGAGTTCGCCGGCATTGCTGGTGCCCATCTTGTAGGAGAAGGTCTTGCCTTCCTTGTCATAAGCATAGCCGGTGTCGGGCTTGAGCTCCCACGGCGTCGCCGGGGCTTGTGCGTATGCTGGCGCGGCGAACGCGCCGAGCGCTGCTGCGAGTGCAGCCAAAACAAATGTCTTTTTTGAAAATGTCATCATCCCATCCTCCCCGCCATTGCGGTTGCCCGATTTGAACAAATCACGAACAGTATGTCCGGGTCAATTTGCGAAAGCGCCGCAGCGCATCAAATCCTGCCCAGCAGTTTGTGATTTTCCCTTCGTCCCCGCGCGACTATGTTCCGCTTTCCGTCTAGAACGCAACTCGACAAAATTATGGGTGGGGATGATTCGGATGCGCCATTTGATCAAACTTTGCTGGGCTGCTGCATTGTCGCTGACGGCGCTGGCGCCGGACGCCCGGGCCGACGATTACCAGCTCAGCCACAACCAGCGCATTTCGTGCAGCCGCGGCCTTGCCCCGGGCAAGCTGAACACCGCGACCTGCAAGTCCTACACCTATCTCTTCAACACCAAGACCTCGGAATATTTCCGCTGCCAGGTCTCGCTGGCGCTGACCCGCGACAACAAGGAAGTCATCAACGTCCAGACCGACGGCGGCTGCACCAAGAAGGCGCGCATCTTCGAGACCGACGGGAAGTATGATTTCGACGCCACCGAGACCGAGCCGCCGAACACCAACTCGTTCTTCGGCCCCGGCGGCTATTCGATCTGGGCCGCCGACACCGCGGCACAGAAGATCCGCGGCTGCATCACCATCTCCTCCGGCCTCGGCTCCGACATCTCCAAGTGCCTGGACATGACGTTCCAGTGAGGGTGCGCTCTCCCCCGCATGCGGGGAGGGTTGGGGAGAGGGGGCCGCCGCAATGGGACACTCCCCCAGAGGAAACAACCCTCACCCGCGCCTTCGGCGCGACCTCTCGCGCAAGCGGGAGAGGTGACCGAGTCCGCGGCTTGAGCGATTGGCCCTCACGTAAGTCCATCCACTGCGCCAGCTCGCCGCACCTGCCCGAGTTCCCAAAAATCCAGCCCGGACAGCCGTTTACCGCAGTCCTGTTTTGACTTTTGGACGGGTTGACCCGCTCCCCTCATCCGGCCACTTTCGCGGCCGGTTTGGGGAGTACAACAACCATGAAACGGACGATTTTCGGCGCGGCCGCGGCTCTTGCCCTGGCGGCGTCGGCACCTTGCGCGCATGCGCAATCCTTCATCAACGTGCTGACCGGCGGCACCTCCGGGGTCTACTATCCGCTCGGTGTCGCGATCGGGAAGATCTACGGCGACAAGATTCCGAACGTGAAGACGCAGGTGCAGGCCACCAAGGCGTCGGTCGAGAACCTGATCCTGCTCCAGCAGGGCCGCGGCGAGCTGGCGTTCACGCTGGGCGACTCGCTCAAAGCCGCCTGGGACGGCGAGGAGGAGGCGGGCTTCAAGAGCAAGCTCGACAAGCTCAGGACCATCGGCGCGATCTATCCGAATTACATCCAGATCGTCGCGACCACTGAGTCCGGCATCAAGACGCTGGCCGACCTCAAGGGCAAGAGCCTGTCGGTCGGCGCGCCGAAGTCGGGCACCGAGCTCAATTCGCGGGCGATCCTCAGCGCGGCCGGCATGAGCTACAAGGACCTCGGCAAGGTCGAATATCTGCCCTTCGCCGAATCCGTCGACCTCATGAAGAATCGCCAGCTTGGTGCGACCCTCCAGTCGGCCGGCCTCGGTGTCGCCTCGCTGAAGGACCTTTCGACCTCGAGCCCGATCACAGTGGTGTCGGTGCCGAAGGAGACCGTGGACAAGATCGGCCCGCCCTTCATCTCCGCCACCATTCCGGCCAACACCTATACCGGCCAGGACAAGGACGTGCCGACGGCTGCCGTCGTGAACTATCTCGTCACCAGCTCCGCTGTTTCCGACGACCTCGCCTATCAGATGACAAAACTGGTGTTCGAATCGCTGCCCGAGCTCGCCAACGCGCACGCGGCCGGCAAGGAGATCAAGCTCGAGACGGCGGCCAATGGCAGCCCGGTTCCGCTGCATCCCGGCGCGATCCGCTATTACAAGGAAAAAGGGCTGATCAAGTAGGATCGGCTCGCTCCGTCGGACGTCATGCCCGGGCATCAGCGCGAAGCGCGTCTTCGCGCAGATGTCCCGGGCATCCACGTTCTTGGGGCACCGCAGACCGCGGATGGCCGGGACAAGCCCCGGCCATGACGTGTGCGGCGGCGGCGCCGGTGTTATGATTGCCTTCACAGGTTGGGGACGGATTGAGATGCTGGAAAAGGCAGAGGGCGCCGCGGCGGCGCCTGACAAGGTCAAGGTCGAGTTCGACAATTTCGAGCACGGATTTCCGGAAGGCTTTGGCCCGGGCCGGTGGGGCCATCTCGCCTACTGGATCGGCATCGCCTTTGCGACGTTCCAGCTCTATGTCGCCGCCTTCAACTATCTGCCGAGCCAGGTGGTGCGCGGCGTCCATGTCGGCTTCCTCGTCCTGCTCACCTTCGGCCTGATCGGCAATTTCACCGCGAAGAGCGATGTCGGCCGCGCGCTCGGATGGCTGATCGGCGGCGCCGGCTTCCTCTGCGGTCTCTATCAGTGGATCTTCTATGCTGACCTGATCGCGCGCGACGGTGATCCGACCCGGCTCGATCTCGTGGTCGGCACGCTGCTCGCCGTGCTGATCTTCGAGGGCACGCGGCGCCTGATGGGCGCGGCGCTGCCGCTGATGTGCGGCGCCTGCCTCGTCTACTGGTTCTTCGGCCAGTACCTGCCGTCGCCGCTGAACCATCGCGGCTATGATTTCGACCAGATCGTCACGCACCTGTCGTTCGGCACCGAGGGCTTCTACGGCGTGCCGATCTATGTCTCGGCGACCTACATCTTCCTGTTCATCCTGTTCGGCTCGTTCCTGGAGCGCGCCGGCATGATCCAGCTCTTCACCGACGTTTCTCTTGGGCTATTTGGCAGGACCCGCGGCGGCCCCGCCAAGGTCGCGGTGTTCGCCTCGGGCATGATGGGCACCATCTCCGGCTCCGGCGTTGCCAACGTCGTCACCGTCGGCCAGTTCACGATTCCCCTGATGATCAGGTTCGGCTACCGCCGCGCCTTCGCCGCCGGCGTCGAAGCGACGGCTTCGATGGGCGGCCAGATCATGCCGCCGGTGATGGGCGCGGTCGCCTTCATCATGGCCGAGACGCTCGGCGTCCAGTACTCGGAGATCGTGAAGGCGGCTGCGATCCCCGCGATCCTCTATTTCGCCTCCGCCTTCTGGATGGTGCATCTGGAAGCCGGCAAGCACGGCCTCACCGGCATGAAGCGGTCGGAAACGCCGAGCGCCTGGAAGGCACTGGTCAAGGGCTGGTATCTCGTGCTGCCGCTCGCGGCGCTCGTCTACATGCTGTTCGAAGGTTTTACGCCGCTCTATGCCGGCAGCATGGGCCTCGCGCTGACGGTCGCGCTGATCCTCGGCGCCAGCATCACGGCGGGGCTTCCGAGTACGGTCATCCGCTATGTCTTCTGGATCGGGCTCGCACTCGTCGTCGCTGCGCTGTCGCGTGACGGCCTCCAGATCGTGCCGGTGGCGAGCGTGGTGGTCGGGCTGATCGTGATCACCGCTTTCATCCGCGGCGGCTTCAAGGCCCTGCGCGAGTGCCGCGATGCGCTGGCCGAAAGCGCGAAGTCCGCCATCACCGTCGGCATGGCCTGCGCCATCGTCGGCGTCATCATCGGCATGATGTCGCAGACCGGCGTCGGCACCATCTTCGGCGGCTGGGTGATCGGCCTCGGCGAGAAGAGCCTGTTCCTGGCGTTGATCATGACCATGCTGCTGTCGATCCTGCTCGGCACCGGCATTCCGACCATTCCGACCTACATCATCACTGCTGCACTTGCCGCGCCGGCGCTGGCCAAGCTCGGCGTGCCCTTGATCGCGAGCCACATGTTCGCGTTCTACTACGGCATCATGGCCGACCTCTCGCCGCCGGTGGCGCTGGCCGCGCTTGCGGCGGCGCCGATCGCGAAGGAGAACCCGGACAAGATCGGCTGGGAGGCGATGCGCATCGCGCTCGCCGGTTACGTCATCCCCTTCATCTTCGTCTATTCGCCGGCCTTGATGCTGCAGGCCGGCGATCCCATGGCGGCCAAGCTCGGCTTCTACGGCGCGGTGGCGCTGGCGGCCCTCAAGGCGCTGGTGGCGATCGCGCTGTTCGGAATGGTCGCGATTGGCTTCCTGTTCACGCGGCTGACGCTGGTCGAGCGCGCCGTCGCGCTCGGCGCCGCGTTCTGCCTGCTCGGCGATTTCCCGTTCAGCGACACCGCGGGCTTTGTGCTCGCTGCCGCGATCGTGCTGTGGCAGTGGCGGCAGCGTCCGCCGACGGCGGTCGAGGCGGTGTGAGCCTCTGCTTCGCAACAGCCGGAGGCGTGAAAGCGCTGGCGCTGTCCGCCTTCACGCTTGTCTGGACGCATTCGATCGCCAAGGTCGATTGGCAGGAAGACTGGCGCGTCACGCCAGCCGGCCTCGAACTGGTGCAGGCCCGCGTCAAGGGCACCGGCCCCGGCATGGAGCCGCCACCCGAGGCGCGGCTCGTCGACGGCTGGTTTCAATGGCAGCCCGCGCGTGCGCCGATGCAGGAAGTGGTGCTCGGCAATTCCGGCGCGGCAGGTGAATGGCGGCTATGCCATGACGGCAAGTGCCGGACGTTGTCGGAGATTGTCGGTCATCCGATTGGTGCTAACGTCACCAAAATGAGCATCTGCGACGAACAGCAGAAATAAGGGAGAAACGCGATGGATCGGCTCAAGGGCAAGGTTGCGATGGTGGTCGGCGCAGGTTCGATCGGGCCGGGCTGGGGCAACGGCAAGGCAACCGCGGTGACCTTTGCGCGCCAGGGCGCGCAGGTGTTCTGCGTCGATCGCAACGGCGCTGCGGCCGAGGAGACCGCGAAGATCATCACGGGTGAAGGCGGCAAGGCGACAGCGTTCACCGCCGACGTGTCGCGCGCGAGCGAGATCGAAGCGATGGTGGCGGCGTGCCTGAAGGCCTACGGCCGCATCGACGTGCTCGACAACAATGTCGGCATCGCCGAGATGGGCAGCGTGGTGGACGTGACAGAGGAGAGCTGGGACCGCGTCTTCACCGTCAACCTCAAGAGTGCCTATCTCGCCATGAAGCACGTCATTCCCGTCATGGTGAAGCAGGGCGGCGGCTCCATCATCAACATCTCCTCGATCGCCTCGATCCGCCATGTCGGGATTTCCTATGTCAGCTACAACGCCAGCAAAGCGGCGATGAACCAGTTGACGCGCTCCACCGCGATCGAGTTCGCGAAGAATCATGTGCGGGTGAACGCGATCCTGCCCGGCCTGATGAAGACGCCGATGGTGGAGCATTCCGCGGGTCTCGCGAACAGCTACGCCAAGGGCGACGTCGAAGCGATGTGGCGCGCCCGCGATGCGCAGGTGCCGATGGGGCACATGGGCGAGGCCTGGGACGTCGCCAATGCCGCACTGTTTTTAGCGTCGGACGAGTCGAAATACGTGACGGGGATCGAGCTCGTGGTGGACGGCGGGATCACCTGCAAGGCGGGGGCTTAAGCGCCGCCTCATACTCCACCGTCGTCCCGGGGCGCGCAGAGCGCGAACCCGGGACCCATAACCACAGGGAGGAGTTGCCGCGCGAGCTGGCAACTCCGAGTCTTCGCCAAACCAAATCCTGTGGTTATGGGTCCCGGATCGGCGCTCCGCTTGTCCGGGACGACAGTGGAGTGTTTGGCGATCTACTGCGCCAGCGCCAGAATCCCGCCGGCAAACGAATGCCACGCCGCGCTCTCGCTGATCGGCCAGTTCAGCACCTTCACCGCGAGCAGCGCGAGCGTGCCGGTGATGTAGACCGGATGCACGCGGCCTTCGCTGCGCCAGTCCCGCACCATGGCGACGACGAGCAGGAGCGAGGCGACCACAGCCGGCGCGATGGTGACGGGCACCGGCGGTGGACCAGGCGGTCCCGGAGGCGCCAGGAAGGTCAGGAACCAGCGCGCGATTGCGGCATCGAGGATCGAGACCGCGGCGAGCAGCATCAGGCGCTTGTGAATCTCGGGCTTCCGCGTGTTCATGATGGCGAGCACGAACACCACCGCGAAGAACGCAATCCCACTCATCGGCACGATCGAGAAGCCGATGCCGGCCTCTTTCTGCCCGAGCGCGGCGGCGTGCTGCATCACATGAACGGAGGCGAGGAAGCCGAAGATGGTCATCGCTGTCGCAAGCGACACGCCGGCGATGCCGAGCGCACGGTGATTGACCACGCGGCCCGAGGCCGCGAGCCAGGTCTGGATCACGAAATAGAGAGACCAGGTGAAGAACAAGAGTCCGTGAAAATGAATCACCGGGCTTGCGGACAAGGTCCGGTTGGCGAGCGGCACAAAATAGGTCGGTGCGAAGCCGAGAAACGCGGTGGCGGCGCAGGCCAGGGCCATGTGCAGATAAAAATATCGCGCAGGCGCCGCATCACGCGCGCGTACACGACGGTCGTCGATCAGGGTCGTCATCTCGAATGTGTCTGGAGAGGCGGGGTTTGGTTCAAACCCGTCGCCGTCCCCAGCCAAGCGCGAGCGCGGTCGGAAGGACCGCGGAGCTAACCCCCCGCGCTCAATTCTGCGCGATCGAGTTCCTCTTCGATCCGGTGAAATGCGTCGTCGCCGATCACCTCGGTGGCGCGGAGCTCGAAGATCGATTTGCGCGCGGCCTCGATGGCGCGGCGGCGCAGCGGATCGGCAGGCAATTCGCCGCTGGCGATGCCGCCGTTCGGATCGTCGTCCGCCTGCATCAGGATGGCGCGATATTCGAGCCTCAGGATTTCCGCCTCTTCCGACGGATCGTCTTCGATCGCATCGAGCGCGGCGCGATAGGCGACCGCGCGGGCGCGCGCGACCTCTCTGCCGACGGGATCGTCGTCCTTGAGGCCGAACGCCAGGATCAGCGGCCGCAGCGTCAGGCCCTGGATCACCAGCGAGCCCAGCACCACCGCGAAGGCGATGAAGACGATGAAGTCGCGATAGGGGAAGTCTTCCGGCAAGGCAAAGGCGGTGGCGAGCGTGACGAGGCCGCGCATCCCGCACCAGGAGACGATGAGGCCGCCCTTCGGCGAAGCGACGGCCCTCGGATCCTTCGGGTGATAGATCCCGTGCGCGATCAGCACCCGTAGTGTGGTGCGGTAGAACGTGATCCACAACAGCCGCACCAGGACCACGGTGAGCAGGATCCAGACCGCCGCCACGCAATATTCCCAGCGCACTTCCGCATCGAGCCGCGTCCAGATCGGCCGCATCTGCATGCCGATCAACATGAACGCGAGCACGTTGAGCACGAACACCATCGTCTCCCACACCGCATAGGACGGCACCCGCAGCCGTGCCGGCATGCGCGCCCCGGCCGTGCGCGCCATGGTGATGGCGTAGACCACGATGGTGAGGATGCCGGAGAGGCCGAGATGCTCGGCGGCGATCCAGACCATGAAAGTGGTGGCGAACTGCACGATGATCGCGCTTGGGGCTTCCGTCACGCGTTCGATGAACAGCGGGATGATGCGGCCCGCCAGCAGGCCGGCGATGACGCTGCCGACCAGCGCCAGCGCCATGGTCGGTGCGACCTGGCTCCATGTCAGATGCTCGGTGGCGACTGCGCCGACCGCGATACGATAGATCAGGAGCGCGGTAGCATCGTTGAGCAGGCTTTCGCCTTCCAGCACCTTCACCATGCGGTGAGGCAGCTTCACCTGGCTCAGGATCGCGACCGCGGCCGCGGCATCCGGAGGCGCCACGATGGCGCCGAGCGCGATGGCGGCGGCCCAGGGCATGTCAGGCATCAACCGGTGCGCGACATAGGCCACGCCGACCGTGGTCAGGCCGACCGCGGCCACCACCAGGGTCGAAACCGGAACCCAGTTGTTGCGCAAGTCGCGCAGCGAGGTGTCGAAGGCGGCATCCAGCAGGACCGGTGCGACAAAAAGCGCCAGTGCGAGGTCAGGTTCGAGCGTCCAGGACGGGCTGTTCGGCACGAAGGCGATCAGCGCGCCGCCGATGGCGAGAAAGGTCGGGTAGGGGACCTTGATACGCCGCGCCAGCGCCGATAAGGCGACGGCGCCAAGCAGAAGCGCGATGATCCATTCGAATGTCGACACAATTGTCCCCAGAACCGATTTGAGCGGCGCCACAAGCTAGCACCAATCCGGCCGTATGATGGATAGTGCGGCCTCGAGGCAAGACCTCAAGACCTTAAGACAAGACTTTCCGACTGCAACAAGCATGCGATTTCGAAATCTCATTCAATTGTCAGCGGCTGTGGCGCTCCCCTTTCTTTCGCTCAGCGCGGCCCATGCCGCGACCGGTGGGGAGCCGGCGGCCGTCGTGCAGGTGGACGTCGCGCCGTGCCTCGCCGCCAGCGCGGCCGACGACATGGACAAGGCCAATTCCGCCTGCGCTTCCGTCATCGATAACGCGAAGACGGCGAAGGCGGATCTGGTCAAGGCGCTGATCGCGCGCGGCGCGCTTCTGGCGCGGCATGATCAGATCGACCGTGCAATCGCCGACGACAGCCGCGCCCTTCTGCTCGATCCGACCCTCGCCGACCTGTTCAATGCCCGCGGCGAGCTCTGGCTGAAGAAGGGCGACAAGCCCAAGGCCGTGCAGGACTTTGGCGCGGCACTGCGGATCGATCCCAACCACGAGAAGGCCAGGGCCAATCACAAGGCGATGGCGCGCGAGCTCGAGCGGATCGGGGCGCAGATGGCGGTTGCCGGCAAGCCCAGCTTCAATTGCAGGAATGCGGCCCGGGCTGTCGAGAAGGCAATCTGCGGCAATCGCGAGCTCGCCGATCTCGACCGCGAGATTTTTGCGTCGAACGCGCGCGTGATCCGGGAGGCGCGCAGTGTCGCGGAGGCCAAGGCACTCCAGCGTGAGCAAGACGACTTTATCGCCCGCCGCAATGCGGGGTACGGCCGGCCTGAGTATGATCTGAAGAAAGCGATGCAGGAGCGCTTGCGGCGGATCAACGGAGTGGACGGGTATTGAGTTCTTCGCCTCTCCCTGCAAGGGGGACGAGGGAGCGAGACAGCTGTACGCCCCCAGCGACCGGCCGAATTGAACCGATCCCGTCCCCGCCGCGACAATGGTGAAAACCTGATGTCATGGAGCCTTCCCAATGTGCGGCACGCATCCTTCCGCGCAAATGTTCCCGTTTGCCAAGATCTCGCTTCGCACCTTGCTGCTCGGTGCCACCTTGAGCCTTGTCCTCATCGTCCCGGCCTCGGCCGGCGTCGATTGCGTGATGGGCAGCAAGGCGGCCCCGGCCGAGCTGATCACGGCCTGCAGCGCCATCATCGACCAGGCCTCAAATCCAGCGGCCGATCGCGCCACGGCCCTCTTGGTCCGTGCCGATGCCAATGCGCGGATCTCGGGCGGGCTGACGCAGGCGCTGCGCGACATCGATCGTGCCATCGCGCTCGACGGCAAGAATGCAAAGGCCTGGCGCCTGCGCGGCGACCTCTTGCGCGAGGCCGGCGGCGATCTCAACCGAGCGGCAGCCGATCTCAGCAAGGCGATCGAGCTCGATCCGCAGGATGCGGAATCCTATGAGCTGCGCGGCGTGGTCTATACCAACCAGCGCCGGCTCGACCGCGCGCTCGCCGATTACGATCAGGCGATCAAGCTGAAGCCGGATGACGCGCAGGCCTGGTCCGATCGCGGCGTGAACTACTATCTCGGCGGCGACAACGAGAAGGCGATCCGCGATCTCAGCGAGGCGCTGCGGCTCGATCCAAATCGACCGCGCAGCTACACCAATCGCGGCGCCGCCTACAAGAAGCTCGGCCAGCTCGACAAGGCGGTGGCCGATGACGGCGAGGCAATCAGGCTCGATCCGAAGGTGCCGGAATATTTTGACAATCGCGGGCTCACCTACGCCGCGATGAAGGACTACGACAAGGCCATCGCCGATTATGATCAGGCGCTGCGGCTGGCACCAAAGCCGAACTTCTTCACCAACCGCGGGGATTCCTACCAGTTCAAGGGCGAGTTTGGTGCAGCGCTGAGCGACTATAATGAAGCGCTGAAGCTTGATCCGAACTTCGCGAAGACCTACAACAACCGTGCCGTGCTCCATACCAAGATGGGTGAGCGCAAGAAGGCGCTGGCCGATTACGAGACGGCGCTGAAGCTCGACCCCGGCAATTCGAACGCCGCTGCCGGCCGCCGCACCATGATCGCCGAGATCGCGAAATTCGGCGCCGAGCCGCTGCGGCCGCTCGCGGCGAATTCCGGCAACGGCCCCTCGTTCGACTGCGCCACCGCCAGGCGCGAGGTCGAAAAGGTGATCTGCGCCGATCCGCAACTCGGCGTGCTCGACCGCCAGATCGCGGAGACCTATGAGCGGGTGCTGAAGGTTTCGAAAGGGCGCTCGGCCGGCGACCTGCGCAAGACCCAGCGCGATTTCCTGGCCACGCGGAACGCGAGTTTCGGTCGTCCGGGCTATGATTTGAGAAAAGTCATGCAGGATCGCCTGCAGCGGCTGACTGCGATGGAAAGCTAGCGGCTCTTCGCCTCTCCCCGCATGCGGAGAGGGGGAGAAGATATGTCGTTTTCAGCTTGAACCGCGGCCCGTTCCCGGGAAAATAGCCCTCAAACAGCGCCGGTGCTTGATCCCTGTCATGGCGGGACATCCGTCCTGCCGCAAGGTCAAGGCCAGGCGAATAAAGGGAACGGGAGCGCGGGAATGAGTATCCAGGGGAAAAGCAATTATCACGAGATCCATGCGCGCTCGCTGGCCGATCCCCAGGGCTTTTGGGCCGAGGCAGCCACGGAGATCGACTGGATCGAGCCGCCGAAGACGATCTTTGATGCCTCGCAGGGCGTCTATGGCCGCTGGTTCACGGGCGGCGTCGTCAACACCTGCTACAACGCGCTCGATCGCCATGTCGAACGCGGCCGCGCCGACCAGGTCGCGCTGATCCATGATTCGCCGCTGACGAACAGCATCACCAAATTCACCTATGCCGAGCTGTTGGGTGAGGTGCAGGTGCTCGCCGCCATCATGCAGGATTTCGGCGTCGCCAAGGGCGACCGCGTCATCCTCTATATGCCGATGGTGCCGGAGGCCGTGGTGGCGATGCTCGCCTGTGCGCGGATCGGCGCGGTGCACTCGGTGGTGTTCGGCGGCTTTGCCGCGAAGGAGCTCGCGACCCGCATCGACGACGCGCAGCCGAAGCTCATTTTGTCCGCAAGCTGCGGCATCGAGCCGGGCCGCATCGTGCAGTACAAGCCGCTGCTGGACGAGGCGATCAAGCTCGCGGGCAGCAAGCCGAAGGCCTGCATCGTGCTGCAACGTCCGCAGCACATCTGCGACCTCGCGCCGGGCCGCGACTACGACTGGGCGAGCCTGCGCCGCAAGGCGATGAACGACGGCAAGAGGGCGCCCTGCGTGCCCGTTGCCGCCACCGATCCGCTCTACATCCTCTACACGTCAGGCACGACCGGCATCCCGAAGGGCGTGGTGCGCGACAATGGCGGCCATCTCGTCGCGGTGAAGTGGTCGATGTTCAACCTCTATGGCGTCAAGCCGGGCGAGGTCTGGTGGTGCGGCTCGGACATCGGCTGGGTTGTCGGCCACAGCTACATCATCTACGGCCCGCTGCTGCACGGCGCGACCTCGATCATGTACGAGGGCAAGCCGATCGGCACGCCCGACGCCGGCGCGTTCTGGCGCGTCATCAGCGAGCACAAGGCGGTCGCCCTCTTCACCGCACCGACGGCGTTCCGCGCCATCCGCAAGGAGGATCCGGAAGGCAAGTTCATCCGGCAATATGACCTGTCGAAATTCCGCACGCTGTTCCTCGCCGGCGAGCGCGCCGATCCGCCGACGGTGGAATGGGCGGAACAGCAGTTGAAGGTGCCGGTGATCGACCATTGGTGGCAGACCGAGACCGGCTGGTGCATCGCCGGCAATCCTGTCGGTCTCGGCATGCTGCCGGTGAAGCACGGCTCACCCACGGTGCCGATGCCCGGCTATCAGGTCGACGTCGTCGACGAAGCCGCAAAGCCGGTCGGCCCGAACACCATGGGCTCGATCGTCATCAAGCTGCCGATGCCGCCTGGCTGCCTGCCGACGCTGTGGAATCAGGATTCGCGCTTCAAGGAAGCTTATCTCAGCGAATTCCCCGGCTATTACAAAACCTCCGACGCCGGCTACAAGGACGAGGACGGCTATGTCTTCGTCATGGGCCGCACCGACGACATCATCAACGTCGCCGGCCATCGCCTCTCGACCGGCGGCATGGAGGAAATCCTGGCCTCGCACCCTGATGTCGCCGAATGCGCCGTGCTCGGTGTCAAGGACGCGATCAAGGGCGAGGTGCCCTGCGGCTTCCTGGTGCTCAAGGCCGGCGTGAAGCGCGCACCTAGCGAGATCGAGAAGGAAATCATCGCGTTGGTGCGCGACAAGCTCGGTCCCGTCGCCGCCTTCAAGCTCGCCATCACCGTCGGCCGCCTGCCCAAGACGCGCTCCGGAAAGATCCTGCGCGGCACCATCAAGAAGATCGCCGATGGCGAGACCTGGACCATGCCGGCCACGATCGAGGACCCCAAGGTGCTGGACGAGATCGGCGAGGCGTTGAAGGGGAGGGTGTGAGGCGGTCAGATGGGGCTTGAATAGGCCGCATTTTTCCGCTCAACCCTCATCCTGAGGAGCGCGCCCCGGCGCGCATCTCGAAGGATGAAAGGCCCGCTGCTGCATCCGGGCCTTTCATGGTTCGAGACGCCCGCTGCGCGGGCTCCTCACCATGAGGACGAAAGAGCTGCCATGTATTCGAAACCGTTTCTTGCGTTTGTGTTTGCGGGCCTCGTTCTCTCCGCCTGCTCCGCGCGCTACCAGACGCCGGTGGCGATGGGCGGCGACGATGACGATGCGGTGTGCCAGAGCCGCGGTTACGCCCAGGGCTCGCCGGAATACGTGGCCTGCCGCAAGGACCGCGACGTCCAGCGCAATGGGGCGATCGCCCGTTCCGACCGCCGCCAGCGCGATCTCGGCGAGTACATGCTGAACCATCCCGATCGGCCCTGACATCACGTGCGGCACTATCCTGCCGCGATACATCCGCAACGCCGCGACCAAATCGCGAGGCATTCGTCCTGATTTGATCGGCGTCAAATCTTTCATCATCCCCTTTCTGCTCTGACGCTGATGTCGCGCAACGACGCGCGAGAGAAGGCTGAAGGGGAATGCAATGAACGGAACGATAAGAAACGTAGCGCGGCTCGCGACGCTCGGAACGATTCTTGGCGCAATGCTCGCGGGGACTTTGGCCTCGGTACAGGCTGCCGATTTGCCGGTCTACAAGAAGGCGCCGCCGCCAGTGGAGGCGTTCAATCCCTGGATGGTGCGTCTGCGCGTGCTCGGCGTGTTGCCGGATGCCGGCGGCTCCTCCGTCAATGTCGCGGGCGTGCCGTCGCTGTCGTCGCCGAATTCAGGCCTGTCGATCAGCGACCAGGTCGTGCCTGAGCTCGATATCAGCTATTTCTTCACCAAGAACATCGCGGCCGAGCTGATCCTCGGTGTGACCAGGCACTCGATCAGCGGCACCGGCTCGCTCGCGAACCTGCCGATCGGCAAGACCACGCTGCTGCCGCCGACGCTGACCTTGCAATATCACTTCGACAGTTTCGGCGCGTTCAAGCCGTATATCGGCGCCGGCGTGAACTACACGGTGTTCTTCAACAACTCCGCCGCCAATGCGCCGGCCGCCATCGCAGGTCCGCCCGCGATCGTCGCCACCGCCACCAGCCTTCATGTCAGCAATGCCTGGGGCGGCGCCGTGCAGTTCGGCTTCGACTACATGCTCGACCGGCATTGGGGTCTCAACGTGGACGTCAAGAAGCTCTGGCTGCGCCCGGATTACTCCGCGACCGTCTCAGGCCTGCCGGTCACCGGCACCGCGCATATCGATCCGTGGCTGGTCGGCGCCGGCGTGACCTACAAGTTCTGACACAAACAAGAACGCGGCGGGTTGGCCCGCCGCGTCTGCATTCGATGACGAACGGAGGAGGGACGACTACTCCTCCTCTTCGTCCTGCTTCTTGCCGCCGAGCGTCTTGAGCTTGGCGAACACGGCGTCGACGTTGAGGTCGTCGCTCGAGCGCTCGGCCGGCTCGTACTCGTCCTTCTTGGTGGTCTCGGAGGCCGGCAGCAGCGTGGCGCCGCCATAGGCGGCGTCGACCGGCTTTTCCTTCGCCGCGCGCGCCACTTCGAAATCGAGTTCGATCTGCGAGCAGAGGCCGAGGGTCACCGGGTCGATCGGCGTCAGCTGCGAGGTGTTCCAGTGGGTGCGGTCGCGGACGCTGGCGATGGTGCTCTTGGTGGTGCCGACCAGACGCATGATCTGGGCGTCCTTGAGCTCCGGATGGCTGCGCAGCAGCCAGAGGATGGCGCTCGGGCGCTCGTGGCGGCGGGAGACCGGGGTGTAGCGCGGGCCCTTGCGCTTCGGCTGGGGCGGCAGCACGACCTTGCTCTCCTGGAGGCGGAGCCGGTAGTCCGGATTCTTCTCGCCCTTCTCGATCTCCTCGCGGGTGAGCTGGCCGTTGGAGAGGGGATCCATGCCCTTGATGCCCTGGGCTGCGTCGCCGTCGGCGATCGCGCGCACCTCGAGGGGATGCATCTTGGTGAAATCGGCGACCTGGTCGAAGGTCAGCGCGGTGTTGTCGAGAAGCCAAACGGCGGTCGCCTTGGGCATCAGAGGTGCGTTGCTCATGGCAAATCTCCTTTGTGCTTCGCCCACCCCTCTGGAGGCGAAACCGGTGGTCATCAGCGATGACAGGGAATTCGGGCTATATAAGCCCGGAGGGGGTAGCCACGCAATGGTTCTGCTATAGATAGTGCCTTGACAGCGCCCGAAAGGGAGCCCAATTCCCTTCAAAGACGCCGTAAGGTCCAAGCAGACCGCTTTTAGCCCTTTCCATCCATTGACCGCCCCCGCCAGAAGGCGAAACGGGTGATTCGGTCCCGAGATCGCTCAATGTCAGCCAAACCAGACCTCAAGATCGTGCTTTGTTCTCCCCGCGGCTTCTGCGCCGGGGTGGTCCGGGCGATCGACACCGTGGAGCGGGCGCTCGATAAATATGGCGCCCCCGTCTATGTTCGCCACGAGATTGTGCACAACAAGTACGTCGTCGACGGGTTGAAGAAGAAGGGCGCCATCTTCGTCGAAGAGCTCGCCGAAATTCCGGAAAACACCACCGCGCCGGTCGTGTTCTCGGCCCATGGCGTGCCGAAATCGGTTCCGGCCGACGCCACGTCCCGCAACCTGTTCTCGCTGGATGCGACCTGCCCGCTGGTGACCAAGGTGCACCGCGAGGCCGCGATCCATTTCAAGCGCGGTCGCGAGATCTTCCTGATCGGCCACTCCCATCATCCCGAAGTGGTCGGCACGCTCGGCCAGCTTCCGGTTGGCGCCGTGACTCTGATCGAGACCGCCGAGGACGCCAAGACCATCTCCCCGAAGGACCCGAACAACCTCGCCTTCGTGACCCAGACCACGCTGTCGATCGACGACACCGCGGAGATCGTGGCGCTGCTCAAGGAGCGCTTCCCGAACATCAACGGGCCGCACAAGGAAGACATCTGCTACGCCACCACCAACCGCCAGCTCGCGGTGAAGAAGGTGGCGCCGGTGGTCGATGCGCTGATCGTGGTCGGTGCGCCCAATTCGTCGAACTCGCAGCGCCTGCGCGAGGTCGCCGAGCGCGAGGGTTGTGGGATCGCCGTGCTGGCGCAACGCGCGGCCGACATCGACTGGAACAAGTTCGGCAACATCACGAGCCTCGGCATCACCGCGGGCGCATCCGCCCCAGAAGTGATCGTCGAGGAGATCATGGACGCGTTCGCCGAACGCTACACGCTGCATGTGGAGACGGTCTCGGCTGCGGAAGAGAACGAGTTCTTCCCGCTGCCGCGTCAGGTGCGCCCTGAAGCTGCCGCCGAGTAGACTTTTATGGCGGTCTACACCGACGTTGCCGCCGACGAGCTTGCGGATTTCCTGAGGCAATATGATCTCGGCGAATTGCTCTCCTACAAGGGCATCGCCGAGGGCGTCGAGAACACCAACTTCCTGCTGCATACGAGCAAAGGCTCGTTCATCCTCACGCTCTACGAGAAGCGCGTGGCGAAGAACGATCTGCCGTACTTCCTCGCGCTGATGACGCATCTCGCCGAGCACGGCGTCAACTGCCCGCTGCCGGTGAAGGGAAGAGACGGCGAGGCGCTGCGCGAGCTGTCGGGCCGGCCGGCCGCGATCATCACCTTTCTCGAAGGCGTCTGGCCGCGCAAGCCGAACGCCGTCCATTGTTCGGGCGTCGGCGAGGGGCTGGCCTGCATGCACCTGGCCGGCGCCAATTTCGTGATCAAGCGGGCGAATGCGCTCTCGGTCTCGGGCTGGCGGCCGCTGTTCGATACAGCCGCAAGCCGGGCCGACGAGGTGCAGCCGGGCCTGTGCGCGTTCCTCGCGGCCGAGCTCGACCACCTCGAGAGCGGGATCTGGCCGAAGCATTTGCCCGAAGGCGTGATCCACGCCGATCTCTTCAACGACAACGTCTTCTTCCTCGGCGACAAGCTCTCGGGCATCATCGACTTCACCTTCGCCTGCAACGATATGCTGGCCTATGACGTCGCGATCTGCCTCAACGCCTGGTGTTTCGAGCCGGATCACTCCTTCAACGTCACCAAGGCGCGCGCCTTCCTCAACGCCTATGGCCGTGTACGAAAACTCTCGGAAGCCGAAGAGGCCGCGCTGCCGCTGCTGGCGCGCGGCGCCGCGATCCGCTTCCTGCTGACGCGGCTGGTGGACTGGCTCAACGTACCGCCGGGCGCGCTGGTCAAACCGAAGGACCCGCTCGAATATGTCCGCAAGCTGCGCTTCCACCAGAGCGTCTCGAGCGTGCGTGACTACGGGCTGATGCCGTCTGGACTGGTCGCGTGAGCGAGCTTCCCAACGTCACGATCTACACGGATGGCGCGTGCTCGGGAAATCCCGGGCCCGGCGGCTGGGGCGCGATCCTGAAGTTCGGCGACAAGGAAAAAGAGCTGAACGGCGGCGAGCGCCACACCACCAACAACCAGATGGAATTGATGGCGGCGATCTCCGCGCTCGAAGCGCTGAAGAAGCCATGCACCGTCGATCTCTACACCGACAGCCAGTATGTGCGGCAGGGCATCACCGGCTGGATCCACGGCTGGAAGCGCAACGGCTGGCGCACCGCCGACAAGAAGCCGGTGAAGAATGTCGAGCTATGGCAGCGTTTGGATGCCGCGCTGAAGGCGCATGACGTGCGCTGGCACTGGGTCAAAGGCCACGCCGGCCACCCCGAGAACGAGCGCGCCGATCAGCTCGCGCGCGACGGGATCGTGAAGGCACGGTTGCAGCAGCGGGTGGCGGAGTAGGCGCGCCGTTCGCGCCGACATCGCCTCATTCTCAACTGTCATCGCCCGGTTTCGTAGGGTGGGCAAAGCGAAGCGTGCCCACCGCTGCTTTTAAATCGAGGAAAGATGGTGGGCACGGCGCTGACGCGCCTTTGCCCACCCTACGGCATTTCTGCCGTGGCTCAGAGCTGCCCCAGCAGCGTATCGCCGCCTGATACCTCGACCTTGCCGGGCATCGCTTCGAGGTTCAGCTTCTTGACCACGCCGTCCTCGACCAGCATCGAATAGCGCTTGGAGCGGATGCCGAGGCCGTTGCCGGAGGCGTCCAGCTCCATGCCGATCGCCTTGGCGAAATCGGCATTGCCATCGGCGAGGAAGATCGCCTCGTCGCGCTGGTCGGTGTCGCGCTTCCAGGCGTTCATGACGAAGGCGTCGTTGACGGAGACGATCGCGATGGTGTCGACGCCCTTGTCCTTCATGGCGTAGGCGTTGAGGAAGATGCTCGGCAGATGCATCTTGTGGCAGGTGCCGGTGTAGGCGCCGGGCACCGCGAACAGCGCCACCTTCTTGCCCTTGAAAATATCGTCGGTGGTCTTCACCTGCGGGCCTTCCGCCGTCATCACGCGGAATTTCGCCTCGGGCAGCTTGTCGCCAGTCTGGATCGCCATCGTCAGTCTCCCTGAAAATCGGTCCCGCTTTTTAGACCGTGCGGCGGCCCTGCACAATATTGCCAACGGGGGAAGCGGCCGGGCCTGCGGCCCTTCACCGTTATGTCATCAGCCGGCAAAACCGCCGGCATCGAGGAAGGCCTGCTCGTCCTCGGTGGTGTCGCGGCCGAGCAGGCGGTTGCGGTGGGGGAAGCGGCCGAACCGGCGGATGATATCGGCGTGCTCCCGGGCGTATTTCAGGTTCTCGGCATTGTCGGTGTTCTGAAACAGCGCGACGCAGTGCAACTGATCGGGCAGGTGCTCGGAATGCATGAACGGCATGTAGAGGAATTCGAGCAGGATGGGATCGACCCTGCGGTCGAGGCCCCGCTCGATGGCGCGGCGGGCGACGTCGCGCGCCAGCGCGTCGCTGGCAAAGGCCTGCTGCGTGCCGCGGAACATGTTGCGGGGAAACTGGTCGAGCACGATGACGAGCGCGAGCGCGCCGTCGTCGCTGGCCTCCCAGGACGCCAGCTCGCCGGCGGCCGCCTTCTGCCACAAGGCAAGAAAGCGGCGCCTGACCTCTGCGTCGAACGCATCGTCGCGCTTGTACCAGCGTTCGCGGCCGACCTCGCGCCAGAAGGCGAGAATGCCTGATGGTGTGATGTCGCCGAAATCAGTCATGAACGAAGGAGGCGCTTACGCCGCCTCCGCCTTCTTCTCGTCGCGGAGCTGCCGGCGCAGGATCTTGCCGACATTGGTCTTCGGCAGGTCGGTGCGGAATTCGATGTGCTTGGGCACCTTGTAGCCGGTGAGCTGCTCCTGGCAGAACTTGATCACGGCTTCGGCCGTGAGGTTCGGGTCCTTCTTGACGATGAAGGCCTTCACCGCCTCGCCCGACTTGGAATCGGGGATGCCGATCACCGCGCATTCCAGCACGCCCGGATGGCTCGCGATCACTTCCTCGATCTCGTTCGGATAGACGTTGAAACCCGAGACCAGGATCATGTCCTTCTTGCGGTCGACGATCTTGGTGTAGCCCTTCTCGTCCATCACGCCGATGTCGCCGGTGCGGAAATAGCCGTCCGCGGTCATCACCTTGGCGGTCTCCTCCGGCCTGTTCCAGTAGCCCGACATCACCTGCGGGCCCTTGGCGCAGATCTCGCCGGGTTGGTCCAGCGGGACTTCGTTGCCGTCGTCGTCGCGGATCGAGATGTAAGTCGACGGCACGGGAATGCCGATCGTACCCGTGAACTCGGTTGCCGTTGCCGGATTGCAGGTCAGCGTCGGTGAAGTCTCCGACAGGCCATACCCCTCGGCGATGAAGCAGCCAGTGATCGCCTTCCATTGATCGGCCACGGGGCGCTGTACCGCCATGCCGCCGCCGTTGGAGATCTTCAGCTTGGAGAAGTCGAGCTTCTTGAAGTCGGGATGGTGCATCAGCCCGTTGTAGAGCGTGTTGACTGCCGGGAAGCTGTTGACCTGGTACTTCGCCAGTTCCTTGACGAAGCCGGCGATGTCGCGCGGATTGGGGATCAAGAGATTGCAGCCGCCGGCGCGCACCGCGAGCAGGTAGCAGGCCGTCAGCGCGAAGATGTGGTAGAGCGGCAGCGCGCAGACGACCATGAGCTGGTCGACATGCGGCGGCGAGGTGAGCGCCGGCTGCAGCCATGCGTCGTTCTGCAGGACGTTGGCGACGATGTTGCGATGGAGCAGGGTGGCGCCCTTGGAGACGCCGGTGGTGCCGCCGGTATATTGCAGGAAGGCGACGTCGCCCGGCGACAGTTTTGGCTTGTTGAAGGTCAGGCTACGGCCGGCGGATATGGCGTCGTTGAAAGACACCGCGCCCGGCAGCGACCAGGCCGGTACCATTTTCTTGACGCGGCGGACGACGAGGTTGACGATCACGCCCTTGAAGCCGAGCAGGTCGCCCATGCTGCCGACGATGACGTGCTTGACCTGCGTCTTCGCGATCACCTGCTCGACGGTGTGGGCAAAGTTCTCCAGCACGATGATGGCTTCGGCGCCGGAATCCTTGAGCTGATGCTCGAGCTCGCGCGGGGTGTAGAGCGGGTTGACGTTGACCACGGCGAAACCGGCGCGCAACACGGCCGCGGTGGCGACCGGATATTGCAGCACGTTCGGCATCATGATCGCGACGCGGGCGCCGCGCTGGAGGCCGCGTCCCTGCAAATAGGCCGCCATCGCCAGCGACATCTGGTCGAGGTCGCGATAGCTGATCGACTTGTCCATGCAGATGAACGCCTTGCGGTCGGCGAACTTGTTGAAGCTCTCCTCCAGGAGGTCGACCAGCGATGCATATTGGGTCGGCTCGATATCAGCAGGCACGCCGGGCGGATATTGCTTGAGCCAGATGCGCTCCATGGAAAACTCCCCTCATTTACCAGAGCCCGTTGTGTCTCGGGCTTGCCTCATTGCCGCCAGTATCGAGCCTGCCGGAACAGGTGGCAAGCCGTTGACGCTTAGGACAAAGGTCAGGGAGTGGCTACTGGAATCGTCGCAAACCGCGGCTTGCCGCAAGTGCGAAGCGGGCGCGCGGCTTTGCCGTGGGCGCCGTTAACTGTTGTTGGCCGGCTTGGCGGGGGGCTTGGTCGCAGCCTTGGGCTTGGCGGGCTTTGCCGCCTGGTCGCCGCTTGCCGCAGGCTTCTCGGCGGGTTTCGCCGCCGCATCGTGCTTGGCCGCGGCATGCCTGGTCCCGGCCGGCTTGGCTGCGGTCTTGGTGTCATTCTTGGCGTCGGGCTTGGCATCCGGCTTCGCCGCGGCCGTCTTGCTGTCCTTGCCCGCGTCTTTCGGCTTGTCGGTGGCGTCAGGCTTCTTGGCGACGCGCGACTTCTTGCCACGCGGTTTTGATGCGGCCTGCTGGTCGGCATCGGCCGCGACCGCCGCGATCAGGGCGGTGCCGGTGCGGGTCGGGCCGGTATAGACCAGCACGGGCTCGGCCGCCGCCGGGGCCGAAGCCATCAGCTCGGAGGCTTTCATCAGGGGCGGCTGGAGGCCCGCGGTGAAGAAGGTGACCTGGGCTTCGCCGCCGGTCATGGAGGCCGATCCTGCCGTGCCACCACTGGCCGCGATCAGCGCGTCGTCGTCGTCGCTGGCCGGCCGCTTGCGATGGCCGCCGCACATGTCCTCGCGCAGGTTCGGCGGCGAGGCGTCGACCGGCACCAGCTTGTCGACGGTGCCGAGCGAGGGGCGGAGCCAGGTGAGATTGTCCTGGCCGAAGCCGCGCTCGAGCAATTGCGCCGCCTTCACCGCGCGCGCAGTGCCGGAATTGGCGCCGAGCACGACGGCGATCAGCCGGCGCCCGTTGCGCGTCGCCGATGCCACGAGATTGTAGCCGGAGGCGCAGATGAAACCGGTCTTGAAACCGTCGGCGCCAGGATAGCGGCCGATCAGCTTGTTGAAATTGCCGGTGACGCGCTTGCCGAAGCGGATTGCCGGGATGTGCACGAAATATTCGTATTCCGGCAGGTCGCGCAGGAACGAGCGTGCGAGGATACCGAGGTCGCGTGCCGAGGTGATCTGGCCGTCGGCGGGAAGGCCGTTCGGATTGACGTAGCTCGTCTGCGTCATTCCGAGCCTCAGCGCCGTATCGTTCATCATCGCGGAGAAGCCGTCGATCGAACCGCCGACGCCTTCGGCGAGCACCACGGCCATGTCGTTCGCCGACTTGACCATCATCATCTTCAGCGCGTTGTCGACGGTGAGCTGCGTTCCCGGACGGAACCCCATCTTCGACGGCGACTGCGAGGCCGCCGTCGGCGACACCGTGAGCAGCGTGTCGAGCGTGAGCCTGCCGTCCTTCACCGCCTTCAGCGTTACATAGGCGGTCATGATCTTGGTGACGGACGCGGGATACCACGGGACGGTCGCGTTCTCCGCCTGCAACACCTTGCCGCTGTCGGCCTCGATCAGGAGCAGCGCTTCGGCGCTCGCCGCGCGCGGCGCAAGCAATGCGGCGCATGCGAGCGTCGCAGCGAACAGGTTGAACAGGGATTTGCGAAGCAGCGGGCGAAGGGCGTGCACTATCCGATTCCGGTCCTTGGAGACCCGCCTGATACGGTCGGCTCTCGTGATCTGATGTTCGGTTCTGAAATCCAGCGCCGCCGCTTGCGGCGTCGCAAACCTATACCGGCTGGTGCGCCGAGAACAGGGGCTTCCGGGCGGTATTCCGCAATGAAATAGGCCGAATTTCGACGGTCCTGTGGGGACTTGCTATGGGGACTTGGCAGCGGTCGCGGCAGCCTCAGCCGCCGTCACGCTGGCCCGTGCCGTCTCCTGAACCATGAACTGGGCCCTGGCGAGCTCCGCAAAATGGCCGCCTTTGGCCACGAGTTCATCGAAAGTTCCGATTTCGATCACACGGCCATTCTCGAACACCAGGATCCGCGTCGCATTGCGGATGGTGGAAAGACGGTGGGCGATCACGAAGGTGGTGCGGCCTTTCATCACTTCGTCGAGAGCGGCGTTCACCTTGGCCTCGGTGACGGCGTCGAGCGCGCTGGTGGCCTCGTCCAGGATCAGGATCGGCGGATCCTTCAGCAGCGCGCGGGCGATCGACAGCCGCTGGCGCTCGCCGCCGGAGAGCATGCGGCCGCGCTCGCCGGCATTGGTCTCGAAACCGCCGCTGCGCTCGATGAAGTCGAGTGCCTGCGCGCGCTCGGCGGCCTTGCGCATCTCGGCCTCGGTCGCATCCGGCTTGCCGACGCGCAGGTTGTCCTCAATGGAGCGGTTGAACAGCAGCGCCTCCTGGAACACCACGCCGATGTTCCGCCGCAGCGAGGTCAGCGTGACGCCGCGCACGTCCATGCCGTCGATCTTGATGAAACCGGATTGCGGATCGAAGGCGCGATGCAGCAGCGCGATCGCAGTCGATTTGCCGGCGCCGGTCGGGCCGACCAGCGCGATGGTCTGGCCGGGCAAGGCGGTGAAGGAGAGGTCCTCGATCGCCGGGCGCTTGCCATCATAGGAGAAGGTGACGTCGTTGAACTCGACGAGGCCGGACAGCCGCCCCGCATCGATCGCGTCGGGGCGGTCGTGCACCGCGGGCACGGCATCGAGCACATTGAAGAACTCGCGCAGGCGCGGGGCTTCCATGAACACGTTGTTGATGAAGCTCACGACCTGCTCGAGCTTCTGGATCAGCATCGTCGCGAAGCTCACGAACATCACGATCTCGCCGACCGAGGTCATCCCCTGGTCGTGCAGGGCGATGCCGAGCGTGAAGATCGCGAGCACCGTGATGGTGGTGGAGGCACGCGTGATGACGGTGACGAGTGCCCACCAGGACAGCACCGGCATTTGTGCGGCGAGCAACTCGTCGGCGACGGAACGCAGTCCCTTCACCTCGGATTCGACGCGCACAAAACTCTGCACCAGCGCGACGTTGCCGAGGGCGTCGGAGGCGCGCGCGGAGAGCTCGCTATATTGCTCCTCGACCGCCATCTGCATGCCGAAGGTCTTGCGTACGACGAAGGTGGTCAGCACGGTGAAGACGATGCAGAGCACGAACAGCAGGATCGCGAGCCGCCAGTTCAGATAGAGGGACAGCGGCAGCAGCACCGCGACCGAGAGGATGGCGGCGAAATGCTCGCGGAAGAAGCCGAGCCACAGCCGCCACAGCGCGTCGGTGCCGTTGAGCATCACCTTCATCAGCCGGCCCGAATGGGTGCCGGAGTGGAACGTCAGCGGCAATTGCAGGATGTGCTCGAAATAGTCCGTCAGCACCGCCTGGCGCTGGCGGTGGGAGAGCCGGTCGGCCTGCAGGGCCACGAGTGCGCTGCAAGCGATCGTGAACAGTCCGAACGCGACCCAGGCGGCCAGGAACGGCCAGGCCGAGTTCGACCCGGCCACAGCCTTGCCCGAGAGCACGTCGACGATCCGTCCGAACAGCACGGGTTCTGCGAACTGCGAGGCCGCCAGCAGGAGATTGGCGACGGCAAGCAGCCAGCCCAGCCGCGCCTCCTTGCCGAGCAGCTCGAGAACGCGGGTGTAGAGGCGGAGGATGGACATGCGGGCGAAGAACTCGGGCTCGTCGTCGAGAGGTGAGCCCATATTCTAAGCAGGGATCGTCCGCGAGATACAGCGGAAGCTTTCGGTTTTGCTCAATTGATCAGCCGTCCTGCCACCGGCGGCAGGAACCGGTCGTCGAAGATGTCGCCCGCCGCCGGCTTCTTGCGGAATTTGAAGCCCTGCGCGATCTGCTCGATCGAGCGGTCCAGGCGCGCCGGGTCGATGCCGCCGAGGCCGTTGCGCCTGACCTCGTCGGTCAGGATGTTGTCGGCGAGCACCGTGCGCAGGCGTTCCAGTTCGAGATCGCGGTCGCCATCGTCGATGCGGCTCGCGGCCTCGTTCACCGCACGCGCCGGCTCCTTGACGGTTGCGGCGATGCCCGCGATCAGCGCGCGCACGAAGCCCTTCACGGCATCCGGCTTCGCCGCGGCGAAGGCCGGATTGGCCACCACGGCAAAGCCATAGGCCTCGCAGCCATAGTCGGCATAGCGCAGCACGACGAGATCGGCGCCGGGGACGCCGCGGTCGCGCAGGTTCACCGCCGAGAGATAGCTGAAGCCGGCAACCGCATCGACTTGTCCGGCGGAGAGGATCGGCTCGCGGACCGCTGCGCTGATCTTGTGGAATTTCACATGCGAGGCGTTGATGCCGTTCTGCTGCGCCAGCGCCGGCCACAATCGCATCGACAGATCACCGTCGGCAACGCCGACGGTCTTGCCGTCGAGATCGGGCAGCAGGTGGACGCCGCGGCTTCTGCGCGCGACGATCGCGTAGGGCGCGCGGTTGAACAGCACGAACACCGCCTGGACCGGCGCCGCGTCGTCCTGGTCGCGAAAGCGGATCAGCTCGTTGATGTCGACCAATGCGAGCTCGCTGTCGCCCTTGGCGACGCGCGCGAGCGCCTCCGGCGATCCTGCCGCGCTGTTGAAGGAGACGTTGAGGCGCTCGGCGCCGAACCCGCCGTCCTTCGCGGCAAGGAAGAACGGCGCCATGCTGGCGTCCAACGGGCGGTCGAAGGTGAAGTGGATCGCAACGGACGGTGCGATCGTCTCGGCCGCGCTGACATCGCGTGCAACGCATGTTGCAAGCGCGATCGCGAGAGCCAGCAGACCCCGAAGGGCGATCGTCTTGAATCCTGCCATCGATTGCGCCGGTCCCGCATTGTTATGGTTTGGTGACGCTCGCAGCGCCGGCTGGCCGGTAGCCTGCGCGCGCCAACATGAACGGCGGATGAGCGGCGGTTGCGTCACGATTACGCAACCCCGTTCAGCTTGTGTTGGGGGTGGGGAACCCAACATGGGATGCGGGTGTTTGAGAGACATGAGCCTGTCGTCAGGCACCATTCGAGGTCCCAAGGAGGGTCCAGGACATGTTTGACAGAGTTTCGAAATTCGCCGGCCGCAAGGCCGTTCTTGCCACTGCCGCCGTGGTGGCTCTGACCGCCGTTGCACCCACCGCCTCTTACGCGGGCGGTCGTCATTGGCATGGTGGTGGTGGTGGCGCTGCTGCTGCCGCGGTCTTCGGTCTGGCCGCGACCGGCCTCGCGATCGCAGCCAGCCGCGATGCCTACGCCTATGGACCGGGTCCGGGCTACTATTACGAAAGCGGCCCGACCTACTACAGCGGCCCCGGCTATGGTCCCTATTATTACGGCTCGGGCTACCAAGAGCGCTATGGCGGCTACGACAAGGTCTGCTCGCACGGCTATTCCGGCTACGGTTGCTATTAACCGATCGGTAATACGTCATCGACGAACGGGCTGTCGCGCTAGCCGCGCCGGCCTGTTTTCTGATTTTATTGTCGCGCGTTAACGCGCTCGCCATTGGTTTAGGGTAGTTTCGAGTTCCATGAGTGATTCGCTTGAGCGGCTATATCTGGCTGTGCTCGCGGCCAGAGATCTTGATCCGGCAACATCGCGTACGGCCCGGCTGTTTCAGCGTGGGCCCTCCCAAATGGCGAAGAAGCTGGCCGAGGAGGCTATCGAAGTCGTGATCGATGCGGTCAACGGCGACACCGAGGCCGTGATCCGGGAAAGCGCCGACCTGCTCTACAATCTCACCGTGCTCTGGGCCTCGGCCGGCGTGCGTCCCGAGGACGTCTGGCGCGAGATGACGCGGCGAGAAGAGATGCTCGGCATTGCCGAGAAACTGCCGAAATCTTCGATGAAACTGCCCAAAGTCGCGTCACCCAGCGTCGCCGCCAGGCGGCCAATTGTCGCGATCGAGGGCCGCGTGGCGCGCAAGCGCCACTAATTCAAGCGCCACCAGAACGTCACAAAACTCGCGATGGACAAATCCGTCCCATGGTGCTTCATCGCGGCGCCATGCTGAAACGTATCTACGACTGGTGCATCGACGCCGCCCACAAGCCCTACGCGCTCTGGATCATGGGAGCCGTGGCTTTCGCAGAAAGCTCCTTCTTTCCGGTCCCGCCGGATGTGATGCTGATCCCGATGTCGCTGGCGCGCCCGCAGCGCGCCTGGGTCTATGCGGCGATCTGCACCATCACCTCGGTGCTCGGCGGCCTGCTCGGCTACGCCATCGGCGCGCTGCTGTTCGACTCGGTCGGCCACTGGCTGATCCAGGTCTATGGCCTCGGCGACAAGGTTGATGCCTTCCGTGCCTCCTATGCCGAGTGGGGCGCGGTGATCATCCTGCTGAAGGGTCTGACGCCGATCCCCTACAAGCTGGTCACCATCACCTCGGGCTTTGCCGGCTACAATCTCATTCTTTTCATCGTGTGCTCCATCGTCGCGCGCGGCGGACGCTTCTTCATCGTCGCGATCCTGCTCAATCGCTATGGTGACTGGATCCGCGTCAAGATCGAGAAGCATCTCGGTCTCGTGGTGGCGGTCGGCGCCGCCGTGCTGGTGCTGGGCTTCGTGGTGGCGGTCAAGCTGATCTAAACCGCAGCACTTTGATGCTGCGCCGGCTTCGGCTACGCTTGCCGTCATGATGGTTCGATCCGGCAATCCGGCTGTGCGGCTTAGGACGATGATGTCAGCAGTGCTGCTGTTCCTGCTCGCTGCCGGCGGGACTGGATGGCCGCAATCCGCGCCGCCGGTGCTTGGTTTGCAGGAGCAGGGGCCGCCACCCGCGACGCCCTCGGCCGCGCCGGCGCGCGAGGAAAATCCCGGGCTGATCAATGAAATGGGCAAGCTGTTCGACAAATTGCCCTCGATCCTGCCGCCGATCAAAAGCCCTGGTGAGACCATGAACGATCTGTCGCGGCTGGCGAAGCCGTCGACCATGGTGTCGGGGCGCGTGGCCTGTCCGGCCTCGTCGAACGGCGCGCCGGACTGCAAGCTCGCCGCCGACCAGCTCTGCCAGAGCAAGGGCTACAAGGAAGGCAAGAGCCTGAACGCCGATTCCGCGGAAAAATGCTCGGCCAAGGTTCTGATCCCGGGCCGGCAACGCAAACCGGATGACTGCCGCACCGATACCGTCGTCACCAGCGCGCTGTGCCAGAACTAAGGACGTCGCGCGAGCAAGCAAGGAGCGCCCATGAGCCGCACGGAGCAGGACTTCCTCGGACAGCGTGAGATCGCCGACGACATCTACTACGGCGTCCAGACCATTCGCGGGAAGGAGAACTTCCACATCACCGGCATTCCGATGAACCAGGAGCCTTATTTCGTGAAGGCGCTTGGTTACGTCAAGAAGGCCGCGGCCATGGCCAACCGCGATCTCGGCGCGATCGAGGCCAAGGTGGCCGATGCGATCATCCTCGGCTGCGATCGCGTCATCGCCGGCGACATGATGGACCAGTTCGTCACCGACTTCATCCAGGGCGGCGCCGGCACCTCCACCAACATGAACGCCAACGAGGTGATCGCCAACCTCGCGCTGGAATCGCTCGGCTTCGGCAAGGGCGACTACCAGCATGTCAGCCCCAACGATCACGTCAATTACGGCCAGTCGACCAACGACACCTATCCGACCGCCTTCCGCCTCGCGCTGATCCTGCGGCTCGAGAGCTACATGACGGCGCTGCGCCAGTTGCAAGAGGCCTTCTTCACCAAGGGGCGCGAGTTCGACCGCGTGCTGAAGATGGGCCGCACGCACCTTCAGGACGCCGTGCCGATGTCGCTCGGCGCCGAATTCCGCGGATGGGGCACCACCATCGGCGAAGAGGTCGACCGCATCTCGGAGGCGCGCGCGCTGCTGCGCGAGATCAATCTCGGCGCCACTGCGATCGGCACCTCCGTCACTGCGGCGGTCGGCTATCCCAAGCTCGCCGTCAGGCATCTCAGCGCGCTGACCGGCGTCGACTTCATCCTTGCCGGCGATCTGGTCGAGGCGACCTCGGATACCGGCGCCTATGTGCAGCTCTCCGGCGTGCTCAAGCGCACGGCGAGCAAGCTGACGAAAATCTGCAACGACATTCGCCTGCTGGCCTCGGGCCCGCGCGCCGGCTTCAATGAGATCAACCTGCCGCAGCTCCAGCCGGGCTCCTCGATCATGCCGGGCAAGGTCAATCCCGTGATCCCCGAGGTCGTCAACCAGACCAGCTTCCTCGTCATCGGCCTCGACACCACGGTGACGCTGGCGGCTTCCGCCGGCCAGCTCCAGCTCAACGTGATGGAGCCCGTGATCTCGTTCGCGCTGTTCTTCTCGATCCGCACCATGGAGCGCGCGGTCAACAGCCTGCGCGAGAACTGCGTGCTCGGCATCACCGCCAACGAGGAGCACACCCGCAACATGGTGCTGAACTCTCTCGGCATCGTCACCGTGCTGAAGCCCCTGCTCGGCTACAAGCAATGCGCCGAGATCGCGCGCGAGGGCTACAAGAGCGGCAAGTCGCTGCACCAGATCGTGGTGGCCGAACGCAAGCTGCTGACGCAGGAAAAATGGGACGAGATGTTCTCGTTCGAGCGGCTGATCAACCCGGATCTGATTGGGTGACACTGCTGCCGCGTTGAAGGTGCCGCCCCTGCCATGGGGAGAGGTGAAGTCAGAATTCCGCGCGTTGGAATTGCGGTAACGGCGTCCGCGCCGGCGCCAAAACGCAATACTTGACAGTGGAAAGATTGCCTTGTTGGTATGGCTCCCAACCTTCCATTTCGTCGGCCAATAGAGGATCGCTCCGCAATGTCCATGCCTGCCTTGTTTAGGGGACGCCTCTCGATCCCTGTGATCGGTTCCCCGCTCTTCATCATTTCGGTGCCCGATCTCGTGATCGCGCAGTGCAAGGCGGGTGTGGTCGGCTCGTTCCCGTCGCTGAACGCGAGGCCGCCGGAGCTGCTCGACGAATGGCTGGCGCGGATCACCGAAGAGCTCGCCGCCTATGATCGCGCCCATCCCGACAAGCCGTCGGCGCCGTTCGCGGTGAATCAGATCGTGCACAAGTCGAACAACCGGCTCGATCACGACATGCAGCTCTGTGCCAAATACAAGGTGCCGATGATCATCTCCTCGCTCGGTGCACGCGAGGAGCTCAATCAGGCGGTGCATGGCTGGGGCGGCATCGTTTTCCACGACGTGATCAACCAGAAATTCGCACACAAGGCGATCGAGAAGGGCGCCGATGGCCTGATCCTGGTCGCCGCCGGCGCTGGCGGCCATGCCGGCACGATCTCGCCGCTGGCTTTCGTCGCCGAGACTCGGAAGTGGTTCGACGGCCCGATCGCGCTGTCGGGCGCCATCGGCAATGGCAAGGCGATCCGCGCCGCGCGCATTCTCGGCGCCGACTTCGCCTATATCGGCTCGGCCTTCATTGCGACCAAGGAAGCCAATGCGGTCGAGAAGTACAAGGAGATGATCGCAGGCTCGACGGCCGACGACATCGTCTATTCCAACCTCTTCACCGGCGTGCACGGCAATTATCTGAAGCCGTCGATCCTCGCCGCCGGCATGGATCCGGAAAACCTGCCGACCTCCGATCCGTCCAAAATGAATTTCGGCACCGATGCCTCCGGCGAGCGCGCCAAGCCGAAAGCCTGGAAGGAGATCTGGGGATCGGGCCAGGGCATCGGCAGCGTCGACGGCGTCGTCCCCGCCGCCGAGATGATCGCGCGCTTCAAGAAGGAGTACGACGAAGCGATCGATCCGCCGTTGTAATGGCTCTCGCAATGACCGCCATTTACCGCGTCGACGGCAACAGCGTCGTCACCAGCCCGGACGCCGCCGGCCCATGGGACCGACGCATGCAGCACGGCTCGGCGCCTGCCTCACTGGTGACATGGGCGGCCGAACGGATTCCGACGCCGGTGCCGATGAACATCGCGCGCGTCACCATCGATCTGATGCGCCCGGTGCCGGTGGCGCCGCTGACGATTGCGACCGAGGTTTTGCGCGAGGGCCGCAAGATCCAGCTTTGTGAGGTCAAGCTTCTGGCCGACGGCGTCCAGGTCGTCGGCGCCACCGTGCTCAAGATCAAGCAGCAGACACTGGCGCTGCCCGACGATGTCGAGGAATTGCCAGTCCAATTGCCGTCGCCCGAGGACTCTCTCGTCGAGGACGGCCATGCCGCCACCAGCCCGTTCGTGCGTTCGGTCTCGATGCGCGCCGCCCGCGGCCGCTTCGGCCAGGCCGGCGCCGGTGCCATCTGGTTTCGTGTCGACAATCCGCTGATCGAAGGCGAAGCGGTCTCGCAGGCGATGCGCGCCGTCGTCGCCGCCGATTTCTCCAACGGTACGGCGTCGACGCTGGATTTCCGCGCCTGGACCTACATCAACGCCGACCTGACTGTGAACTTTGCACGCCAGCCGGTCGGTGACTGGATCCTGCTCGACGGCGAATCCTGGATCGGCCCCGACGGCGCGGGCCTTGCGATGTCGCGGCTGGCCGACAGGCAGGGATATTTTGGCCGCGCGGTGCAGAGCCTGGTGATCGAGAAGCGGTGAGCCGCGCTGCGGTGCTCTTCGCGTGATTGAACGGCAGGCTTCCGCCGCCGCGGAAGGGATGCCTGGTCGTGTTTGACGCCAGTATCCTGCCTGTTCACAGGCCGTAGAAGATCTTGATCTCCCACAGCATCACGATAATTGCCGTGATCAACGTGACCGCGGCTACTGCACTTTCCAGGGAAGCGACTCTCATGTCCCACTCCGCTTCCCAGCCCCATCAGCGGTCTAGTTGATTCCCTGATTCGCCGGCAATCGCGCGGGCGCCGCCCGCGGACACTCCGTCGCGCATTGTGGTGCCGGGGCCACAACGACACCGTAGAATCCCGGGGGTATTCACCCCACCATCCGGTCGCGTCCGCTCCAGAACCCCGCGCGCAGCACCTTCTTGTCGACCTTGCCGACGCCGGTCATCGGCAGCTGCTTGACGAACTGGATCTGTTTCGGCGCATGCGCCGAGCCCTTGCGCGTCCTCACCATATTGATCAGCTCGTCGGCATCCGGCTTTGTGCCTTCGCGCGGCACGACGACGGCGGTGACGGCCTCGCCCCATTTGTCGTCGGGAACGCCGACGACCGCGACCATCGCGACATCGGCATGCTGCGACAGCACGTCCTCGACCTCGCGCGGAAAGATGTTGAAGCCGCCGGTGACGATCATGTCCTTCTTGCGGTCGAGGATGAACATGTAGCCGCGCTCGTCCTTGCGCGCGATGTCGCCGGTGTGGACCCAGCCGTTCTTCAGCGTCTCGGCGGTGATATCAGGCCGCTTCCAGTATTCCGCCATGACATGCGGGGCGCGTACGCAGATTTCGCCGGCCTCGCCGGTCTTCACCTCCTGGTCGTCGTCGTCGAGGATTTTGACCTCGCAGGCCGCGATCGGGAAGCCGCAGGACAGAAACAGTTCCGGCGTCCTGGGATCGTGATCCGCCTTGCGCAGCACCGAGACCGGATAGCATTCGGTCTGGCCGTAGAGCTGCGAAAACACCGGCCCGATCCGTTCGATGCCCTCGAGCAGCCGGCTCGGCGACATCGCGGAGGCGCCGTAGAGCACGAGCTCGAGCGATGACAGGTCGGTCCTGCCGAGCGCGGGATGATCGAGCAGCACGTAGATCATCGTCGGAACGAACAGCGTGAAATTGATGCGCTCGCGCGCGATCGTCGCCAGCACGGCCTCGGGATCGAATCCCTTCAGCATGTGCACGGTGCCGCCGCGCATCAGGGTCGGCAGCACCTTCGTGCCGGCGACATGGCTGATCGGGGCGACCGTGAGATAGCGCGCGCCATCGGGGATTTCAAAGTCGGCGAGGATCGCGGCAGCAGCTCCGGCATTTTCGCGATGGTAGCGCAGCGCGCCCTTGGATTTGCCGGTCGTGCCGCCGGTGTAATTCAGCGTCGAGAGATCGTCGGGGCCGGCGAGGCACAGCGGGCTGGTGTGGCCTTCGATCTCGATCGCCTGCAACAGATCGACGCCGTAGTCGGCCGGTCCCATGGTGAAGACCGCTTTGAGCATGCCCGCTTGGGCGGCGAGCTCGCCGCCGCGCTCGCGGAAGGCGGCGGCATCGACCACCAGCACCTCGGCCTCGGAATCCTCGAGCTGAAAGAGCTGGTCGGCCTGCGATCCCAGTGGATGCAGCCAGGTGATGCAGAACCGCGACAATTGCGCGGCGACGCCGGCGCACCAGCTGTCGGCGCGGTTCGCGGTGAGGAAGGCGACGCGCGCGCCGGGCTGCAATCCGAGCCGCATGAAGACACCCTGGATACGTCCGATCAGGTCGATGGTGCCCTCATAGCTCAGCGATCCGCCGGGCCAGGCGAAAGCGGTGCGCCCGGGATAACGCGACAGCGCGCGTAGCGTCTGCGCGCAAGTCGGGGACGATGCGTGAAGCGGATCTGACATGCGTTTCCTCGCTGCTTTGTCATCGGCTTCTGGCGTGCCAATGTTGCTGATGACGCTAGCACAGAGAATGCGGGATGGAACGACAAAGCCCGCGCTGCGGGCGAGAGTGACAGGGAGGCTTGAGTGACATCCGATCGACTGCAGCATTTTCGCGATCGCCTCAGCCTGCCTTTGATCGCAGCGCCGATGTTTCTGGTGTCGGGCGTCGAGCTCATGGTCGCGGCTTGCCAGAGCGGTGTGATCGGCAGCTTTCCCACCGTGAATTGCCGCAGCACGGAACAGCTCGATGCATGGCTCACCGAGATCGAAACGCGACTGCGGCAGCACGAAGATCAAACCGGCCGCAAGGCCGCGCCGCTCTGTCCGAACCTGATCGTGCATCGCTCCAACGCGCGGCTGGAGCAGGATCTCGCCGTGCTGCTGCGGCAGAAGCCCGAGATCGTCATCACGTCGGTCGGGTCCCCGGCGCCGGTGTTGGAGCCGCTGCACGATGCCGGCGTGCTGGTGCTGGCGGATGTTGCCTCGATCCGTCACGCCGAGCGCGCAGCGGAAGCCGGTGCCGATGGTCTCGTGCTGCTCACGGCGGGCGCGGGCGGGCAGACCGGCTGGCTCAATCCGTTCGCCTTCGTCCGAGCGGTGCGTGCGTTCTACGACGGCATCATTGTGCTCGCGGGCGGCATCAGCGATGGTCATGCGCTGCATGCGGCCGAAGTGCTCGGCTGCGATCTCGGTTACATGGGCACGAAGTTCATTGCGACGCGCGAGAGCATGGCGGACGAGCGCCATAAGCGGATGCTGGTCGACAGCAGCGCCGACGATATTCTGCTCACCACCGCGTTCACGGGCTTGCAGACCAGCATGCTGAAGCCGTCGATCGTGGCTGCTGGTCTTGATCCCGACGATCTGCCGGCCCGTGGCGCGATCGAGATCGGCAAGGATATCGACGTCGGCGCGCGCGAAAGCCGTCCGAAACGCTGGCGCGACATCTGGAGCGGCGGGCACTCGACGTCGGGCGTGACCGACGTGATGGCGGTCGATGGTCTCGTCGCGCGGACGGTCGCCGAATATCGCGAGGCCGGCGGGCGTTCGTCCCCGTAAAGACCCGGAGAAGAGCGCGCCGCCTGATCACAGTTAATCGAGCGCTCCTTCAAACCCCCTCACTTAACGGCAGATTAACCAACGCCCGCCAAGAATCCCTCTCACGGCCGCCAATCAGGACGAGAGGGACAGGCGATGGACTTCGATTTTCTCAACAGCAAGACCGCCGCGACGCTGGATGAAATCCGCGTTCGCGTCGCCCATGCGCTGGCCCGCCACCCGCTGTGCCGCAACGTGCGCTTCGACATCGTCAAGGTCCCCCGCACCCGCCGGGGCGGCAACTGGACGGTGACGTTGCAATCGGTCGAGCCGCGCGCGGTCTGGGAGGCCTCCGAGATCGTCGCCGACATCCAGGATGCCTACGACCTGGCGCTAGCTGCCTGATTTTCTAGAGATTTCAGGGGCATGTCGCCCTAGTCCGCGCGATTGCCGCCGCAATGGCACGGTTAAGCCTTAATTATCGCCCAGTTTCCGGGCACTGATCACGTGGACTTGAAGCTGGGCGCGGAGAGACGTTTGTCGAAAGCCATCACCATCGTCGTGCTGACCTGTTTCCTCGTGCTCGGCGCGGCCACCACCGCCATTCTCGGCCGTGACAGCGTGCCCAGCGTCAGCGCGGAGATGATCACGCAGGCCCCGGCGAAGCCGCTTTCGACCAACCGCGCCGCCAAGGCCGACCGTCTGGTCCCGACATTGGCCCTCGCCTCGGCGGCGATCGATCCGGTGCAGGTGCCCGCCGACAAGCTTTCGCAGACGCCGGTGCTGACCGAGCCGTTGCGCCAGGCTTTTGCCGCTGCAACCCCTGCCGATTTCCCGATGCCCAAGGCAAGTGTGAACGAGGCCCCCGCCGCCGCAGAGGCTCCGCCGGCCGAAGCCCCGGCCAAGCCGAAAGTCGTCGCCAAGCCGCAGCCGCAGAAAAACTATTCGCTGCTGTCCGAGGCGCAGATCGCGGGCATCAGGGATCGTCTGAAGCTGTCGTCGTCGCAGGAATATTATTGGCCCTCCGTCGAGACCGCCCTGCGCAATGTGGTCCGCAAGATCTCGGCCAACAAGCTTTCCAACCCGAACGCGCCGGGCGTGCCGATCGATCCGAATTGCGATGAGGTCCAGCAATTGAAGTCGGCCGCGATGCCGCTGCTGTTCCAGTTGCGTGACGACCAGAAGGAAGAAGTGCGCAAGCTCGCCCGCATCATCGGGCTGGAGAAGGTCGCGCAGCAGATCTAACGCAAGTTCCTTCGGGAACTGCGCCCCTATCAGGAACATCCGGTAATCGACAGCGTTGCCCGCTCCAAACAGGGAGTGGATTAATGCGCGCCGCGACAGCCTATTTCGTCGGTGCCGGAACGATCGTCGTCGCCATCGCCATTGGTCTCGGCGGCGGTATCGTCGCCGGCAACATCATGAATCCGATCGCGCCCAAGCAGGGCCCGGACGCCGGCAAGATGGCGCAGCGCGCTGAAGCCGCCGCCCAGGCTGCTACACCTGCCACGACCAGCGCGCCCTCCGAGCGCGTGCAATATCTCACCGGCACGCAGGCTTTCGGCACAGTGATCGCCGCGCCCGCGCAGGCAAAGGACGAAGCCACGCAGGCCACCCAGGCAAGTGCCGAGCCACCGGCGCCGCAGCCTTCGCAAGCGGCCGCGGTCGAGCCGCCCAAGGAGCAGATCAAGGAGCCGCTCAAGCCGGCATCCACTTCGCCTCCGCCGGCCGCAAAACCTGCCGAGCAGCAGGCGTCGACAGAACCATCCTCTTCACCTGACAACGCTTACGCCAAGGCCCGGGATTCCGACGTGAAGCGCGCCGCATCCGAGCGGCGCCGGATCGAACGCCGCGAGCGCTGGACCGAGCGCCGCTACTACGACTCCCGCGAGCCGCGAGGCATGCGCGATCGCACCGATTGGGACGATGTCGCGCGCAACGTCCGCGAAGATTCCGACGGGCGTGACTATGCCAGCCGTCCGCGCAGCGGCTTCCCGCACATCAGGCTGTTCGGACCTGACGACGACTAATACTTGTCGTCAGCCCAGGATCGCGGCCGCCGCGCATTCGGCGATCAGGATGGTCGGCGTCTGGATGTTGCCCGAGATCATGATCGGGATCGCCGAGGCGTCGGCGACATGCAGGCCATCGATGCCACGCACCTTCAGGCGTTGCGGATCGACGACGGCCAGATCATCCGTGCCCATTCGGCAGGTTGAGGCGGCGTGATAGAGCGTCGTGCAGTGGCCGCGAATGTAGTCGGCGATGTCGGCATCGCTCACGGCCTCCGCACTCGGCGTGACCTCGCCCTCGATCAATTCCTTCAGTGGTGATTGCGCCGCGATGCGGCGGTTGATGCGTACGCCTTCGATCATGGTCGCGATGTCGTTGCCGCTGGCGTCCGACGCGAAATAGCCGGGATCGATTGCGGGATGCTCGATCGGATCGGCGGAGCGCAGCGCGATCTGGCCGCGGCTGTTCGGCCGCTGCAAGGTCGCATGCAGCGTGATGCCAGGCCTGGACGACAGAAAGCGGACGTAGTCGCGGTGCGGGCTGATCGCGCCATAGAGCTGAAGGTCGGGCTCGACGCCGGGGCGGCTGCGTACATGCGCGCCGGCGGCGACCCAGGGCGAGGTGCGCGGACCGCTGCGATGCGCCTGCCACTCTGCGAGGCTCGCGGCAAGACTCTCGTCGGTCCAGGCGCCGACCCCTATCTTCTCATTGGTGTAGAAGGTGATGGGAATGTTGATGTGGTCCTGGAGATCCTTGCCGACGCCGGGTAGATCATGCACGACGTCGACGCCGACCGCCTTCAATTCGTCGGCCGGACCGACGCCCGACAGCAGCAATTGTTGCGCCGAGCCGATGGCCCCGGAGGCGAGCACGACCTCGCCGGCGGCGAAGGCGCTCTTCGGCCGTCCATCCTCGAGATATTCGACGCCGATCGCGTGGCCGCGCTCGATGATGACGCGGGTCACGCGTATGGCTGTCTTCAGCGTGAGATTGGCGCGCGTCAGCGCCGGGCGCAAATAGGCCTTGCCGGTGCCGAAGCGCTCGCCGTCCTTGATGACGAACTGGAAGAAGCCTGCGCCTTCCTGGGTGGGGCCGTTGAAATCGGGATTGTGCGGGAGACCCGCGGCCTGCGCCGCCTCCAGCCATTTCAATTCATTGGGATCGACGAAGGGAACGTCGGCGACGTGCAAGGGGCCGCTCGTGCCGTGGAAGGGATCATCGGCGAAGCGCGCATTGCCCTCGAAAGCGATGAATTTCGGCAGCACGTCGCGCCACCCCCAGCCCATGCAGCCCGCTTTCTCCCAGCCGTCATAGTCTGAGGGCAGTCCGCGGATATAGATCATCGCGTTGATCGCACCGGAGCCGCCGACCATCTTGCCGCGCGGCCAGAAGATCCGCCGTCCGCGGCAGCCGGCCTGCGGTTCGGTATAAAAGCCCCAATCGACGGCGGTGTTGAACATCGTCGGCCAGTCGGACGGAATGTCCGAGGCGAGCGGCGCAGCGCGCCCGGCCTCCAGCACCAGCACCTTGCGATGCGGATCGGCCGACAGCCGGCCCGCCAGCACGCAGCCGGCCGAGCCGGCCCCGACGATGATCGTGTCGTACATTGAAGAGCACTCCGAAAGTCACGGCGTCATGACGCAGAGCGCTTGCAAGATTCGTGCTTTGGAGGCGATCTCGACATGCCGGGATGCGTGCGCGGCACGCAGGCCCGGAATGACAGAAGGGTTAGCCCCCGTGCGATTCCACCACCTTGCGGCAGGCGTCGGAGAGCTTCGTCTTGTTCTCGCGCAGGCAGGCATTCATCTGCGGCGGCTTGCCGACATGCTCGGCGCAGAATTTGCTGGCGTCGCCGCGGCAGGCCATCTGCTCCTGCAACGTCGGACCGGATTGCGCCGTGGCGGGCAGGGTGGCGGCGGCGAGCAGCAGCGCGGCAAGAACTGAAGTCTTCATGAAGCACCTCTTTGGAATTGGGATGGGTCCCGCTTGGGATCGGGTGAGCCGAACCATCTCGCGGAGGCCCGCCGCCGGTCCATGCCATGTTCATGGCATCGGCCGGCCGTCCCGGCGGGCCGCACCCCCATCTTCATGGCATGTATCCGCGCGCCGTCTTTTGCCATTCAGGCTGCACGTCGGCTGCGAGACCCGGTGACTGCATCGGGACGCCGAACGGGAAGCAGGAGAGCAAGATGTCGAAAAGAGTGGGAGCGCTGAGCGCCGGGCTGACGGTCATGATGCTCGCGGGCGCGGCGATGGTGTCGCTGGGTACGAGCCCGGCGCAGGCGGTGGTCTATTGCAAGACGGTCGGCGTGCCCAAGGGTTGCGTGGTGCGGCCGACTGGGGCGGTGGTGGTTGCACCAGCCGCCGCGGTCGCGGTGGCGACGCCCGGCGTGGGCGCGCCCGGCGTCGGCGTCCGTGCGGGCACGCCGATGAACCGCGGCGGTCCGGTCAATCGCGTCGGTGTGCGCTGACGATCGCGTTCGATTGAGTTGATTGCATTACTTCGGGCGCAAGGATGACTTGCGGACGAACCCCCCGTCCTCCGCATGACCATAATCCGGCCCGTTCCCCCTCTCCGCGCGTCCCACACGTTCGGGGAGGGGCTTTCAGCCGGCAGCCGCGTCGCTGTCGGGAAAAATCTGCGGCAATTGCAGCCGTACGCGCGTGCCCGAGGCGTCCGAGAACAGGTCGAGCACCACGCCGCAGCGTGCGGCGCGGCTTCTCATGTTGCGCAGGCCCCGCGCGTTCCGGCCCGCGCCGGCGGCCTCACCATTGCCCTCCGGCGCAAAACCACGGCCGTCATCCGTAACGCTGATCATGCCGTACGGCCCTAGGCCGTCGTCGAGCGTCTCGATGGTGACCGCGATATTGCAGGCCTGGGCGTGCTTGACCGCGTTGGTCACGGCCTCGTCGAGGATACGCACGATCTGGACGACGTGCCATGGCCGCAGTTCGGGATGCAGCGGCAGGCCCTGCGGCGTCGCCACGCGCCAGTCGAGCGCGATGTCGTGCGGCCGCAATTGCGCCGTTGCGCGCTCGCGCCAGGAGCCGAGCGCAAGCATCAGGTCGCCGCCGATGTCGTCCATGGAATCGATGACGAGGCGTAGGTCCTTCAGCGCAGCGCGCGCCGCATCCGTGATGGTCGCGCCCTCATGGCCGCGCTCGGAGAGCGCGACGATGCTGACGAGCTGGCCGCCGAGGCCGTCATGCAGGTCGCGCATCAGCCGCGTGCGCTCGTTGGCGAGCGCGGCGGCCCGCGCGCGCTCCTCCTCGCGGGCAAAGCTCGCCTTCAGCCGCTCCTCCGCCTCGCGCACGCGCGTCACGAGCTGATTGGCAAAGCCGTCGACCTGGTTCAGCGCGCGGGCGAAACGCCAGGTCAGCCCGGCACCGATCGCGACCAGCATCGCCGAATAGGACAGGCGCGACACGAAGATGCGTTCGTTGGACATGATCTCGAAGACCGCGAGCATGTCGTGGACCCAGCAGATCAGCACGATGGTCACCGCGCAGCCGAGCGTGAAGCTCGCCGCATCCGGGCGCCGCGCCACCTGTGCCGCCGTGATGCCGGCCATCAGCAACAGGCAGATGCCGACCATGGGGATGCCGAGGACCAGGAACAGTATGCGTGGCAGCGGGGGGCCGCCCAGCAGTCCCACCACGAACACCACGACGCCCGGCAGGAACAGCAGCATGCCGTAGCGCGGCCAGCGCCAACCGAAGAACAGCAGGGCGAACACGACGATCAGGGCGCTCTCGATCGGGGCCGACGCCAGCAGCACTGCGGCGAGCCGCGACGTGGTGGCCGGCGGCACCGGCGGCGGCATGAACGCCTGCGCCACGCCGAGCACCATCGCCACCGCGAGCACGCCATAGACCGGCTCGTGGCGCCGCATCAGCCACATGATCGCGAGGATGACGGCGAGGATCGATTGCCAGGCGGAGAACGCCACCGGCAATGTGACGAACAGCAACGTGCGCGTCTCGTAGGACGGACGCAACGCGGTGTCGGGTCCGACATAGACGGTGTCGAGAAAGCCCTTCAGCGGACCCCAGACGAACAGCCGCACCGTGATCTCGTTGCTGCCGTCGCGCAGCAGCGAGGCGGGGATGAGCGCGATCTGCGGCGTGTTGCGGTCCGGCCGGTTGGCATTGGCATCGCGACGGGAGTCGAGCACGACGACGCCGTTGATGGCGACCTCCACCGCGTTGCTGAAGCGCGGCAGGTACACGGACCATCCGGCACCGCCGTTTCTGAAGGTGAAGGCGCCGGTGTAGAGCGGAGGATCGGCGAGCGAATAGCGTGACGATGTGAAATGTGGCAGCATCACCGGACGGCTCGCGCCGTCCTCCCGCAGCGAAAATCCGCCCAGCGCGAAGTCTTCGGGGTCGGTCGGCTGGAGCAGCCGCAGCCCGAGGATGGTCGCGATCACGATCAAGACCTGGAGCAGCAGATACGGCGCGAGGCGCGAGGCAATCAGCCGGCGCTGCATGCGCATGGGTGGCTTCGCCGCAACCTCGCTCACAGCTTGATCAGGCCCTGCTGCACCGCCTCGAACACCGCTTCGCTACGGGTGTGCACCTCGAGCTTGCGATAGATGTTCTTGATGTGGCCGGGCACGGTCTGCCTGGACAGGCCGAGATGGCTCGCGATCTCGGCGTAGCTGAAGCCCTTGGCAATGCCCCAGAGGATGTCGATCTCGCGTGGGGTCAGTCTTGCGGTGTTGAGCACGGGGCCCGGCGGCGGCTCGGCCGAGTTCTGCGCGGCGCCTTGCGTCCTGCGCACGATGAAGCGGGCGATCGAGGCCGAGATCGGCGAATGTCCCGCGACCAGATCGCGCACGGTGGTGGCGATGTCGGTCGGGAAAGCATCTTTCAGGAGATAGCCGGTGGCGCCGACCGTGATCGCCGAGATCACGCTTTCCTCGTCCCCCAGCGCCGAGATCACCATGATCTCGGTATCGGGAAAGCGCAGCCTCGTCTCGCGGATCAGCTCGACGCCGTGGCCGTCGGGCAGCCGCAGGTCGGTCAGCAGCACGCGCGGCGCGCCGCCGTTCAGGGCCTGACGCGCCTCACCGAGCGTGCCCGCGCTGCGCACCTCGTAGCCGGCCTTGGCCAGGGCATCCTGGAGCCGCCAGCAGGTCGGCGCATCGTCCTCGACGAGGAGGATGGTGATGACCTCACCCGTCTCGCCCTGTTCGCTCATGTCCAATCGTCCCGCGACCCGCGTGTCCCCCGCGGCGCGAGGCCAAGCTTAGCCGCGGCGCGGACGCCGCGACACCCATAATCATGGGGGCATCGACCGTCCGGCAGACGCTATGACCTGCGGTGCGGGGCTAGCCTCTGGATCGTCCTGGACATGCTCTACAGAACGTCCACCCTTGGCGGCGGATAGCGCCGCGCCAGCGCGGACAGTGGCAGATGCCGCTCCTCCTCCGGCAACGCCAGATAGGCCAGCACCAGCGGCCGCTTCCAGTCACCGACGCCGAAATCCATCGCCATCCATTTCTGCGGCTCGGGACCTTCGAGGCCCCGGACCCAGACGAAATAGCGGGGGAGATCGTCGGCGTCAGTGTCCGTCGTGCGTCTCCTGACCATCAAAGCTGCTCGCTGCATCAACATCCGTTGCGGTAGGATATAGGTATCGGCTCGCTGAAGTCGAACTCCCAGTTGTCGGTCCTGGGAGGCTGGACCGGTTGGTCAATGCGCAGGCCTGAAGATATGAATGGAGCCACGATCGTTGGCTGGGGTGACGCCTCGCAAGTTGCGAAAAGGCTGATCGGCTCGTGGTCCTTCGACCGGGTCATCGAAGGCCAGGCTACGATGCAGGGTACTGCGACCTTCACGCCGCTGGACAGGGTGCGGTTGGCCTATCGCGAACAGGGATATTTGAAGCTTGCGAACGGCAACATTGTGCAGGCCGAGCGCGAATACGTCTTCAGCAGCAGCGGCTTCAGCAGCAGCGGCGGAGGATTCAACGTCTTCTTCAAGGAAGATCCACCGCGGCTGTTTCACGAGATCTCACTGTCTGCATCTCCCGGAGGAGAGCTGAGCGGACATGCGCGCCATCTTTGCAAGCGCGACGAATATCTGTCGACCTACCTGTTTCTGCCGGATGGAACGTTCGCCATCCGTCACGTGGTGCGGGGTCCACGCAAGGACTACACGATGAACACGACCTACACGCCCCTCGCGTGATCAAGCCGCGCGATGGCGATAGCCGTGCCGTCTTTCACTGCCAGAGCCGGCTCTCCGCTACGCGGTTGATATCTTGGAGCCGCCGGCCGGCGTCGGCGTTCAGATCGATACTGGCCACCAGCGCCAGCAGACGGTGATAGGCGCCGTCGGCGATTTCGACCGGCAGCGGGGCCTCGTCAAAGGCCTCGACATAGTTGCCGACGAGACCGCTCAGCAGGCGGCAAAGACCGCGCTGCGCGGGGTCGTCCCGGCCGAGCGTCTCGAGTTTTTGCTGGAATATCCGGAAGGTCCGCAGACCGTGGTGCTGCTGCGAAAGCCACGTATGCAGGTCGTTCATATGAGCTCCTTCGAGTTACGGAAGAAGCTACCGGCTTATACAGTGGGGACGGGCGGATGGCTAGGGAGGGGAGCGGAGCTTCGTTGAACCAGTCCGTCTTCGCCAAGAGGCTTCGCCGGACACGCTTCACCATTCGGTTCAGCGGGGCTGCGCCACGCGAAGCCCGAGGGCGAAGCGTGGTGCCCCTGGCCGGAATCGAACCAGCACTCCTTGCGGAACTCGATTTTGAGTCGAGCGCGTCTACCAGTTCCGCCACAGGGGCCCTCGGTCGGCCCCTCCAGGGAGGGCGTCGCGAAGTCGGCGGACTATAGCCATGGAAAGGACGGGGTCAACCCGCGCCAAAGTGATCCCGGCCGTTCTCGACAGCCGCATGGGCCGGGGTTACAGCCTTGAGAAAGTGACCCACCGGAAGAGGCTGCCGTGACCACCCAGAGTGCCGCAATACCTGCATTCAGGCCTGCTGCGAGTGGTCCCGCGCTGACCGCCTCGGCGCTCGTCACGCTGATCGCCGCAGCGACCATCGCCGGTGCCTGGTTCTTCCAGCTCGTGCTGGAAATCCTGCCCTGTCCGCTGTGCCTGGAGCAGCGCTACGCCTATTATCTCGCGATCCCGGTCGGTGCGCTCACGGCGCTCGCGGCGCGGAGCGGTGCGCCGCGGCCGCTGCTGCTCGCCGGTCTTGCGATCCTCGCGCTGGCGACGCTCGCCAATGCGGGCCTCGGCACCTACCATGCCGGCGTCGAATGGGGCTTTTGGAAGGGGCCGACCGATTGCTCCGGCCCCGTCGTCAATCTCGGCAGCGCCACCGATCTCTTGTCGCGGCTCGACACCGTGAAGGTGGTCCGCTGCGACGAGGTGCAGTGGCGCTTCCTCGGCTTGTCGCTCGCCGGCTACAACGTGCTGATTTCGCTGCTGATGGCGGTGATCGCGGCGTGGGGATTTGCGCGGACGGTGAAGCGCTAGTCAATCATCCACATCGTCCTGCGTACGGCCGAACAGGTGCACGATGCCGGGCGTCGCGATCGTCACGAACACGAAGCGCGAGAGGTGGTGGGCGCCGACGAAGATCGGGTCGATGTGCAGCGTCAGCGCCAGCGCCAGCATGGCGTCCATCGCGCCCGGTGCGAAGGCGACGACGACGTCGGAGAATTTCACCTGCGTGGTGAGCGCGACAATGCCGACGAAGACCGCGGAGACGGCGATGGCGACAGTGAACGAGCCCAGCGCCGCGCTGATGTGGCCGGCGAGCGTCTTGATCCGCATCCGCGCGAAGCGGCTGCCGATCAGCGCGCCGATGCCGATCAGCGCCACGCCGCGCCCCCAGTTCGGCAGGCCGCCTTCGATCCAGTCCGCGCCATGCAGCACGCTCGAGGCGATCATCGCCCCGAACATCCAGCTCGCCGGAAATTTGATGAGCCGCAGAACGAGTGCCGCAAACAGCGAAGCCGCGACCAGCGCCACGAGCTCGAGCGGCGAGGCGATCGCCGTCGCCAGCGATGGCGCCGTGGAAGGTGCGACGCCCGCGATGGCCAGTACCATCGGCAGCGCTGCGGTGAGGATGATGACGCGCATGGTCTGCACCACCGCGATGCCCGGCAGGTCGGCGCCGCGTTCGACCGCCAGGATCGTGATCTGCGACAGCGCGCCGGGGCTGCCGGCCAGGAAGGCCGAGGTGCGGTCCCAGCCATGGATGCGCTGGAGGTAATAGCTCGAGCCGAAGGTCGAGCAGAAGGTCGCGAGTGCAAGCAGGCCGATGGTGAGCGGATAGGCGCTGACCTGTTGCAGCAGATGGCGCGAGACGACCGAGCCCAGTGAAATGCCGAGCAGCACCAGCACGGTCTGGGTCAGGATCGGCGGCAGCGTCAGCTTGCGTCCGGCGATCGCGGCGATCCCGACCGCGATCATCGAGCCCGAGATCAGCCCGCCGGGAAGGCCCGCAAGCAGAAATGCCAGGCCGCCGGCGGTGCCGATGACGAGCGTCTCCACCGTGCTCAAGATCTCGGCACGGCTCGGCCATTCGAACGGCAGGGAGGCGGTGATTTGCTTCACGCCACCTTATCGCAAATCAGCGAGAGGCGCACAATTGCAGGCTCGTCATGCCGCAATGCGCGCGCCTCTCACGGATGCTCATGGGCCGTAATGGGACGGATTTACTTCTTGTCGGCGGCGGGGGCGGCGGGGGCGGCAGTGCCGGCCTTCGCTTCCTTCTTGCACTCGCGGCGGAATTTCTTGCGCTCCTTGCCCTTCAGTCCCTTGGCGTCCGCCTGCTTGGAGCACTCGAGCGACTCGGCCGATCGCTCCTTCGTTACCTTCTTGTCGGCGGTGGCGGCCGTGTCGGTCTTGGCAGCCGGCGCGGCCGTCTGCGCGAAGGCGGTGCCGGTGGCGAGCAGCGAGGCGAGGGCGACGACGGCGAGGCGGGACGTGAAGGTCATGGTGTTGCACTCTTCTTTGCGAGAATTGCGAAGGGATTGGAACGTCTGCTTGGGTTGCTGAACGCGACATGAATAATCCGAACGGCAGCCATAACTAAATTTTGGCGGCGGGAGCCGTCGCTTCCTTGTCGCAAATCGCCGACACGCTAGGATAGCAATCCTCGTTTCGCTTCCCCGGGGAAAGACCAAGGACAAGGAGGAGACCAAGGATGACCATCCAATCAAAGCTGCTGTGTGCCGTTGCGTTGACGGGCTTTGCCGCGCTGGTGGCGAGCGCGCCGGCCCAGGCGCTGACCTCGCAGGAGTGCAGCGCGAAATACCAGGCCGCCAAGAAGGACGGCTCGCTCGGCACCATGAAGTGGAATGACTTCCGCAAGGCCCAGTGCGGTGCGGATGCGACGCCTGCCGCGGCGCCGACAGCGGCGGCTCCGGCTGCGCCGGCCGCTCCCGCCGAGCCGAAGCAGGCCAAGAAGGAGGCGGCCCCCGCTGCCGCGCCGACTCTGCCGGCGGGACCTGCGATCTACCCGAACGCCGTCGATCCGAAATATGCCAAGGAGACTGCCGGCAAGGCGCGCCTTCACACCTGCGTCGACCAGTACAACGCCAACAAGACCACCAACGGCAATGGCGGCATGAAGTGGATCGAGAAGGGCGGCGGCTACTACAGCGAATGCAACAAGAAGCTGAAGGGCGCTGCCTGAGCTTCGCATTGACGCGATGGCCGGAGCAACGCTCCGGCCATTTTGCTTGGTCCTGTCGCTTAATCCAACAGCTTCTCGGCCGATTTCGCCACGAGCTGCGATCGCTTGCGCGGGCCGCGCTCGACGAACAGCAAGCTCTGGCCGAAGATGAAGCAGTAGAACAGAAAGGCCTGCGCCTCGGCCGCCTCGGCCTCGAGGCCGGTCGCGCGATAGAGTTCAGTGACGTGCTTGAGCCGTGCCGCGTCCACGTTCGCCACCGCCGTCGCGGCGTTCTCGTCCGACCGGGCCCATTGCCGGATCGCGAGCTCGATCGCCATGCCTTCCGGGTTGAGCCGCTCCGAATAGAGCTGGATCACCGCCTTCAGTCGCTCGCGGGGCGCCTGTCCGTCGAGGCTCGTCTGCTGCGCGATCGACGCCGCGCGTCCCTCGCGCCAGCGTTCCAGCATGGCCTGGAGCAGCGCGGCGCGGTCGGCGAAGCGGCGGTAGAAGCCGCCCTTGGTGACGCCGAGATTCTTGGCCAGCACCTCGACCCGTACGCCCTCGACCCCTGAGCGCGCCAGCTCGGTAAATCCTGCCTCGACCCAGACGTCGCCCTTGCCGTCGCTCATGAAGAAAGCCTCACCGGTTCTTGATACGGTGCCGTATTGCTAGCGCGGCGCGACCCTGATACGCTACCGTATCAAAAAGTAAAAAAGGGCAGGAAATGGCGATGGAGCAGGAGGCGACCTATCGCGGCACGGTCTATCCGTGGCAGTGCGATCACGTCGGCCACATGAACATCATGTGGTATGTCGGCAAATTCGACGAGGCCAACTGGAATCTGTTCGCCCGCCTCGGGCTGACGCCGAGCTATCTGCGCAGCTCCGGCCGCGGCATGGCCGCCGTGCAGCAGAACATCACCTACAAGCGCGAGCTGCTCGCCGGCGACATCGTCGAGATCCGCAGCCATCTGCTCGAAATCCGCGACAAGTCGATCCGCTTCCGGCACGACATGACCAATGCCGAGACCCGCGAGATCGCCGCGTTCTGCGAGATCACCGGTGTGCACATGGATCGCGGCTTGCGCAAATCGGTGCCGTTCACCGATGCGATCCGCGCGGTCGCCTCGAGGTATCTCACTCAGCCGGCCGAGGCCTGAGCCATGGCCGCGTTCGAGCCGAAAAATCCGGGTTATCGCGCTGCTGCCGTTGCCATGTTCGACGGCCAGCCGGCGATGCGCACGCTCGGCATCGTGATCGTCCGCCTGGCGCCGGGCGAGGTCGAATTGGCAATGCTGCATTCGGCTGCCTTCACGCAGCAGAACGGTTTTGTCCATGCCGGCATCATCACGGCGGGCCTCGACAATGCCTGCGGTGTTGCCGCCTTCACCCTGATGCCGCCCGAGGCCGATATCCTCACCGTCGAGTTCAAGACCACGCTGCTGGCGCCCGCCCGCGGAGCGCGCTTCGTCTTCAAGGCAGAAGTGGTCAAGCCCGGTCGCACGCTCACATTCTGCGAAGCCAGGGCCTTTGCCGAACACGAGGGCAAGACCACGCTGATCGCCACCATGACCGGGACGCTGATGGCGATGCTGCCTCGCGTTGCGGCTTCGCATGCGCCGGCCGCGGCCCGTTGATAGCCCGGCGATGACATCGCGCCCGCAACGCTCTATATGACGCGTAACACTTCCCGGTCCCGATCCGTATCTGCGGCGATGGGACCGAAACGGGACGAGATATGGCTGAATTCAGGAATAAGGCCCTTTTGGCGACGCGGCGCGCCGCGCTGACGCTGATCGGGGCGGGCGCCCTCGCAGCGGGTGGGATCACCCTGGCACGCGCTGCCGACGATGACGAGGTCTTGACCGAAGCCAAGGTGCTGCGCGACCCCGATGTTCCCGTCGCCGGCAATCCCGACGGCAACATCAGCATCATCGAATGGTCCGACTACAATTGTCCTTATTGCCGCAAGCTCGAGCCGGAGCTGCGCCAGGTCGTCCAGGACGATGGCAAGGTCAGGCTGGTGATGAAGGACTGGCCGATCCTCGGACCGGTCTCGGTCACAGCGGCGCGGGTCGCGCTCGCGGCGAAATTCCAGGACAAGTACCATCAGGCCCATGACGCCATGATGGGCGTCAGCTCGCGCCTGACCGAGCCGCGCATCAATGAGCTGCTCGCGGCTGCCGGCGTCGACATGGACCGCCTGAAGCGTGATCTCACCGACCGCGCCAAGGATATCGACGCTGTGCTCAAGCGCAACAACGAGCAGGCCGAAGCCTTCGGGTTCAACGGTACCCCGTCATTCATCGTCGGCAAGTACCGCGTGCCGGGCGTGCTCAGCATGACCGAGTTCGAGCAGGTCATCGCCGATGCCCGCAAGGCCAAGATGAACTGACACGAGCGATCATCCATCATTGCGCACAACACAAAGGCGCCGCCGCGAAGTTCGCGACGGCGCCTTGTTCATGATGCGGCATCGTTACTTCGACGAGATCCGGACCCAGTCCTTGTGCGCGCGGTCGCGCAACGCGTCCCAATCGGCCTTGGCGACATCCCAGTTGACGATGGTGCGATTGGTCGTCGCGACCTCGCCATTGGCGACTGACGACGTCTGCATGGAGTCATAGACGTAAACGCCGCACGCAAGCAGCAGCGCACCCAAAATCATTCCGAAAAAAGTCTGCATGGCGAACCTCCGGTGACGGGCGATAACGTCGGCCCGGAGTGATGGTTCCGCGCCAGTACGGCGCAGGTAAGGACGAGCCGTTCATTCGCCATTCAGCCACTGCACCAGCTCCGCGTTGATCTCGCGCGGATATGTATGGCTGAGGTCGTCGATCTCGCGATAGGCGACGTCGGCGCCGGCGGCGGAGAGCGCCGCCTGGGTCTGTCGTGCGGTCTGTACCGGAAACATCCAGTCGAGCTTGCCGTGGGTAATGAAGATCGGCAGGCCCTGCAGGCGCGCCGCGTCCGCCATCTCCGCCATCAGCGGATGGAAGGTCGCTGAGACCGGCGCAAGATGCGTGAAGGGCGAGGCGCCGTCGAGGCCGGTGACATAGCAGAAGGTGCCGCCGTCACTCATGCCGGTCAGAAGCAGGCGCGAGGCATCGACGGTCCAGCGGCTGCGCACGGTCTCGAGGATGCGCATGAGGTTGGGCGTGTCGGTATCGTCGCCCATCAGCGCCCAGGTCGGGCCGGTCGCGGTCGGTGCGACCAGGATCGCGCCGAGGCTGCGGGCATCGCGGAGCCAGCTCCACAGGAAGCCGCGGCCGTTGCCACTGCCCCCATGCAGCGCCATCACCAGCGGCATGGCGTGATCCGGCGTGTAATATTCGGGGACATAGGCCGAGAAGCCGCCGCGGCTGCCGGGCTCGTTATGGTCGTGGAAGATGCCGGTGTCTTCGCTCGCGCCGGCTTCCAGCCGCGACAGCAGATCGTCATTTCCGCGATTGGCGGCGTTGAGAAAGGAATTGCTCACCGGCGGAAACTGGGCCGACAGCGGATACAGCGCCTCCTGTGCGCGAGGCACATGGCGCAGCGCGCGGAAGACTGCGACGAGATCGCCGCTGCCGCGCTCGACCTCGCGGATGCCGGCAAAGGCGGCGAGCGTCTCGTTGCAGGCACGATCCAGGCGCTCGCGCAGTCCGGCGAACTGCTCCGGCCATTCTCCGATCGCGGCATGTGCCGTTTGCAGCACCTCGTCGGGCGTGCCGATCGCATTCATCACCGAGGCAAAGGCCGGCGGATGCAGATGCCGCTGGAAGAAGCCAAGCGCTTCCAGCGCGTTGAGCAGCGGCGGCAGCACGGCCACGATGTCGTCGATCACGGCCTCGCTCATTGCAGCTTCCCTTGGCGGCATCCTCGAGCGTTGGGATCAGTGCAGCTTCGGCGCCTTCAACAGCCTGAAGCGGTCGGTCGAGGTCACCGTGACATCGAAGGTGACGCCCTCATGATGCACGGTGAGCGGGACGTCGACGCCGGCGGCGCCGAGCCCCCACATCTTCTTGTAGAACGCCGTCTGGCTCGTGACCTTGTCGCCGTCCACGGCGAGGATGACGTCGCCGGTCTTGAGCTCGGCGCGAGCGGCCGGGCCGTTGGCGGAGATCCCGATCACCACCACGCGGTTGTCGATCTCGGTCGAGTAGAGCCCGAGCCAGGGCCGCGCCGGCTTGTTGACGCGGCCGAATTTGCGCAGGTCGTCCAGGATCGGTTTCAGCAGGTCGATCGGCACGATCATGTTGACGTGCTCGGCCTTGCCGTCACGTTCGCGCTCGAGCTGGAGCGAGCCGATGCCGATCAGTTCGCCGCGCTCGTTGAGCAGCGCCGTGCCGCCCCAGTTCGGATGCGCGGGAGAGGTGAAGACGGCCTCGTCCAGCAGATATTCCCAATAGCCGGCGAATTCCTGCTTGGCGACGATCTGGCTTGCGACCGAGCGCGTGCGTCCGCCGGCGCCGCCGACCACGACGCGGTCGCCGAGCCGGGACTGCGCCGAAATGCCGAGCGGCAAGGGCTCGACGTCGAGCTGGCCGAGCGCCTGGACGAGGCCAAAGCCGGTGACGGAATCGAAGCCGAGTGCGTGGCCTTCGACGACGCGCCCGTCGGCGAGGTGCAGCCACACCGATTCCGCCTCGGTGATGAGATAGCCGATGGTGAGCACCAGCCCGTCGTCGATCACGACGCCGTTGCCGGCGCGCTCGGTGCCCAGCGTCTCGGCGCTGAAGGCATCCGGCGGAATGATGGCGTGCAGGCCGACGACGGACGCGAGCGCGCGGTCGAGATTGAAACCGTAATCGCTCGCGCGCGGCTGATTGGCCGGCGGCACTCTCCATTCGGTCAGGGTGGACATGGAGTTCTCCTGGCTGAGTGCATCGCTCCGCCGTTTCTAGCGGAGCGACGCACGCATAATTTAGGCCGGAGGAGCCTCGTTCCGCAACTATTCCGGAGAACGGCGTGTGAATTCTTCGAAAGGCAGGAACGGTACGTGCACAGATGACAGGCGGCTGCTCATTCCGGCCTCAGCCGCATGGCTGGTGTCTCGCGAGGTGCTAGGCGGGGTGCAACGAAGCTGCTAACCATTGCCGCTTCGTTTGACCAAGAGATCACGGACCGAAGCAATGGATAATCGCAGCGACATCTGGCGTGGCGTCGACACGATCAAGGCGCGTTTCATCGACCTCAGCGACAAGGTCTGGGGCATGCCGGAGGTGTGCTATACCGAGGCGCGGTCCGCCGCCGAGCATCTCGCCGAGCTGCGTCACCAGGGTTTCCGTATCACCGAGAACGTCGCCGGCATTCCGACCGCGCTGATGGGCGAGTGGGGCGAGGGCGGTCCGGTCATCGCGTTCATGGGTGAATACGACGCGCTGCCCGGCCTCAGCCAGGAGGCGGGCGTCGCCGAGCATCGTCCGGTCGAGACCGGCGGTCACGGCCATGGCTGCGGTCACAATCTGCTCGGTTCCGCAGCGCTGCTCGCTGCGACCGCGGTGAAGGACTGGCTGGCCGAGAACAAGGTGCCCGGTCGCGTGCGCTATTATGGCTGTCCCGCGGAAGAAGGCGGCGCGGCAAAGGCCTTCATGGTGCGCTCCGGTGCGTTCGAAGACGCCGACATCGCCATCACCTGGCACCCACACAGCTTCTGGGAAGTGGCGGTGACGCCATCGCTCGCCAACACGCGCGCCGACTTCATCTTCACCGGCCGGACCTCGCATGCCGCGGCTTCGCCTCATCTCGGCCGCTCCGCGCTCGATGCGGTGGAACTGATGAATGTCGGCGTGAACTACATGCGCGAGCATATGCCGAGCGATGCGCGCGTGCATTACGCGTTGCTCGACACCGGCGGCATCGCTCCCAACGTGGTGCAGGCGCATGCGCGCGTACGCTACTCGATCCGCGCCCGCGATCTGCCCGGCATGAACGAGTTGGTCGGGCGCGTGAGCAAGATCGCAGAAGGTGCGGCGTTGATGACCGAGACCAAGGTCGAGATGAAGATCATCTCCGCGGTCTCCAACATCCTGCCGAATACGCCGCTGGAACAGGCGTTGCACCGGGTGATGGAAGAGCTGGGCCCGCCGCATTTCGACGATGCGGACAAGGGTTTTGCCAGCCAGATCCGCGCGACGCTGAGCGACAAGGACATCGCGTCGGTCTACTACGCGATCGGCATGGAGCCGACCGATCGGCCGCTGGCCGACTTCCTGGTGCCGCTCGATGCCAAGCGCAATCCGCTGGTCGGCTCGACCGACGTCGGCGACGTGAGCTGGGTGGTGCCGACCGTGCAGGTTCACGCACCAACGGTTGCAATCGGCACGCCCTTCCACACCTGGCAGGTGGTGGCGCAGGGCAAGAGTGGACACGCCCACAAGGCGATGGTGCAGGCGGCGAAGGCGATGGCCGGTATCGGCATCAAGGCGCTGACGGATCCGGAACTGATCACGGCTGCGAAAGCGGACCTGAAGAAGCGGACGACCAAGACACCCTATGTATGCCCGCTGCCGGACGACGTTGCGCCGCCACTGGATATGTCCGTCGCGTAGAATTCGGCCTCGATACTTCGTCTGATCCGGCGAACAAATTTTCCGCAGTGCAGCGCGGATTCCCGCGTGTTTTGGCGCAGGATTGCCGAACGGATGGGCTGCGGAACGCGGTTTTGCCCAACGGACAGACAGAAGACCGTTTGCATACACACGGTCCCAGTTGACGAGGGGCCCATTCGGTGTGCCATCTACCGCCAGCAAAATCAGGCGGCCGTCTCTTGCGGCCGCCTGTATCCATACGGGAACCAGACGGGGGACAACCATGCTGGATAAAGAACTGCGTTCGATGATCGGCAAAGTGAAGGACGGGCGGATGGATCGCCGCGCCTTCATCAAGCGCATGGCCGCGGTCGGCCTGACGGCGCCCCTCGCCAACCAGATCCTCGCGCTCGGCGGCGTCGCCATGGCAGAAGGTGCCCAGACCTACAAGCCGACCAAGCGCGGCGGCGGCGGTGCGCTGAAGCTGCTGTGGTGGCAAGGCCCGACCCTGCTCAACCCGCATTTCGCCACCGGCACCAAGGACCAGGACGGCTCGCGCCTGTTCTACGAGCCGCTCGCCTGCTGGGACCCCGACGGCAATATGAAGCTGGTTCTGGCGGCCGAAATCCCCTCGATCCAGAACGGCGGCCTGGCCGCCGATGGCAAGTCGGTGACCTGGAAACTGAAGCCAGGCGTGAAATGGCATGACGGCAAGCCGTTCACCGCCGACGACGTCGTGTTCAATTGGGAATACGCGAAGGATCCGGCGACCTCCGCGCTGACGATCGCGACGCATCGCGACATCACCGTCGAGAAGGTGGATGATCTCACGGTTCGCATCCTCTTCAACAAGCCGACGCCGTTCTGGGCCGACGCCTTCGTCGGGGCTCCCAACACCATCATCCCGAAACATCTGTTCGCGGACTACAAGGGGTCCAAATCGCGGGAGGCGCCGACCAATCTTTCGCCCGTTGGCACCGGTCCCTACAAGTTCGTGGAGTTCAAGCCGGGCGATCTCGTGCGCGGTCAGCTCAATCCCGACTACCACATGCCGAACCGGCCCTACTTCGACACGGTCGAGATGAAGGGCGGCGGCGATGCCGTCTCGGCCGCGCGTGCCGTGATCCAGACCGGCGAGTATGATTTCGGCTGGAACATCCAGGTCGAGGACGACGTCCTCTTGCGCCTGGAGAAGGGCGGCAAGGGCAAGACCATCTACGCCGTGGGCGGTGACACCGAGTTCATCGCGCTCAATTTCACCGATCCCAACACCGAGGTCGACGGCGAACGTTCCTCGATGAAGACCAAGCATCCGCTGTTCTCCGATCCTGCGGTGCGCAAGGCGCTGTCGATGCTGGTCGATCGCGAATCGGTGAAGAAGGCGATCTACGGCCGTGCCGGCCGCACCACCGCCAACTTCCTCAACGGTCCGGAAAAATTCGTCTCGAAGAACACCTCCTGGGAGTTCAGCGTCGAAAAGGCTTCGAAAGTTCTGGACGACGCCGGCTGGAAGCCGGGCGCGGACGGTATCCGCGAGAAGGACGGCAAGAAGCTGAAGCTCGTCTACCAGACCTCGATCAACGGCCCGCGTCAGAAGACGCAAGCGATCATCAAGCAAGCTTGCCAAAAGGCCGGCATCGATGTCGAGCTGAAGTCGGTGGTGGCGTCCGTGTTCTTCTCCTCCGACGTCGCGAACCCCGATACCTATGCGCATTTCTACGCCGATCTCGAGATGTTCCAGATCCCTCTGAGCCAGCCGGATCCGTCGCAGCATATGCGCCGCTATATGTCCACCAACGTCGCCACGAAGGAGAACAAGTGGCAGGGCACGAACTTCCCGCGCTGGGTCAACAAGGACTACGACGCGGCCATCCTGGCTGCCGAAAGCGAAATGGATCCGGTCAAGCGCGCGACGTACTACATCAAGGCCAACGATCTCATGTTCCAGGACATCGTATTCATTCCGGTGCAGCACCGGTTGAAGGTGGAAGCGGCGGCCAACAATTTGCGCCCGATCATCAGCGGCTGGGCCAACGAAACCGACAACCTGCACGACTGGTACCGCGAGGAATGATCCCCCAGCTCTAGACGGGATCTCTCCCAATGAGTCAGTACGTCCTGCGTCGCCTGATGATCGCGATTCCGAGCCTGCTCGGAATCTCGGTCGTGCTGTTCGTCGTGCTCGCGCTCGCGCCGGGTGATCCCTTCGCGGAGCTGGCGACCAACCCGAACGTGCCGCCCGAAGTGCAGGCCGCACTTCGGGCCAAGTTCGGGCTCGACGATCCGATCCACCTCCGCTACCTGCACTGGCTCAACGCCATGCTGCACGGCGACTGGGGGTTCTCCTTCGTCAGCCGGATGGATGTCGACACGCTCATCCTTCAGCGTCTGCCGGCCACGCTCTACGTGATCGGCTCGGCGCAGATCCTGGCACTGCTGATCGCGATTCCCGTCGGCGTCTACGCGGCGACGAAGCCCTATTCGCTGTTCGACCAGGTCGCCAACACGCTCGCCTTCGTCGGGTTCTCGCTGCCGACCTTCTTCACCGGCATCCTGTTCATCCTGATCTTCTCGGTCACGCTGGACTGGCTGCCGTTCGTCTATACCACCGACATCAAGGGTACCGGCATCCACTGGGTGCTCGAGATGATCCGTCAGGCGATCATGCCGGTGGCGGTGCTCGGCCTGTTCCAGGCTGCGTCGATGACGCGCTTCGTGCGCTCGGCGATGCTGGACGTGATCCGGCTCGACTATGTCACGACGGCGCGTGCCAAGGGCCTCGGCCAGGCCAAGGTGATCGTCAAGCACGTGATGCGCAATGCCATGATCCCGGTCGTCACGCTCATCGCGCTGCAGATGCCGGCCGTGTTCGGCGGCGCCATCGTCACCGAGCAGATTTTCCGCATCCCCGGCATCGGCTCGCTGCTGATTTCCTCCATTCTTTCCAATGACACCCCGGTCGTGATGGCCGTGACCTTCGTGTTCGCCTGTCTGGTGGTGCTCTTCAATCTCATCGCGGATGTCCTGTATGGCTGGCTTGACCCTCGCATCTCCCTCCGTTGAGCGGCGGGGCTATTCGCCCTGGCGCGAGACGTGGCGGCGTTATAGCCGGCACAAGCTCGCCGTCGTCAGCGCCTTCCTGCTGCTCATTCTCATTCTCGCCGTGGTGTTCGGGCCCTTCATCTGGCGCGTCAAGATCGACGACATCGATATCGTGGCGGGCATGCAGGGGCCCTCGCTCGCCCATCCGTTCGGGACCGACGATCTCGGCCAGGATATTCTCGCGCGCATGATCTATGGCGGGCGTATCTCGCTTGCGGTCGGCTTAGCCGCGATGCTGGTCTCGGTCTTCATCGGTGTGCTGATCGGCGCGCTCGCCGGCATGTCGCGCGGCGCGCTTGGCCACGGCCTGATGTGGCTCACCGATCTCTTCCTGTCGTTGCCGCAATTGCCGCTGCTGTTGCTGCTGATCTATCTGTTCCGCGACGGGTTGAAGCAGATGTTCGGTCCGGAAGGCGGCATCTTCATCCTGATCGTGCTCGTGATCGGCGGCTTGCGCTGGATGCCCGTGGCACGCCTCGTGCGCGCGCAGTTCCTGTCGATCCGCGAGAAGGAATTCGTCGAGGCTGCCCGCGCGCTCGGCGCCAGTCCGGTGCGGCAGGTGGTGCGGCACATCCTGCCCAATGCGCTGGGCCCGGTGATCATCGCCGGCACCATCGACGTCGCCGCCGCCATCATCGCGGAATCGACGCTGTCCTTCCTTGGCCTCGGTTTCCCGCCGGATACGCCGACCTGGGGCCGGCTGCTGTATGACGCCAAGGATTTCCTCGACATCGGCCCGCACTGGGCGCTGTTCCCGGGCGGCGCGATCTTCATCGCTGTCGTGGCCATCAACTTCATCGGCGACGGCCTGCGTGACGCGCTCGATGCGCGACGGGTGATCTGATGGCGCCGCTGCTCGAAATCAAAGGGCTGAAAACCCATTTCTCGACCGACGACGGCATTTTGCAGGCCGTCGACGGCGTCGACATCTCCATCAACCGGGGCGAGACGCTCTGCGTCGTCGGCGAATCCGGCTGCGGCAAGACCGTCACGGCGATGTCGATCCTGAAGCTGATCGCGATGCCGCCGGGCCGCATCGCCGCGGGCGAGATCATCTTCGAGGGCCGCGATCTCGTGCCGCTGACGAGCAGTCAGCTCGACGAGATCAGGGCCAAGGAGATCGGATTCATCTTCCAGGAGCCGATGACCTCGCTCAATCCGGTGCTCACCATCGGCGAGCAGATCGCCGAGAGCCTGCGCCGGCATGAAGCGGTGACCAGGAAGCAGGCGCTCGAGCGCACCATCGAGATGCTGAAGCTGGTGCAGATTCCCAACGCCGAAGGCCGCGTACACAATTATCCACACCAGTTCTCCGGCGGCATGCGTCAGCGCGTGATGATCGCGATGGCGCTGGCCTGCAGGCCGAAGCTGATCATCGCCGATGAGCCGACCACCGCGCTCGACGTCACCATCCAGGCGCAGATCCTCGACCTTTTGCAGGACATGAAGGAGCGCTTTGGCATGGCGGTGATGCTGATCACTCATGCCATGGGCGTCGTCGCCGAGACCGCCCAGCGCGTCGTCGTGATGTATGCCGGCAAGGTGGTGGAGGAAGCCCCCGTCAACGACCTGTTCGGAAGTCCGGGCCACCCCTATACGCAAGGTCTGATCCGCTCGATCCCGCGCATCGATCTCGACAGCGAGCACAAAACGCGGCTGGAGGCGATCGGCGGCTCGGTGCCGATCCTGATCAATCCGCCGGTCGGCTGTCGCTTTGCCCCGCGCTGCAAGTTCGCCATGAACGTCTGCACCGAGAAGGAGCCGCTGCTGCGCGAGATCGCGCCCGGCCACCGCATGGCCTGTCACCTCGGGGACACCCAGTTGGGAGGCACGGCATGACCGAGCCCTTGCTCCGCGTCAGCGGCTTGAAGAAATATTTCCCCGTGCTCGGCGGCCTGCTGTCGCGCCAGGTCGGCAGCGTCTACGCCGTCGACGGGGTCTCGTTCTCGGTCAACCGCGGCGAAACCCTCGGTCTCGTCGGCGAGTCCGGTTGCGGCAAGTCCACGACGGGGCGCTGCGTGCTGCGCCTGATCGAGCCGACCGACGGCGAGGTCGTGTTCGACGGCCAGGACGTGCGCCAGCTCGGCGGCAACGATTTGCGCGCGATGCGGCGGAACATGCAGCTGGTGTTCCAGGATCCGTTCGCCTCGCTCAACCCGCGCATGACGGTCGGCGCCATCCTCGGCGAGGCCTTCACCATCCATAATCTCGCGACCTCCGCCAGGGAGCGGGAGGATCGTGTCGCGGGCCTGCTCGTCAAGGTCGGGCTGAAGGCCGAGCACATGCGCCGCTATCCGCATGAATTCTCCGGCGGCCAGCGCCAGCGCATCGTGATCGCGCGCGCGCTGGCGGTCGAGCCGAAGCTGATCGTCTGCGACGAGCCGGTCTCCGCGCTCGACGTCTCGATCCAGGCCCAGGTGATCAACCTGCTGGAGGATCTCCAGGCCGAGCTGAACCTCACCTATCTCTTCGTCGCGCACGACCTCTCGGTGGTCGAGCACATCTCCGACCGCGTCGCGGTGATGTATCTCGGCCGCATCGTCGAGCTCGCGAAGGCGAGCGATCTGTACCGCAATCCGCAGCACCCCTACACCCGCGCGCTGTTGTCGGCGGTGCCGGTTCCCGATCCCAAGCTCAAGCGCGAACGCATCCGCCTCAAGGGTGACGTGCCGAGCCCGATGAAGCCGCCGTCCGGCTGTCACTTCCACACCCGCTGTCCGATCGCCCAGCCGCGCTGTGCGGAGAGCGCGCCGGAGCTGAAGGAAGGGGCGGGCGGACATTTCGTGGCGTGCCATCTCGCCTGACCGGCGAGGCGGCGTTCGTTCGCTAGCCCTGGTGAGCGGTCAATCCCGTCACGCTCTCTTCGCGGGCCACGAGACGACCTGTCCCGACACCACGAGCCGGTCGCGGCCACTGTCCTTGGCGGCGTAGAGTGCGCGGTCGGCCGCCGCCACCAGCGTGCTGCAGTCTGTCGTGGTCTGGGACGGAAGGCTGGTCGCGGCGCCCACGCTTGCAGTGACCAGTCGCGAGGGTGGATTCTGCGCATGCAGCATGGCGAGCTCGTGCAGCGCCCGGCGAATCCCTTCGCCGACCTCGGCGCAGCCGTCCGGACCGGTGTTCGGCAACAGCACGGCAAACTCCTCGCCGCCGTAGCGCGCGGCGAGGTCGGCCGGGCGCTTGGCGTGGGCCGACAGGATCCGGCCCAGTGCCCGCAGGCAGCCGTCGCCTGCCAGATGCCCGTAATGGTCGTTGAATTTCTTGAAATGATCGACGTCGATCAGCAGGAGCGAGAGCTGCGTGCCGTCACGCCGGGCGCGCGCCCACTCTTCCTGAAGACGCTCGTCGAACGCCCGCCGGTTGGCGAGCCCGGTCAGGCCGTCGGTCGTTGCCAGCGAGGCGAGCTTGTCCTGGAGATCCTTCTGCGCGGTCATGTCGCGCACGACCGCGACGACGCCATCGATCTCGCCGCTGTCGGAGGCCCGGGTCACGTGCAAGGCCGCCTCGGCCCAGATCTCGCTCTTGTCGCGATGGCGCTGGCGATAGACGAACCTTGCTTCCTCGGCTTCGCCGTTCTTCAGCGCGGCAATGGCCTGCTCGACCCGTTCCATGTCCTCCGGATGGATGCCGGCCACCGCCGACGTGCCGAGCAGTTCCTCGGGAGACCAGCCGATGATGCGCACGCATGACGGAGAAACGTAGAGCAGCCGGTTATCCAGCCCGATCCGGGAGACCATGTCGCTGGATTGCTCGGCGAGCAGGCGGAAATGGGCTTCCTTGGCCACCAGGGCCTGCGCCATGCGCTGCCGCTGCCAGAGCTGGCGGACCAGGAAGAAGCCGATCAGCGCGATCAGCAGGACGAGGCCGAGCACGAAGACCGTGCGGATTGTCGCCGCGCCCCGCCACGGCGCCAGCACGTCGTCCTGCGACTTGCTCGCCAGCACGATCAGGGGATAGCGGCTGCTGCGCTGGTAGTAGCTCAGCCGCTGCACGCCATCGAGCGGCGACTTGAAATAGTAGACCGCCGCCGCCGGCCGCTTCTCCCACTCCTTGAACAGCGGTGCATTGGACAGGTCACGGCCGACGAAGGCGCTGGCCTCGTCGTGGCTGCGCGCCAGCATGATGCCGCTATTGTTGAGCAGCGACGCCGAGCTGTTCGGACCGATGTCGAACCGCTCGTAGAACTTGACGAAATAGCTGACGTCGATCGTGAGCAGGGCAACGCCGGCGAAGCCGCCGTCGGAATCGTTGATCCGGCGGGACGCTGTGATGATCCATTGGCCCCCGGATTTGCTCTTGATGGGCGGTCCGATCAGTGTGCCGGTGTCTTGCGAGTCGCGATGACGCTGGAAATATTCGCGGTCGCTGTTGTTGAGCTTGGAGAAATCGAGGCGTTCGGTCGTGGCAAGCCACCGGCCGGTCGCGTCGTAGACGAAGATGCCGCGGATGCGATCCGATGATTTGCGTGTCGGCAGATAGGCCTGGAGCTTCGCAATCGTGTCCGGCCCCGTCCCGTCGATTTCGAGCCGATGGACCAGCCCGACCAGGATCGTATCGACGAGCTCGAACGTGTCGTCCGCATGCTGGACCAGCGAATGCGCCACATTGGCCACGTCGATCTCGGCATTCCTGAGATCCGCATTGCGCGCTTCCCATTCGCGCCAGGCGCTCAAGCCGAGGATCGCCACGCAAATCAGCACGACGAATCCCGCCGCCCAGAGCGGAAGACGCGTCCTGCCGAGTTCGCGGCTCGTGACCATCAGGCTTGCTCCAATTCGGCGCAAACCTCTCACTTTCGCCTTAACGGCCTATTGCAACTTCCGCGATGATTTTGCGCGTCCGTATTCAGCCGGTGAGAGTTGCCGACATCTCGACCAAATCTCGTCGGCAGTTGTTAACCACGCCGCCGTCGTGACGGTGTCATCCGGCCGCCGTTGCGTCATTCATCCAGCGTGAATCCGACGCGCAGCGTCACCTGATAGTGGCGCACCGCGCCGTTCTCGATGTGGCCGCGCGTCTGCACCACCTCGAACCATTTCATCTCGCGAATGGTCTTGGCGGCGCGGCCGATCGCATTCTTGATCGCATCCTCGATCGAGGTTTCGGACGATCCGACCAGCTCCAGGATCTTGTAGACGTGGTCATGCTCGGCTGCAGGCATTGTGAGCCTCCCTTGGTTGCGCCGCGGTAGATCCGGCGCGTGATTGCGTGACGCGCGTCCGCAGGGCTCCCAACTGAACAACCGCCGACCTCTTCCGGTTCCGTCAGCCGGACGCCTGGCGCGCGCGCGGCAGATCTGAAGGCTATTCGGCAATGTGCGCAGCCTGTGGCAGGACAGGCGCAGGCCGCGTCCCGCGCCGCAGCAGTCGGAGCAGCAGGACCAGCAGCGCCATCAGGGCGAAGCCGCCCAGCGCCGGCGCGAAATGTTGATCGGGATCGGCCTTCTGCCCGACCTGCATCGCGAGCCGACCTGATTGCAACAGCCCATAGGCTCCGGCGAACAGGATTAGCCCGTATATGACGCCGCGCTCGCGTGGGCTCGCCATCCTGGTGAGGTCGGGCAGCATCAGGGCGAGCCCGATTCCGAGCATCGGCAGGTCGTAATCATAGGCATAGGGGCTGATCATCGCGGAGACCACCACGGCGGTACCGAGCACGAATGCCGGTGAGGCGCCCCGCGCCGCGCCGAGAAGGACGGCGGACAAGGCGAGCCCGGCAATTGCCGTCTGTCCCCAGAAGGCGGCGCTTGCGGGAAAACCGGCCTTGTACAGCGCCGCGTAAGTCGAGATCATGCGAAAGAGCGGATAGGAGCCCTGCTCGAGATAGCCCGCCGATTCCTTGATCGCGCCGAGCCAGGCGAACCAGATCTGCCATCCGAACAGCAGCGTGCAGAGCAGCGAGCTCACCAGTACGACGATCGCTGCCGTTCCGAGCGCAATCCAGCGCCGCGTCACCAGCAAATAGACACCGGCGGCGATCGCAAGGTGTGGCTTGATCACCATGGCGCCGAGTGCGAGGCCGGAGAGCAACTGCCGCCGCTCGACGTTGAGGCAAACGAGTCCGATCAGCGCCCCCGTCAGAAAGCCGTTCTGCCCGCAGCCGATGGTGATCGCCAGCGCCGGAAACAGGATCACCAGCACTTGCGCGAAATCTTTGCCGGCAATCGCGCGGAGCGTCACGAGATAGAGCGCCAGTGTCGCGGCGGTGAACAGGAGATAGCCGACGCCGACCGGAAGGAATGCGAACGGCGCGAGCAGGAGGTCGTATTGCGGCGGATAGGTCCAGGGCATGAAGCCGGTGGCGCCGCCGGCGGCCTCCATCTGCATCTTCAGCAGCGCATCGAAATGATAAACTTGGTCGAGATCGCCGCGCCAGACGTGCTGTGCGACGATGTGGAAAGCATCGAAATCGGCGAGTTCGCGATCAGTCCAGCCGCCGAAGCGCGCGAACCAGAAGGCCTTGGACACGACGATCACCGTGAACGCAGCCAGCACGAAGCGGACATAGGTCGTCCGCTTCGTGGGCGAGGACTGAACCGCTTCCAGCGTCTCGGCAAACATCAGCGACGACCTCGGACCCGATCGATCGGCAGCCGGACGTGCGGGTCCGGGGATCCCGGCCAAACTGCCATCGGAGGCTTAAGGGACAGTAACGACCACGGCAGGATTTTGGCGCGGCGCCTCTCTGGCGGGCGGGGGCGCCGGGAACCGGCCCGATTGGTCGCCACCCCTGCGCCGGGATGACGCGATCTCCGGCCAATCTGCATGCGACGTCGCAACGGCCTTTTCGAAATCGCCCGCTGACCTTGGATAGCCGTGCTTGTCCGTTCGAAGAGAGGCAAGCTAGCCTGTCCACATCTCCTGGCATGTTCGATGTGTGGTGATGATCGACCGTTGGACGAAGGGCGCTCTGGTTGCAATCGGCCTGTCTGTCACGTCTGCGCCTGCTGTTGCGCAGGACGATCTCGACGGCGCGCCCGGCACGATGTCGCTGCAAGTGACGACAGATCCCTCCATGATCGCGTGCCGCAAGCTGGAGACGATCAATCCGGCTTCGCTCGAGTTCCTGCCGCTGCGCCGGACGTTCAACGAGGATTTTGACGAGCATCCGCTCGCGACAGGTCGCTGGGTGCCGCATTACGCGGGCGGCGCCGCTTGGCCGGAGGCGCGCTATTGGGGAGGCGACGGCTCCGATTTCAAGCGCAAGACCGGCGCCAATGGCGAGCAGCAGATCTATGTCGATCCGCGTTACGCGGGACGCGCGGCGACGCCGCTCGGGCTCGATCCTTTCGAGGTGAAGGACGGTGTTCTCTCGATTGTCGCCAGCCGCACGCCGCCGGAGCTGAAGCCCGTGCTGTTCAACAACGAGTACATCTCGGGGATCCTGACGACCCAGGGCACGTTTGCCCAGAAGCACGGCTATTTCGAGATCCGCGCCAAGGTGCCGGTCGGCCACGCGGTGTGGCCGGCGTTCTGGATGCTGGCGGACGACGGCGGCTGGCCGCCCGAGGTCGACGTGCTGGAAGGCCGCGGCGAGCGGCCGGGCGATCTCGTGATGACGACGCATTGGCGAATTCCGTCGACCCAGAAGATCCAGTCCTGCGGCTTCGATTTCGCGGTCGGCGATGCCGCGCGCGCATTCCACAATTACGGTGTGCTGTGGGAGGAGGATCGGCTGGTCTACTTCATCGACCGCAAGCCGGTCTCCGACATCAAGGTGCCGATCGGCTTCGCCGATCCCATGTACATGATCGTCAATCTCGCGATCGGATCGAAATTCTTTCTCGGCGTCAGTCCGGTCGACGCGGAGACGCCGCCGCGTGTGGCGTTCGAGATCGACCGGATTTCCGCTTATCAGATCGATATGGAGCAGGCGCGCAGATAGCGATGTCCGGCGATGTCTTGCGGCGTGACTTTGCAAGACCAGCCGCCTTCGCCGCTGCCCAAACCGAGCGGCGTTCTGCGTGGTGATGCGCGACGCGATCGGAGGCTGCCGCTTAGGGGCGTTTGCGCGGCGGATACTCGCGCTCGAGCCGTGCAATCTCCTCTGGAGGTGCAGCAAGCAGCATCAACTTGAGTGGCGACAGTGGGCCACCGCGGCAAGGACCGAATTGGCCGTCGACCCGCCCTCGATACAGCGTCTTGCCCTCGCTGGTGACTTTGTCGGGGCTAGGTGAAACACCAATCGTGAGCAGCGCGCCGGGCGCCCATTCCAGCGGGCGGCGAGCACAACCACCGTCGCACCATCTATCGAAAGCGACCATCGCCGTCCGATCAATCTTGCTTCTCGGAAGAGTACCCTTCAGTACCCTGACGTCCTTGAATCCAAGCAGCTCGAACCAGCCGGGCGTGTTCGGTCCGGAAAGATGGCGGACGCTAACGAGACGGCCGCTGAAGACAATCGGGCTCAGCGTGTCGAGAGCAACACGTGCCTCGAGATCGAGGGCTCTCTTGGTCGGATCAGCGTTTGGGTCGATCGATTCGAAAAAAGCTGCAATCGGGAGTCCGCAGTCCAGTCCATGAACCGGGATTGGCCATCCGATTCCAAAGGCGGCCAGAAAGATGGCCGGTCGAATGCCCCGAGGAATGCCGAACCGCATCGCCGGCTCCGCTGCTACGGATCCAGCTCCGTATCCCAGTACAGGTAGTCCAGCCAGCTATCGTGCAGATAGTTCGGCGGAAACAGGCGGCCGTTGCGGTGGAGCTGGTGCACGGTCGGCGCGAAGGCGTGCTGGCGCGGAAACATCTTGGCCTGCACAGGCGTGAGGTTGCCCTTGCGCAGGTTACACGGCGAGCAGGCCGCGACCACGTTCTCCCAGGTGGTCTGGCCGCCTTTGCTGCGCGGAATGATGTGATCGAAGGTGAGGTCTTCGGGCGAGCCGCAATATTGGCAGGCGAAGCGATCGCGCAGGAAGACGTTGAACCGGGTGAAGGCCGGATGCGTGGTCGGCTTGACGAAGGATTTGAGCGAGACGACGCTCGGCAGCTGCATTTGCAGCGTGGGGCTGTGAACCGCCTGATCGTAGTGCGCGACGATGTTGACGCGATCGAGAAACACCGCCTTGATCGCGTCTTGCCACGACCACAGAGACAGTGGGTAGTAACTCAGCGGCCGGAAGTCCGCGTTGAGGACCAGCACCGGCCAACTGCCTTGCGAGACATGTGCGTTCAAGTAACGCTCCCGGCCTCCAATATACGCTGCGAAGCAGCATGTACTGACATACTACATGCAGCGTGACGGGATTGTGAAGCCCGTTGAGCGACTTATTCAGGCGCAAGCAATGCGGCGGCGGGGTGGCAAAAGCACTCAAAAGCCGCGATCCCGGGGGTGGCTACGCGGCTGGCGCGGAACTGCCATGGCGGCGTCGTGGGCCTCGCCCTCAAGCTACTCCCGTACCCGCTCCAGCTTCTGCAAGCACCGCGTCGCGCGCACTGCGGCCGGCATCTTCTCATCGGGAAAGCTGGTGTCCCAGTTGGTGACGCCGACCTCGCCGACATAGATGTCGCCCCTCGAATCCAGCGCGATGCCGTGCGGCGCCAGGAATTTTCCGCTGGCAACGCCAGGGCCCTCCTCACCGCCGAGCCGGGCGATGCGCTTGCCTTTGGCGTCCACGATCGACAGCCGCGGGCCGAGATTGGGCACCTTGCGGTTGATGGCAAGGCCCGGGCCGAGCTCACCGATCACGAAGGTCGGGCTCCTGGCACCGCCACAGCAGCACAGCGCGCAGGGGCGGTGCAGATTGTTCCACTGCGTCTCGTACTTGCCTTCGCCGTTGAACACCTGCACGCGATGATTCTCGCGGTCGGCGACATAGACCCAGCCGTCGGCGTCGGTCGCGATATTGTGCACGATGTTGAACTGGCCGGGATCGGTGCCGGGTTCGCCCCAGCTTTTGATCAGCTTGCCGTCAGGCGTGTATTTGTGCACGCGCGCATTGCCATAGCCGTCGGAGACGTAGATATCGCCCTTCGGCGAAAGCGCGGTATGGGTGCAGCGGTGGAACGGCTCGCCGCTCATGAACGGCGCCGGCTTTGCGGGAATGCCGATCGTCAGCAGCACCTTGCCGTCGGTCGTGCATTTGCGCACGGTGTGGTCGCCGTCATCGGTGCAGTAGAGATTGTCGTCGGCGTCGATGTGCAGTCCGTGCGCGCGCGAGAACAGGCCTTCGCCAAAACTGCGCAGGAAATTGCCCTCGCGGTCCAGCACCACCATCGGATGTTCGCCGCGGCTGAAGACGTAGACGCGGTCGCGGCTGTCGACCGCGACGGAGGCGACGTCGGTCAGCGTCCAGCCATCCGGCAGTTTCGCGAAATCTTCGACGACGCGGTAGCGGTGCTCGCCGGTGCCGAGGATGGCTGGCATTGGTATTCTCCCTTTATTCGCCGTCGTGGTGCGACACGGTCTCCACGAAAGGTTCAGGCCGTGCCCGCCTCACGCCCAAAATCCCTTCCTCGATCGCCTTGATCTGGAGCGCGAGGTATTTCGAATTGATCCGGCATTGCGCCAGGCTGCCGGCGATGAACCACAGGCCGGGCTGCTTCGTGCGCGCATACATGTTGCGCAGTTCGAAGCCGTCGCCAAAACCCCAGACCGGGCCGACGCGGTCGGCGACCGCATCGCCGAACAGCTTTCGCACCAGATATTCCTGTGGCTTGTAACCGGTGGAGAGCACGATGAGATCGGCTGGGACGATCGTGCCGTCCTTCATCCGCGCACCGTCGGCCGCAAAACTCTCGATGTGGTCGAACTGCCTGAGCTTGATCGCGCCTTCGACGATCAAATTGGAGCAGCCGACGTTGAAGTAATAGCCGCCGCCGCGGGTGAGGTATTTGAACTGCCAGCCGGTGCCGGCCTCGCCGAAGTCGAGCTTGAAGCCGACATTGCGCAGGCCGTCGAGCAGCTCCTTGTCGAACTCCTTTGACTGCTCCGTCAGCATCACATGGGTCTTCTTCGCCCGTGGCGTCGGCATCGAGGTTGCGATCAGATCGTTGTCCTCGAGCGTGCCCTCGTTGTAGGTCGCGTAGGCCAGCTGCGCCGACGGCTCGATATTGGTGACCAGCGTGGGCGAGCGCTGCACCAGCGTCACGCCGGCGCCGCTGGAATAAAGATCCTGCGCGATGTCGTGGCCGCTGTTGCCGGTGCCGATGACGATCGCACGCTTGCCGGTCCAGTTCTCGCCGTCCTCATAGCGGCTGGAATGCAATAGCGTTCCCTTAAAATTGTTCAGGGTCGGAATGTCAGGTACGTTGGCGATGCCGCTGACGCCGGTCCCCATCACCACATGACGCGGATGCATGGTGCGCTGGCTGCCGTCGGCGCGGCGCAGCGTCACCGTCCATCGTCTCGTCGCCTCGTCAAAGGCGCCGCCTTCGAACTCGGTGCCGGTCCAGAAATTCAGCTCCATCGCATCGACGTAAGCCTCGAACCAGTTGGCGAGCTTGTCCTTGGGGATATAGGTCGGCCAGCTCGGCGGGAACGGCATGTAGGGCATGTGATTGACCTGCACCTGGTTGTGCAGGGTCAGCGCATGATAGCGCTTGCGCCAATTGTCGCCGATCCGCGCCTCGCGATCGACGATCAGCGTGTCGACCTGCAACTGCTTCAACCGTGCTGCGATCGCGAGTCCTGCCTGGCCGCCGCCGACCACCAGCACGGCCGGATCACGATCGGAATAGTCGCGCGAGGCGTTGCGCAGATCGAGCCAGTTCGGTCCGCGAAAATCGCGCGAATAGGCCTGCCCGCGCGGCCGCGAGGTGCCGAGCTGTTCCTCGAAGCCCTTGAGCTCGTCGAGCGCGGTGAGCAGCGTCCACGCCTTGAGACGGTCGCCGTCGGCGGCATCGGGAACGAGCCGGAGGATGCCGCTGCCGCGGCCGATCGCAGTTTCGAAACTGAAGATCGCTTCGATAATGTTGATACCTGCGCGTGTCACCCAGCGGGGCGCTGCGCGGTTGGGGGCGATCTTGAAATTGGCAGGCGCCGCTCTCAGCGCAAGCGTGGTCAGCTCCTGCGCGATCGTATCGCGGCCGGCGAGCGTTTGCAGGTTCCAGCTCAGTGCGAGCACATCGCGCCAAAAGCTGTCGGAGAGGAAGAGGCGGTCGAACGCGGCGGGATCGGGCATACCCAGCGTGCGCTCGAACTCGTCGAGCCAGGCCTGCGCGGAGGTAGCGATATCCTTCGTACGATCCAGCATGCGCGACCTCGTGGCCGTCTTCGCGGCGTTTCCCTTGAAGGAGACGCTATACTGGATCAGGCCATGTCAAAAGCGCTTTACCCGAGCAGCGAGAGCATGTGGCCCTGCTCCGGCGGAATGCGCCCCTTCAGCGTGTCGAGATAGATTTGCCGCACGGCTTCCGGGCCGCGGCTCTCCACCACGGTCAGGCATGTCTCCAGCAGCGGTGCGAAGCCGGACCATGCCGCGCCAAAACGCTGCTCGATGCCGCCCGGACCCCAATCCTTGGAACGCTTGCGGATGTGGTCGGGCGCGAAGAACCAGCGCGGCTTCGCGCCGGGCAGGGCGCCTTCGTCGGCGTCGGTGGCGCGATGCGTCAAACCGACGCGCACCGAGCATGTCATCTGGTCGCGGACATGGTGATGCAGCTCGGCCCGCAATGACGACCTCGTCGTAGCAGCCGAGCGAGGTCACGAAGCCGGTATTGCCCGCCGACGTCAGCCCGATCACCTTGCGGCCGCGCGTGTGCAGGAGATGCGCAAGCCCGAACGCGGTCTTGCTGGAAGCGCTGGAGAGCAGCACGCTGCGCGCGCCGAAATCGTCGTTCTCGGCGAGGAAGTCGTCGACCAGGAACGACAGCATGAACAGCGGCCGCAGCAGCGCCTGATAGTCGCCCTGCTTGCCGGCATAGGCCGGATCTCCACCGATGCGCGCATAGGCGTTGTAGACCGGCGCGACGCCCTGCCGGTGTGCGGCACCATCGCGCAAGCCCCGCTTGCCGACGTCGGCGGCCTCGATGACCAGATGCGTCGCCATCGGGAAATAGCCGAACAGTCGCTCGCCGACGGCGACGCCGGGATGTTTCGAGGCGATCACCTCGCCAAAGCCCCACACCGGGATGTTGCCGAAGCCCTGCGGCGCCGGAAAGATCTGCCAGTATTTCAGCTCGTCGCCCATCACGGCGTAGGTGATGTTGTTGGCGGTGAACGCGAAGCGGTCGACTTTCACGAGTAGCGCATCCGCGGGCAGCGCGGCCGGGTCTGGGACTACGGTCTCAATCAGCTTGCACTGCTCGAGATCGTTGCGGGCAACGACGAAGTCGGTCGATGTCATGGTGAAGGCCTCGGCTTTTTCCGTGCCGCTATCTTCTCTTTCACCCGTGAGCCCTTTGCAACAGCAACATTGTTTGAAACGCTGTTCGCGCCGCGCTAGGTGTCGCCCGTACCCTTGCCGGCCCAATAGGGATCGCGCAGCTTGCGCTTGAAGATCTTTCCGGTCGCCTCGCGGGGCAGGGCGTCCATGAACTGGATGTCCTTCGGCACTTTGAAGTTGGCCAATCGCTCGCGTAGCCATGCCTGCACGGCCGCGGCGGAGAGTTGCGCGCCCGTGTCCGGTTCGATGCAGGCGCACAGCCGCTCGCCAAATTCTGCGTCGGGAATGCCGAACACGGCGCAATCGCGCACGCCGGGCAGTGCGATCAGCACGTTCTCGATCTCGGCGGGATAGATGTTGACGCCGCCCGAGATCACCATGTCGCGTTTGCGGTCGCACAGGAACAGATAACCGTCCGCGTCGAGATAGCCGACGTCGCCGACGCTGACGAGGCCGTCGCGGCCTGCTTCGGCGCGGGCCTGCGCCTTGCCGTGATAGTCGAAGTCGGGCACGGCCGTCTGGCGCATGTAGATCTCGCCGACCTCGCCAGCGCCGCAGAGGCTGCCGTCGTCGCGGAAGATCTTGACGATGCCGCCTTCGATGGCGCGGCCGACGGTGCCGGGCTTCTTCAGCGCCTCTTCGGCGGAGTGCCACACCGGGATCCCGGTCTCGGTCGAGCCGAAATACTCGTTGATGACCGGTCCCCACCATTCGATCATGGCGCGCTTGATCTCGGGCGGGCAGGGCGCGGCGCCATGCACGACGAAACGCAGTGACGAGAGGTCATAGCGATTTCTGATCGCCTCGGGCAGCCGCAGCAGCCGCACGAACATGGTCGGCACCATGTGGATGTGGGTGACGCGGTGGCGCTCGATCAGCGCAAGCAGTTCCTCGGCGTCGAACCGCGCCTGGAGAACGATGGTGCAGCCGCTGCGGAATGCCAACATGCCGTAGGAGTGCGGCGCCGAGTGATACATCGGGCCGTTGATCAGCACGACCTGATTGTCCCGTGGCTTGATGCCATAGGCGATCGCGCCCACGCGCTCGGAGGCGGCTGCCTGCTCCGGCTGCATCGGCATGCGCCGCACGCCCTTCGGCATGCCCGTGGTCCCCGAGGTGTAGATCATCGCCGCGGCGCGACGCGGTGGCTCCTGGGTTTCCGCATGGCCGTCGCGCCAGCGGTCCCAATCGGTCAGCTCCGCCGGGACCGCGGCCATATCAGAAGGAATTGCGAAGGTCGCCGCGAGTTCGGGCGGTGTCGTGACGACGAGAAGGCGGACGTCCGCCGGCAGGCCGGAGCGGATCTGCGGCAGCAGATCGGCATGACAGACCAGGATCTTCGCGCCGCTGTCGGTCAGGATGTAGCGGACCTCATCGGCCTTCAGGTGCCAGTTGATCGGCACCACCGGACTACCCAGCGCGGCAGACGCGGCAACCACCTCGAACAGCGCAAAATCGTTGCGCAGCATCATGGCGACCGGAACACCTTCGGCGAGGCCTAGCGTACGAAGCCCGCTTGCCGCCCGCCTGATGCGGGCCTGGATCTCGGCATAGCTGATCCGGCGTTCGCCGCTGATGATCATGGCGTATCCTTCCCTTGGTCGAGCCTAGCGATCATCCAGCACGTCGCCAAAGCCCACCCAGCTCTTGCCGTTGAAGCGCCGGAGCTGAAGCTGCTGGAACGGCAGATAGTCGTCGGGGCCGGTGGTAACGGACATGCCCGGCAGCAGCAGCGGCAGCTTCACCTCCTTGAGCGAGGCCGCCTGGCGCATGATGCTGTCGCGGCTGAAATCGTCCTTGCATGCTTTCAACACGGTCATCAGCAGCGTCGCGTAATGGTAGCCGGCCGCGTAGTTGGAGTTGGAGAGGTCCGCGGTCGGCATGTATTGCTTCATGAAGGCGAAATACTCCTTCACGCCGGGGTCGTCGGCCCATTGCGGGTCCATCGTGTCCTTCTGGTTGCTCGACGAGATCAGACCGACCGAATTGTCGAGCCCGGCCGGCTCGAGGAACGAGATCGACGACGCCGAGGTTGGCACGAAGAACAGGTCGGGCTTCCAGCCGATCTCGGCCACGCCCTTCACCATCTGCGAGGTGAACTTGCCGAGCACGACGCCGAACAGCACGTCGGCACCTGATGCCTTCAGGGTCGAGAGCTGCGAGCTGATCGTCGGTGCGCTGGTCTCGTAGGTCTGCTCCGCGATGATCATGCTCGCGGCCTTGTCGCCGAGTGCGCGCTTGAAGCCGGCGACATAGTCGCGGCCGAAATCGTCGTTCTGGGACAGGATGGCGATCTTTGCGCCGGGTTTGGTGCGCAGCACGTGCTTGGCATAGACCACGCCTTCGGACTCGTAGGCCGCCATGCCCGGCATGGTCCACGGATATTTTTGCGGATCGGCCCATTTCGTCGCGCCCGAGAGCACGAAGAGTTGTGGCACCTTCTTGCCGTTGAGGTAGCGCTGCACGGCGCTGTTGGTGGCAGTGCCGAGCGAGCCGAACATCATCAGGACCTCGTCCTGCTCCACCAGCTTGCGGGTCTGCTCGACCGTCTTCGGCGGCGAGTAGGCGTCATCAAGCGTGATGAACTTGACCTTGCGGCCCTTGATGCCGCCTTCGGCATTGACCTTCTCGAAGAACGCTTCCTGCGTCCGTCCGATCGCGCCGAAGCCGGAGGCCGGACCGCTATAGGGCAGGGTCTGCCCGATGCGGATCTCGTCGCTGCCTTCGGCATGGACGGTCCCTGCGGCGAGCGTCAGCAACGACATGCCGATCAGTGCGGCTGCCAGCTTCATGATGTCCTCCCGTTTGTCTTGTCAGTTCGAAACGTCAGGCGCTGGCACGCATGAGGAAATCCTGCCGCGCCTGATCGAACTCCACCTTCATCCGGCCGACCAGCTCTGCAACCGGAGGCGCATCCACGATCTGGCCGATGCCCTGGCCCGATCCCCAGATGTCGCGCCACGCCTTGGATTTCATGTTGCCGCCGGAGCCGAAATTCATCTTCGATTTGTCGGCGATGGGGAGATTGTCCGGATCGAGCCCGGCCGCGGCGATCGAGGGGCCGAGATAATTGCCGTGCACGCCGGTGAACAAATTGGTGTAGACGATGTCGTGCGCGGCGTGCTGCGTCAGCGCCGACTTGTAGGCCTCGTCGGCGTTGGCTTCCTGCGTCGCGATGAAGCGGGTACCCATATAGGCGAGGTCGGCGCCCAGCGTCAGCGCGGAGGCGATGCCAAAACCGTCGCTGATTGCGCCCGACAGCAGGATCGCGCCATCGAACCATTGCTTGACCTCGCGCACCAGCGCGAAGGGCGACAGCATGCCGGCATGTCCGCCTGCGCCGGCGCAGACCAGGATCAGGCCATCAACGCCCTGCTCGGCGGCTTTGCGCGCATGCTTGACGTTGATGACGTCGTGAAACACCAGCCCGCCATAGGAATGCGCGGCCTCGACGATCTCGGCCGGAGGCCGCAGCGAGGTGATGATGATGGGCGCCTTGTGCTTCACACAGGTCTCCATGTCCTTCATCAGCCGGTCGTTGGAGGCGTGGCAGATCTGGTTGACGGCGTAGGGCGCGACCTTTTTGCCGGGATTGCGCGACTTGTATTCGCCGAGCTCGTCCTCGATGCGGCTCAGCCACTCGTCGAGCTTCTCGACTGGACGGGCATTGAGCGCGGGGAACGAGCCGACGACACCGGCCTTGCACTGGGCGATCACCAGCTCCGGTCCAGAGACTATGAAGAGCGGCGAGCCGACGACGGGCAGCTCCAGATTGTTCCTGAGCAGGGCGGGCAGTGCCATCCGATCCTCCTGACAACGCGCGTCGACAGCCTGCCGGCCGATTGTGAGCGCTTCCATGTCGATTGTCGCGCCGGCGGGTATCCGCCGCGTGCGCCTTTGATTCCACTATAGGGTTGGACGGCAGGCCGCGGATCGTTCAATATTGAACATACCCATATTCAGCTTTGAACGGAGGCGGCGGTGGATTGGGATCTCTGCAGGACCTTCGTTGCGGTGGCCGACACCGGCAGCTTCACCGCGGCGGCGCGGCGTCTGCACGCCAGCCATCCGACCGTCAGCCGCAAGATTGCGGCGCTGGAGACGCAACTCGGCACCAAGCTGCTGGCGCGGGGCGCGGACGGATTCGTGCTCACCGCCGACGGCCGGACCCTGCGCGAACACGCGGAGGCGATGGCGGTCGCAGCACTCCGGGCCGAGGCCGCTGTCGGCGCCGGCGGGCGCAAGGCGCGCGGCACGGTCAAGCTGTCGATCGGAGCGACGCTGGCTTCACACTGGCTGATGCCGCGGCTGCGGTCCTTTCTGGGCGCGCATGATCACATCCGGCTGGAGATCATCACCCACCCGTTCCCGGCCAGCGTGCGGCGCCGGGAGGCCGACGTCGTGCTACGGCCGGTCGACAGTGGCGAGGAAAACCTGGTCGGCCGCAAGGTCGGCCGTCTCGGCACCGGCTTCTATGCCTCGCGTGACTATGCCGCCGGCCGGCCCCTGCCGGAGCGGAGTGGCGAGTGGAAGGGGCACAGCGTCATCGGCTTCGCCGATCAGGGTTCCAATGCACAGCTGGCGCGCTGGAGCGATACGATCACGCGTCAGGGCACCATGGTGATGCGCTGTTCCTCGCAGGGCGACATGCTGGCGGCGGTGCGCGCGGGAATCGGAATCTCCGCGCTGTCCTGCTTCGTCGCGGAAAGCTATCCGGACCTCGTGCGCGTCGCGCCGCAGAAGCTGGTCAGCGTCGCCGATCTCTGGCTGCTGGCCCATCCCGATCTGGTCGAGTTGTCCGCGGTGCGGGCCGTGGTCGACTTCGTGGCCGAATGCGCCCGCGCCGACCGCGAGCGGCTGCGGGGCTAGGGCTGGTTGCCGATGACGCCTTCGCGCTTCTTGATCACGCGATAATAGCTCCACCACAGATGCGCGGCTGCGCCGCGCAGCGGTCGCCATGGCTCGGCCAGAGGCGCCATCTGCTTTTCCGTCGGCCGCGCCTGGAGCCCCAGGCCAACCTTGATCCCCTCCTGCACGGCGATGTCGCCGGCCGGCCAGGCATCGCCATGCCCGAGGCAGAACAGGAGATAGACGTCTGCGGTCCACGGCCCGATGCCGGGCAGCGAAATCAGCGTGTGATGCGCGGCTTCGGCGTCTTCCTCCGCGAGCACGTCGAGGTTCAGCCGCTGTGCATTGATCTCGCGCGCGAGATGCTTCAGCGTCTTGATCTTGGCGGCGGACAGGCCGAGCCGCCCCAGCCGGTCGGTGCGGGCGCGGCGCACCGCGTCATGGTCGAACGGATCGAACGCCGCCGACAGCCGCCCCCAGATCGCCGCGGCGCTGGCCGTCGAGAGCTGCTGACCGCAAACGATGTGCGCCAGCCCCGCAAAGCCCGGCTCGCGCCGCCGCAACGCGGGCATGCCGGCGATCTCGAGCACGGGCTTGAGGCGCGGATCGCGCTTGACCAGCGCGTGGACGGCCTCTTCGAGATCGGACTGGGTTTCGAGGTGGATGGTCATATGGCTCCGCAAACTCTCTCCGGCGTCATGGCCGGGCTCGACCCGACCATCCACGTCTATTTAACCGCGCATCATTGTTAGCATGAGCGGCGGCCGTCGCATCTGCTCGTGCCTGTGATCTTGACATCGTTGGCTTGTGGCAATGAAGAACGTGGATGGCCGGGACATAGGCGAGCGAAAGCGACGCCGTCCCTTCGGACTGCTATGCCCGGCCATGACGAGATCCTTCGTATGGCGCCACCCGTTTTCCGTTTCGCCCCCAGCCCGAACGGCTACCTGCATCTCGGCCACGCCTATTCGGCGCTGCTGAACTTCGACTGCGCGCGCGCGGCCGGCGGGCGGCTGCTGCTGCGGATCGAGGACATCGACGCGACGCGCTGCCGGCCGGAGTTCGAGACGGCGATTGACGAAGATCTCAATTGGCTCGGGATTGCCTGGGAGACGCCGGTGCGGCGGCAATCCGAGCATCTCGCCGACTATGGCATCGCGCTGGAAAAGCTCGCGGCGCTCGGCCTGGTCTATCCCGCGTTCGAAAGCCGCGCCGAGATCGCAAAGCTGGTCGCGGCCCGCGAAGCTGACGGGCCGTGGCCACGCGATCCCGACGGCGCGCCGATCTATCCCGGCGCCGCCAAATCACTCTCTGCCGACGCGCGGGCGCGGCTGATCGCATCAGGCGCGCCCTATGCGCTGCGGCTCGACATGGCAGGCGCGTGTCGCCGCGTCACCGGCCTGACCTGGAACGAGCTGGGCGAGGGGGCTGACGGCGCATGCGGCGTCGTCCAGGCGCGGCCGGAGGCCTGGGGCGACGTGATCCTGGCCCGCAAGGAGACGCCGACCAGCTATCACCTCTCTGTTGTCGTCGATGACGCCCTCCAGGGCGTCAGCGAGGTGGTGCGGGGCCAGGACCTGTTTCACGCCACCTCGGTCCACCGCCTGCTCCAGGTCCTGCTCGGCCTGCCCGAACCCGTCTACCGCCACCACGCCCTGATTTTGGACGGGGAGCGGCGGAAGCTGTCGAAATCAAGCCGCTCGACCGGTCTGCGGGAGCTGCGCGCCGGCGGTGCCTCGCCTGCCGGTATCCGTCGGCTGGTGGGATTAGGTTAAGTTTCTCTGGGGGTTAGCCAAACACCGCCGTGACTCCGGGGGTTCCGTCGTGCCATGCTCACCTGACGGCCCGGGGTTCGAAGGGGATACTTCGAAGGGGAGTTATGGCGGCGAAAACGCGCGCAGCGCGCACCACGCGGACGTCCAAGCGAATGGCTCGGAAGCGGTCCGGGCCGGCCGGCCGGTCGCCCAAGCGCAGCGCCAAGGCGGTGACGCCGGACGTGGTCCAGGCCGCGCTCGCCGCCTTTGCCCATGAGGTCCGCACTCCCCTGACCGGCATTCTTGCGATCAGCGACCTGCTCGCGACCTCCGATCTCGGCGAGCGGGAGCGGCGCTGGGCCGACACCATCAAGGCCGGCGCCGAGCATCTGGCGAGCCTTGCCACCCTGTTCGTAGATGCCGCCAGAACCGGCAACGGCAGGGGGGGCGGCAGCTCGCTGCGCCAGGATCTGTTCGACCTGCGGGCCCTGGCCCGCAGCGCCGGCGATTCGCTGGCCGGGCGCGCTGCGGCCAAGGGCCTCCAGGCTGAGGTCGAGATCTCCGATAAGTTGCCCGGGCTGGTGGTCGGCGATCCCGTCCGCCTGCGCGCGGCGCTCGAGAACCTGATCGACAACGCCGTCAAATTCACCGAGCACGGCGGTGTCGCGCTCGCGGTCGCGCCCTGGCGTCCCGCCAAAGGCAAAGCGAAGGGCAAGGCAAAAGACAAGGCAAAGGAGAAGAGCAGGGTCGGCGTTGCCTTCGCGGTGTCCGACAGCGGCATCGGCCTGACCATGGCCGAGATCAAGCGGCTGTTCCGCCCGTTCACGCAGGCCAATGTCACCATCGCCTCGCGCTTCGGCGGCGCTGGCCTCGGGCTCTCCTCCGTGAAGCAACTGGCACGCGCGATGGGCGGCGACATCACCGTCGCACCGCGGCGCGGCGGCGGCGCCACCTTCACATTGACCATGTCACTCGACGCGACGGAATCGCGCAAGTCCCGCAAGTCGAAGGACGATTCCCGGGCGGATGCGGTGGCTGCGCTCCGCGTGCTCAGCGTCGAGGACAATCCGTTCGGCCGCGTCGTGCTCAACACCATTTTGACCGAGCTCGGCCATCATGCCGAGTTCATCGGGCGCGGCGAGGATGCGGTGAACCGGCTCGCCCAGGGCGGGTTCGATGCGGTGCTGATGGACATGGTGCTGCCTGGCATCGACGGCGTCGAGGCGATCAGGCGGATCCGCACCATGCCGGCGCCGCTGGCTCGGATCCCCATCATCGGCGTCTCGGGGCGCGGCGAGGACGAGGCGGCCTCGCGCGAGGCCGGCGCCGACGCCTTCCTGGTCAAGCCTGTGTCTCCGAGGGCTTTAGCGACTGCGCTGCTTGAAGCGAAACGCCGTGAGGAAGCCGCGACTTGATGATCGCGGCGTTGAGCTCGCCGCCGTAAACGAAGATCGCGGCGATGAAATACAGGAACACCAGCGCGATGATCACCGAGGCGAGCCCCGCATACATCGTCACGTAGTTGTTGGCGAAGCGCGCCAGATACTGGCCGAACACGATGCCGGAGATCAGCGACGCCACGATGGTGAAGACGATCCCGGGCAGGATCTGGAGGAAGCCGCGCCGGCCCGCCGGCAGCCATGCATGCAGGATGATCAGCGCCACTACCAGCGCGCTGATGGTGATGCCGTAGCGCAGCCAGGTGAGGATGCTTTCGTTTGACTCGACGAACAGCGGGATATGGCGTCGCGCCGCCTCGATGAGAAGCGGCCCGAGCACGATCAGGAATGCCATGGCGAGCGCGGTGAAGGCGGCAATCAACGTGTAGGCAATCGATTCCAGCCGCAGCCAGTACCAGCGCCGCATCTCCACCACCGCATAGGCGCGGTTGAGCGCGACCCGCAACGCCTCGACACCGTTGGAGGCGAAATAGACCGACAGCGCCGCACCGATCGTCAGAATACCGGTGCGGGTCGTGGTCAGCACGTCGTGGACTTCCCCCGAGATCGAATCGGCGACCTGCTTGGGCCAGATCTGAAGCATCAGGCTGGCGGCCTGGTCGGCGAGTTCCTTGGAGCCGAAGAAGCCGGCCAGCGACGTCAGCACGATCAGGAACGGGAACAGCGCCATCAGCGTCGACAGCGCGATGTGGCTCGCGATCGCCCAGCCGTCATCGGCCAGGAACGTGTAGAAGGCGTCCTCCAAAACGCAGTAGATGTAGCGGACGGCTTTCACGGCTTGCCCCGGCTTCGCCTCTCCCCGCGTGCGGGTGAGGGGGACTGTCCGCGGGGACGGCGGCAGTGGGATTCGTGGAGACTCTCCCTCACCCGGAATCCCCGCTGCGCGCGCATTCCGGCCTCTCCCCGCAAGCGGGGAGAGGCGAAGAGGACGGGCCGTTCGCGCAAATCGGAAATCATCCAGCTAGCTTCTGACATTATCGCCTCGAAAGCCAGATCGGGAACGCCATGGCGGAGCGGCGCACACGGTGTTATCTACCCTCGAATGGCATCTCTCTTGACGACTTTCATCCTGCCGGTGGCTGCCGGCGCCGTGGCGTTGGTGCTGCTGCTCGGGCTCATCAACATGATGCGCGGCGGCTCGCCGAATACCTCGCAGAAGCTGATGCGCTGGCGTGTGCTGCTGCAGTTCGTGGCGATCATCATCGCGATGCTCGCGGTCTGGGCGATGGGGCGGTAGGGCATGATCCGGAAAAGTGCGAAGCGGTTTTCCGACAAGGTCATGCCCTAGAATCAAGGAAACCACATGGTCACGTTGAACCGCATCTATACGAAGACCGGTGACGATGGCACGACAGCGCTTGGCTCGGGCGAGCGCCGTCCGAAATACGATCTGCGCATTGCGGCCTACGGCACGGTCGACGAGACCAATGCCGCGATCGGCGTGGTCAGGCTCCATACTAAGGACGCGCCGGCGCTCGACGCGATGCTTGGCCGCATCCAGAACGATCTGTTCGACCTCGGCGCGGACCTCGCGGTCCCCGAACGTGAAGGCAAGGCGGAGCGGCTGCGGGTGGTGGCGAGCCAGGTCGAGCGGCTCGAGCGCGACATCGACGCGCTCAACGACAAGCTGGCGCCGCTGACCTCCTTCGTGCTCCCCGGTGGTACGCCGGCCGCCGCCTACCTTCACGTCGCCCGCACGATATGCCGCAGGGCGGAACGCGTGATGGTGAAACTGGCGGCCCGGCCTGGCGAGACCGTTGGTAGCGCTGGCATTCAATATATGAACCGCCTGTCCGACTTCCTGTTCGTGGCCAGCCGGGCCGCTAACCAGAACGGCGGCGGCGACGTGCTTTGGGTTCCGGGCCAGAATCGCTGATCCGCGATCGCCGCCCATTGAGCCGTGCATTTCTAAGGTCTAAAATTTGGCCCCTTCGCGCGTTGACCGGGCCGGATCAGGCCTTTAGGTTCCGCGCCAGTTGATAACCCCCCTCCCAAATTGAGTGAAAGAGGATCGATGAAGGTCTTGGTGCCGGTAAAGCGGGTGGTCGATTACAACGTCAAGGTCCGCGTCAAGGGCGATGGATCGGGCGTTGAACTCGCCAACGTCAAAATGTCGATGAACCCGTTCGACGAAATCGCGGTCGAGGAAGCGCTGCGCCTGAAGGAAGCCGGCAAGGCGACCGAAGTCGTGGTGGTCTCCATTGGACCTGCGCAGGCGTCGGAGACGATCCGCACCGGTCTTGCCATGGGCGCCGATCGCGGCATCCTGGTGAAGGCCGAAGGCAACGTCGAGCCGCTCGCAGTCGCCAAGATCCTGAAGAAGGTCGCGGACGAAGAGCAGCCGGGCCTGATCATTCTCGGCAAGCAGGCGATCGACGACGACAGCAACCAGACCGGCCAGATGCTGGCCGCGCTGCTCGGCTGGTCGCAGGCGACGTTCGCCTCGAAGCTCGAGGTCGAAGGTTCTGACTTCAAGGTCACCCGCGAAGTCGACGGCGGCTTGCAGACCGTGAAGCTGAAGGGACCGGCGATCGTTACCACCGATCTCCGTCTCAACGAGCCGCGCTATGCCTCGCTGCCCAACATCATGAAGGCCAAGAAGAAGCCGATCGCGGACAAGACCGTCGCCGATTACGGCGTCGACATCACCGCGCGTCTCGAAGTTCTGAAGACGGCTGAGCCCGCGGGCCGCAAGGCCGGCGTCAAGGTCAAGGACGTCGCCGAGCTGGTGTCGAAGCTCAAGAACGAAGCCGGGGTGCTCTGATGACGACTTTGCTGATTGCCGAACACGAACACGAGGTCCTCAAGGACTCCACCAACAAGGCGCTCACCGCGGCGTCCCAGCTCGGCGGCGACGTCCACGTGCTGGTCGCCGGCGGCGGGCAGGGCACCAAGGCTGCGGCCGACGCGGCCGCGAAGCTTGCCGGTGTCGCCAAGGTGCTGGTCGCCGAGGGCGAGCCCTATGCGCACGATCTCGCCGAGCCGCTGGCCGCGCTGATCGTCTCGCTGGCCCCGTCCTATGACGCGATCGTCGCGCCGGCGACCTCGCGCTTCAAGAACGTGATGCCGCGCGTCGCTGCCTTGCTCGACGTCATGCAGGTCTCGGAGATCACCAAGGTGGTTGCCCCCGACACCTATGAGCGTCCGATCTATGCCGGCAACGCCATCCAGACGGTGAAGTCGAAGGACGCCAAGAAGGTCATCACGGTCCGCACCTCGACCTTCGCGGCGGCAGCAGCCGGCGGCAGCGCGTCCGTCGAGAGCGTCGCGGCTGCGGCCGATCCGGGCCTGTCGTCCTTCCTCGGTGAGGAAGTCGCCAAGAGCGACCGTCCCGAGCTGACCTCGGCCAAGATCATCGTCTCCGGTGGCCGCGCCATGCAGAGCCGCGAGAACTTCGCCAAGTACATCGAGCCACTCGCCGACAAGCTCGGCGCCGGCGTCGGTGCCTCCCGCGCGGCGGTGGATGCCGGCTATGCTCCGAACGACTGGCAGGTCGGCCAGACCGGCAAGGTCGTGGCCCCCGAGCTCTATGTCGCGGTCGGCATTTCCGGCGCCATCCAGCATCTGGCCGGCATGAAGGACTCCAAGGTGATCGTCGCGATCAACAAGGACGAGGACGCGCCGATCTTCCAGGTCGCCGATTACGGGCTGGTCGCCGACCTCTACCAGGCGGTTCCTGAGCTGACGGCCGAACTCGCCAAGCTCGGCAAGTAAAACGCGTAAAAAACACCGGCCGGAGGTATAAACTCTGGCCGGTGTTTCTTTTTGAGGGGTTTTCTTTGGCGTGGGGCACGCCAGGGAAGCGATCCAATCTAGGTTTCGAGCCAAGGTTCTGATTAAATCGGGACTCCCGGCTTCGGGGATAGGCAGGGCGCGGCAAGCGCGCCGTTCCGGTGGATGATATTATGGCGGCAGTGATCAAGAAGGTCGGCGTGATCGGCGCGGGTCAGATGGGCAATGGCATCGCGCATGTCGCGGCGCTGGCCGGTTTCGACGTGGTGCTCAACGACGTCTCGGCCGACCGGCTCAAGTCGGGCATGGCCACCATCAACGGCAACCTGGCGCGCCAGGTCTCCAAGAAGGCCGTCTCCGAGGACGAGAAGTCCAAGGCGATGGCGCGCATCAAGCTGGCCGAGAAGCTGGACGACCTCGCCGACTGCGACCTCGTGATCGAGACCGCGGTCGAAAAGGAAGAGGTCAAGCGCAAGATCTTTCACGAGCTCTGTGCGGTGCTGAAGCCGGAGGCGATCGTCGCCTCCGACACCTCCTCGATCTCGATCACCCGCCTTGCCGCCGCCACCGACCGGCCCGAGCGCTTCATCGGCATTCACTTCATGAATCCGGTACCGCTGATGGAGCTGGTCGAGCTGATCCGCGGCATCGCCACCGACGATTCGACCTTCGAGGCGTCCAAGGAATTCGTCGGCAAGCTCGGCAAGCAGGTCGCGGTCTCCGAGGATTTTCCGGCCTTCATCGTCAACCGCATCCTTCTGCCGATGATCAACGAGGCGATCTACACGCTGTATGAAGGCGTCGGCAACGTCGAGGCGATCGACGCGGCCATGAAGCTCGGCGCGCACCATCCGATGGGCCCGCTCGAGCTTGCCGATTTCATCGGTCTCGATACCTGCCTGTCGATCATGCAGGTCCTGCACGAGGGCCTCGCCGACTCCAAATACCGCCCGTGCCCGCTGCTGGTGAAATACGTCGAGGCCGGCTGGCTCGGCCGCAAGACCCAGCGCGGCTTCTACGATTACCGCGGCGCCAAGCCGGTTCCGACGCGCTGATCCCGATCTGCTTCGTGACAATTCATGTCGCATTAACCCCTCGCGCCTAGGCTGCAGCCGGTACGAGGGTTCGCGTAATGGACATGATGGCGATGGTCAGCACCATGCTGGCCGCTCAGCAAGGCGCGCTGCAATCGAATATCGCGGCGACGCTGACGAAGCAGAACCTGGATATGGAGAAATCCACCGTCCTGACGCTGCTCGGTGCCGGTCAGCCCTCGCTTGCCAATGTTGGCGCCGGCGTCGGCGGCAACCTCAACGTGACGGCCTGAGTTCCTAGAGCGACGCGGCGGCCTTGCCCGTCGCGGCCCGGATCAGCTTGAGCGCGTCCTCGCTCGCCCATTCCGCCGGCCCCGCGATCGTCGCGATCTCGCAGCCTTGCGGGTCGACCAGCACCGAGGTCGGCATGCCCAATGCCCGGCCTATGGCCTTAAGATCCTGGAAAACCTTGGCTTTCTGGTCGTTGAAATAGCCGAGCCGGGTCAAATTGGCCTCTTTCAGGAAGGTCTTGGGCTTTTCGGGATCTCGGGTGTCGATGTTGATCGCCACCACCTCGAAATTCGGGCCCGACAGCTTGCCCTGAAGCTCGTCCAGCGCCGGCATCTCCTTCCGGCACGGCACGCACCAGGTGGCCCAGAGGTTCACCAGCAGCGTCTTGCCGCGGAAATCGGACAGCTTTTTCGGCTTGCCGTCGGCATCCTCGAAGGTGAGGTCGGGCAGCTTAAGAGGCGCGCTTGCCATCGTCAGGGCGGCGACCTCGCCATGGGCGAGCGGGGCGATTTTTTGCGCCGTCGCCACCGCCGGCCTGCAGGTCGGATCGCCTGAAGGCGCCCGGCTCAGGCCCAGCCCGTACAGCGCAGCGAAGCCGGCCAGCCCGCCGACCACCACGGTGGCGATGACGATGGGGATCCGGCGCGTGGCGGAGGGCGTCTTGTCGAGCATATCGTTTGTCATCCGGTCGCAGATATGGCTATCAGAGGCCTCTTAATACGGCTGGCTGCGGCCAGCAAATTTGCGGCAAGACAAGGCGCGAGCAGGGGATCATGAGCAACAAGATGTGGGGCGGCCGGTTCTCGGAACGTCCCGATGAGATCATGGAAGAGATCAACGTCTCCATCGACGTCGATCGTCACCTCTTTGCCCAGGACATTGCCGCGTCCAAGGCCCACGCCGCGATGCTCGCCAGCCAAGGCATCATCACGGGCTCTGATGCGAAAAATATCGGCAAGGGTCTAGACACGATTTTGTCAGAGATCGGCAAGGGCGGCTTCACGTTCAAGCGCGCGCTCGAAGACATCCATATGAACGTCGAGAGCCGGCTGTCCGAGCTGATCGGCCCAGCCGCCGGCCGCCTGCACACCGCGCGCTCGCGCAACGACCAGGTCGCGACCGACTTCCGTCTCTATGTCCGCGACGTTCTCGACGAGACCGATGCCGCGCTCGCCGCGTTCCAGGCCGCGCTGGTCAATCGCGCGCTCGAACATGCCGCGACCGTGATGCCCGGCTTCACGCATCTCCAGACCGCGCAGCCGGTGACCTTCGGCCATCATCTGCTCGCTTATGTCGAGATGGCCGCGCGCGACCGCGGCCGTTTCCAGGACGCCCGCAAGCGGCTCAATGAATCGCCGCTCGGCGCCGCCGCGCTCGCCGGCACCTCGTTCCCGATCGATCGTCACGCCACCGCGAAGGCACTCGGCTTCGACCGCCCGATGGCGAACTCGCTCGATGCGGTCTCCGACCGCGACTTCGTGCTGGAGACGCTGTCGGCGGCCTCGATCTGCGCCGTTCACATGTCGCGCTTTGCCGAGGAGATCGTGATCTGGACCTCGCCGCTGGTCGGCCTGATCCGCCTCAGCGACAAGTTCACCACCGGCTCCTCCATCATGCCGCAGAAGCGCAACCCGGATGCCGCCGAGCTCGTGCGCGCCAAGACCGGCCGCGTCATCGGTGCGCTCAATGGCCTGCTGATCGTCATGAAGGGCCTGCCGCTCGCCTATCAAAAGGACATGCAGGAGGACAAGCAGGGCGCCATGGAGGGCTTTGCCGCGCTGTCGCTGGCGATCCGCGCCATGACCGGCATGGTCCGGGACCTCGTTCCCGACGAGGCAAAGATGAAGGCGGCGGCCGGCGAGGGCTATGCCACCGCGACCGATCTTGCCGACTGGCTGGTGCGGACGCTGAAGATGCCGTTCCGCGACGCCCATCACGTCACCGGCCGCATCGTGGCCAAGGCCGCCGAGGGCGGCGTGGCGCTGCACGAGTTACCGCTCAAGGAGATGCAGGCGATCGAGCCGAAGATTACGAAGGATGTGTTCGGCGTGCTCTCGGTCGAATCGTCGGTGAAGAGCCGGACCAGTTTCGGCGGCACCGCGCCGAAGAACGTGGCGTCGCAGGCCAAGGCCTGGGCGAAGCGGCTGGAAAAAGAGCGGAAATAGGGCTGAGGGCAAAATTTCGCTTATGTTTCATGGTCATCCGGCTCTCGCCAGAGCGCGCCAATCTCTGTATGGTGCGCCCCGCGTAGTGGGGATTTCGTCGTGACGTCAAAGTTTCGCCCGGCCGGCTCGGGGTGGGCCATCATTGTCTTGAGCCTGGCGGCGCTCGCGCTGGCCGGCTGTGGCCGCAAGGGCCCCCTGGATCTGCCGCCGACCGCCTCCAGCGCGTCCACGGCTAATATTGCCGCGCCGACCGATACCGAGGCCGAAGCCCAGAAAACGCCAAGCGTGTTCAATCCCACCTACGGTGCGGAGGCCGGTCCGGCGGCGCCCAAGGGCAAGAAGAAATCGTTTATCCTCGACCCGCTTCTGGACGAAAGACCCAGCAAATAGGCTGGGGCAACTGAGCCAACGCCATGAACCATTTCGACTACCGCAACGGCGTGCTGCACGCCGAGGCGGTGAATCTGTCCGAGCTGGCGGCAGCCGTCGGCACGCCGTTCTATTGCTATTCGACTGCGACCCTCGAGCGGCATTATCGCGTCTTTGCAGACGCCTTTGCCGGCGAGAAGGTGCTGGTCTGCTACGCCATGAAGGCGAACTCCAACCAATCGGTGCTGCGCACGCTGGCCAAGTTAGGGGCCGGCGCCGACGTGGTGTCCGGTGGCGAGTTGAAGCGCGCGCTGGCCGCGGGCATCCCCGCCAGCAAGATCCTGTTCTCGGGCGTCGGCAAGACCGAAGCCGAGCTGCGCGCCGCGCTGGCCGCCGACATCCTCTGCCTCAACGTCGAATCCGAGCCCGAGCTCGAATTGCTCTCGCGTCTTGCGACCGAGACGGGCAAGACCGCGCGCATCTCGATCCGCGTCAATCCCGACGTCGATGCCGGCACGCACGCAAAAATCTCCACCGGCAAGTCCGAGAACAAGTTCGGCATTCCGATCGCCTATGCCCGCGAGGTCTATGCGCGCGCGGCAAAACTTCCGGGCATCGAGGTGACCGGCACCGACGTGCATATCGGCAGCCAGATCACCGATCTCTCCAAGATGGAGACCGCGTTCCGCATCCTCTCCGAATTCGTGCAGACGCTGCGCAGCGACGGTCACAACATCTCGCATGTCGATTTCGGCGGCGGCCTCGGCATTCCCTATTACATGGACCGCGAGGCGCCGCCGGCGCCGGACGCCTATGCCGCCATGGTCAAGCGCGTCAGCCATAATCTCGGCTGCACGCTGATGTTCGAGCCGGGCCGCATGATCGTCGGCAATGCCGGCATCCTGGTCGCCAAGGTGATCTATGTGAAGCACGGCGACGGCAAGAACTTCGTCATCATCGATGCCGCCATGAACGATCTGATCCGCCCGACGCTGTACGAGGCGCATCACGACATCCTGCCGGTGACGCAGCCGGCCGAAAGCGCGGCCACCATCATGGCCGACGTCGTCGGCCCGGTCTGCGAGACCGGCGACTATCTCGCATTGGACCGCACGCTGCCGACGCCAAAGCCGGGCGATCTCCTCGCCATCATGACCGCCGGCGCCTACGGCGCGGTGCAGGCCGGCACCTACAATACGCGGCCGCTGGTGCCCGAGGTGCTGGTGAAGAGCGACCAATACGCCGTAGTCCGCCCGCGCATCGAGGTCGAGCAGCTCATCGCGATGGATACGCCCGCGCCGTGGCTGTGAGGGCTGCGGGGATTATTTCTTCCCCCCAACCACGACGCCCGCCTTCTTCTCGATCGGCTTGATCGCCGCGGTGAAATCGGACTCGGCGCCTTCCGCGCTGATCACGGTCTCCCACAGCCGCCCGACGGCGTCCGCGACCTCCATCGACAGGCCGAGCTGCTTCATCTCCTCCAGCGCCAGCCGCACGTCCTTCACCATCAATCCCGTGGCGAAGCCGAAGTCGAAGCTGCGCGGCAGCACCGCGCGCGGAAACTTGTCGCGGCTCGCGGTGTTCATGCCCGAGCCGGCATTGATGACGTCGATCATCACGGCGGGATCGAGCCCGGCTTTCACGCCCATCACCACGGCTTCCGATGTCGCCACCATCGCGGTCGCAGAGAGGAAGTTGTTGGCGAGCTTCATGGTCTGCGCCGCGCCCGGCTTCTCGCCGATGAAGAACACTTTTCCGATCACGTCGAGCGCGGGCTTGAGCAGCTCGAAATCCGCTCTCGGCCCCGAGACCATCACCGCCAGCGTGCCTTTCTCGGCGCCGCCGACACCGCCGGAGACCGGGCAGTCGATCTGCACGATGTTGCGCTTGGCCAATAGTCCGTGAATCTTCGACGCCATGGTCGAGCCGACGGTGGAGAGATCGATGAAGCGCTTTGCGCGGCTTCCCTCGATCACGCCGTTCGCGCCCGTCGCAACCTCGAGCGAGGCCTGGAGCGAGGGCAGGCTCGCCATGACTGTCTCGACCTGGTCGGCGACGTCTTTCGGCGATGTCGCAGCGCTAGCGCCGCGCGCCACGAGCTTGTCAGTGACCTCCTTTCGGGTGTCGAACACGACGAGCTTGTGTCCCGCCTCGATCAACCGCCGCGCCATCGGGAAACCCATGTTTCCGAGGCCGATGAATCCGATGTCCATGGTGTTTCCTTCTTTTTTCTTTGTTGATTGAAGCAGCGATCATTCTCCACTCGTCGTCCCGGGCTCGCGCCCGCGCGCCCCGGGACGACAGTGGAAAAAGACGCCGCTCACGCCTTTCCGTCGATCTCCGCGAACACCTCGCGCGCGATGCGAAAGCTGTCGACGGCGGCCGGCATGCCGCCATAGATCGCGACCTGCATCAGGATCTCGCGGATCTCGTCGCGGCTGACGCCATTGGTGAGCGCGCCCTTCAGATGCGCGCGAAACTCGTGCTGGCGGTTGAGGATCGCGATCATCGCGATGTTGAGCATGCTGCGGGTCTTGCGCGGCAGCTCCTCGCGGCCCCACACCGTGCCCCAGCAATATTCGTTGAGCATCTCCTGGAACGGACGGTTGAAATCGTCGACGTTCTTCAGGGCGTTGTTGACATAGGCCTCGCCCAGCACCGCTTTGCGGACTTCCAGGCCCTTGTCGTGCATCTTCTTGTCCATGACGTTCCCTTTGTTTCCTTGGATGGCGGCGCGGAAATTACGGGGTTGCGCCGGGCCAGTCACGTCCTCGTGTTATGCGGGAAAAGGGGGGCTCTCCCGTACAGGAACGGATGCCTCAGTGCTGCCGTTGTGATACGCTTCTCTACCGGGCAACCTGGAGAGTTGATTGAACGGCGTCACCCCCGACCCGTCAGACCCGATCCGCGATGGCGACGCTCTGTCGCGGCTGAAGCTGGCGCAGGCCCTCGATCGGGCCATCTATGCCATCGCGTGGGAACGTGCCTGGCCGCATCTGGCGCGGGTGCTGACCGTTGTCGGCCTGTTCCTGGTGGCGTCATGGGCCGGCCTCTGGCTGGTGCTGCCGTCCATCGTCCGTGCCATCGGTCTCGTCGTCTTTGCCGCCGTCGCAATCGTCGCGCTGATCCCGTTGGTTCGTTTCCGCTGGCCGGGCCGCGACGAGGCGCTGAGCCGGCTCGACCGTGGCTCCGGCATTCGCCACCGCCCGGCAACGACGCTCACGGACACGCTGAGCTCGAAGGACCCGGTCGCGCTGGCACTATGGCAGGCGCAGCGCGAGCGCACGCTGGCTTCGCTGAGGCGCATCCGCGCCGGCCTGCCGCGTCCGCGGCTTCCCCTGCACGATCCCTGGGCACTGCGCGCGCTGGTCATGGTGATGCTGGTTGCGACCTTCTTTGCCGCCGGCGACGAGCGCGCGATGCGGCTCGGGGCCGCGTTCGACTGGAAGGGCGTGCTGGCGCCGACCAACGTCCGCGTCGATGCCTGGGTCACCCCGCCGCTCTACACCGGCAAGCCGCCGATCATCCTGTCGGCCGCCAACAAGGAAGCCGCGGCGCTACCCGCCAGCGGGCCGCTCGCGGTTCCCGCCGGCTCGACGCTGATCGTGCGCTCCTCCGGCGGCAATCTGGATATTGCGACGTCCGGCGGCCTCAAGGAGGTCGCGCCCACCGAGGCCGCGCCGAAGGGCACCAACGAGAAGCATTTCACCATCACGGCCGATGGCACCGCGCATGTCCGCGCGCCCTCCGGCCAGCCGCAATGGGCTTTTGCGGCGACGCCGGACCGCCCGCCGACCATCGCGCTCGCCAAGGACCCCGAGCGTCAGGCCTACGGCGCGTTGCAGCTCTCCTACAAGATCGAGGACGATTACGGCGTCACCGGCGCGGCGGCGCAGATCGTCCCGCGCGCAGCCGACGACAAGGACGGAACCAGGGACGCCGACGCCAAGGCCGCGCGGCCGTTGTTCCAGCCGCCGCAATTCGCGCTGACGCTGCCCAATGCGCGGACCCGCAACGGCGTCGGCCAGACGGTAAAGGACCTCAGCGAGGATCCCTATTCCGGCGCGGACGTCACGCTGACGCTCACCGCCAAGGACGAGGCCGGCAACGAGGCCAAAAGCGAGCCCTTCAACATGCGCCTGCCGGGCCGGCTGTTCACCAAGCCGCTCGCCCGCGCGCTGATCGAACAGCGCCGCATCCTCGCGCTCGACGCCAACAAGAACTCCGACGTCTATTCCGCACTCGACGCGCTGATGATCGCGCCCGAGATGTTCACCCCGGAAGCCGGGCAGTATCTCGGCCTGCACAGCATCGCGCGCCAGCTCGAGGCGGCGCGCACCGACGATTCGCTGCGCGAGGTCGTCGCCAGCCTGTGGGCGCTCGCGGTGACGATCGAGGACGGCAACATCAGCGACGTCGCCAAGGCGTTGCGGGCGGCGCAGGACGCGCTCAAGCAGGCGCTTCAGCGTGGCGCCAGCGACGAAGAGCTCAAGAAGCTCATGGACAATCTGCGCGCTGCGCTGGACAATTACATGCGCCAATACGCACAGCAGATGCGCAGCAATCCACTGGCGCGGCCGGCCATCGGCGTCGACGACCAGATGAAGCGCATCGAGCGGCTGATCCAGCGCGGCAACCGCGAGGCGGCCGCGCGCGAGCTCGATCGCCTGGCGCGCGCGCTGGAAAACCCTCCGGGGCCGCCCAGCGCCGAGCAGAAAGAGATGGACGAGATCGCGCGCGAGCTGAACGATCTGCTCCGCGAGCAGAACGCGCTTCGCGACGAGACCGACCGGCAGAGCAAGGATTCCAAACGCGGTCAGCGTACCAAGCCGCTGCCGCCCAAGGTCGCGGAGATCCTGCGCAAATCGAGAGAGCTGCGGCAGAAGACGCGCGGTGCGACCAGCGATCAGCTCGAGGACCTGGCAAAGCAGCAGGACGCCTTGCGCGAAGAGCTCAGGACCTGGCGTGAATCCCAGGGAGCGAGATAGCTCATGACACTTACCTCAATCCGGCAAAACGGAAAGATAGCGCACGGCAAGCTCGCCACGGCTTGTCTCGTCCTTGCACTATCCTGTTCCACGGCTTCGATGGGCCTTGCCCAGTCCTCGCGCGCCGACCAGAAGAGCCTGGATGCGCTGCTCGACAGCGCCGAGCGGTCGATGAAGCAATCCGCCGACAGCCTGAAGGACAAGAACTCGGACGAGAGCGTCGGCCAGCAGTCCAAGGCGATCCGGGACATGGAGAAATATCTCTATCCCGATCCGAACGATCCTTCGGCCTCGCGCGAAGGGTCGCAGGACACCCAGGGCCGGCAGGAGCAATTGAAGAAGCGGCTGGAGGCCCTCAAGAAGAAGCTCGCCGAGATGGGCCTGCAGCAGGATGGCCAGAAGGGCCAGCGCGGGCAGAAGCAGCCGGGGCAGCAGGGCCAACAAGGTCAGCAGGGCCAAGGCCAGGGTCAGGACGGCGACCAGGATGGCGAAGACGGCTTCGACGCCGCCGAGAACGCCATGGGAGACGCCGGCAACCAGATCGGCGAAGGCGATGCCGACGGTGCGACGGCGTCGCAGGGCAAGGCCATCGACGCCCTGCGCAAGGGCATGCAGGATCTCGCTGACGCGCTTGGCGGGCAGCAGAACGGCGAGGGGCAGGATCCGGGTGACGGCGACGGCCCCGGTCAAGCGGTGGGCCGCCAGCAGAGCGGCGGCGAACGGACCGACCCGCTCGGCCGGCCACTGCGCGGCAAGGAATATAGCGACGACTATACGGTCAAGATTCCCGGCGAGATCGACGCCCAGCGCGCGCGCCGCATCCTCGAAGAGCTCCGCCGCCGCCTCAGCGATCCCGCGCGCCCGCAGCTCGAGCTCGACTATCTCGAGCGGCTGCTGAAGGATTTTTGATCCCACACTCGGTGTCATCGCCCGCGAAGGCGGGCGATCCAGTATTCCAGAGACAGCAGTGATTAAACCGAAAGGCCGCGGCGTACTGGATGCTTCGCCTTCGCGGAGCATGACAGCGGAATGTGTGGCTCGCCGCCTTAACCCTTCTTCGCCGCCAGCGCGTCCGCGACTGCCGTACGGATGTCGGCCACCGAGAACGGCTTGGTCACGACGTCGTGCACCAGCGCATTGAGATTGGACGCGCGCTCGCGCTGATCGGCAAAGCCGGTCATCAGCAAAATGGTCAGGTCGGGAAAATCGCGCGCGGCGGAGAGCGCCAGCGCGATGCCGTCCATGACAGGCATCTGGATGTCGGTGAGGAGGAGGTCGAACGCGCCGTCCGCGCCCGTCAGGATTTCCAGCGCCTCGGCGCCGTCCTGCGCGGTGACGATCTCGTGGCCGTCCATGGCGATGGCGCGCGCCACCAGCTGGCGCATCGAATCCTCGTCGTCGGCGATCAGGATTTTGGACATGAGACCAACCTTGGGATCAACCTCCCGTACAGAGCCTGCGAAATCGATTATACGCTGCCGCCGGCGATGTCGCGCCGGTTGAAGAAGCGAACGTCGATATTGCGGCCCTCCGGCGGCGGCGAGGCTAGGCGCGAGCGGAAGAAGGCGCGCTCGCCGGGCTGCAGCACGGTCTGCTCCAGCACGGTGTTCCAGGCGTAGATTTCTGCGCCTTGCGCGTCCCGCACCGCAAAGCGCAGCCGCGGGATATCGAGCGGCTTCTTGCCTTGTCCGACGATCACGCCCTCGATCACCAGCACCTGCTTGCCGTCAACGGTCTCGCTGGAAAGCTTGACGTCCTTGAAGGCGAGCCCGCGCAGGTTCACGTCGAGCCCGACCATCTTGTAGAAGGCCGCCGTCTGCGGCAGCAGCCGGACCACGTCGCCGCGCCAGATCACCAGCGCCAGCACCAGCGCGCCCATGGCGGCGCAGGCGGTCGGCAGGCCGAAATGGGATTTTCGCGGCGCCGCGGTGGCAACCGGGCGACTCACCCGCGCCCCGCGGCGGCTGAACAGGCCACGGAACCAGGATTGGTGCTGCGCGCCGGCGACGTCCTCTTCAGCGGCCCGGGCTGCGGCGGACCACTCGTCCTCGATCTCCTTGGCGTCCTCGGCCGGCCAGTCGCTGGCGATCGAGGGGCTGTCGACCAACGGGGTGTCGGCGGCGCCGTCGTCCTTGGCGTAGGAGTTCCACTCCGCGGCGAGGTCAGACTGGTCGTCGGCCTGGCTGGCTGCGGCCAAGGCCGGGACGGAGGCCTCCTCGATGGCATCCTCGGCATAGGCGACCCAGGTCTCCTTGCAGCGGGAGCAGCGGACCGTCCGGCCGTTCGCCCCCAGGCTCGCAAGCTTGATGGCGTAGGATGTCGTACAATGGGGGCAGACGATATGCATGGACACGAGCCTTGATGCACGGACTGGTCTTGACGATGCCCCGGTCGCGGCGAGCCGGGCACTCCAAATGCTACAGGGCGACCGTTAACGAACCGGAAACCATAACGGTCGCAAAACCCGTTGATTGCGTATGGCGGAGCGCAGCAATGCGGGCCGCGTCCCTCCTCGAACGGAGCTGAACTTGGTTCGGTTCGAAAATGTCGGATTGCGTTACGGTCTGGGGCCGGAGATTCTGCGCGACCTCAGCTTCCAGATTCCGGCGCATTCCTTCCAGTTCCTCACCGGCCCGTCCGGCGCCGGCAAGACCTCGCTGCTGCGCCTGCTGTTCCTGTCGCACCGGCCGACGCGCGGCCTCGTCAATCTGTTCGGCCACGACATCTCGCAGCTCGGCAAGGACGAGATCGCCGACTTGCGCAAGCGCATCGGCATCGTGCTCCAGGATTTCCGGCTGCTCGATCACATGACGACCTATGAGAACGTCGCGCTGCCGTTCCGCGTCATGGGCCGCAACGAGTCGAGCTATCGCAAGGAGGTCATCGACCTGCTGAAATGGGTCGGGCTCGGCGAGCGCATGGACGCGCTGCCGCCGATCCTGTCCGGCGGCGAGAAGCAGCGCGCCGCGATCGCGCGCGCGGTGATCTCGCGGCCGCAGCTCCTGCTCGCGGACGAGCCGACCGGCAGCGTCGATCCGACGCTCGGCCGCCGGTTGCTGCGGCTGTTCATCGAGCTCAACAAATCCGGCACCGCCGTCATCATCGCGACCCACGATATCGGCCTGATGGACCAGTACGAGGCGCGGCGGCTGGTGCTGCATCAGGGACGGTTGCACGTCTATGAGTAGGCAAGATGAACGCGGCGTGCTGGTCGATCTCGGACAGGAGCGTCCGCAGCTTCCGGCCAAGGCGCGCAACATGTCGCCGATCGTGCCGCGCGCCTCGATCCACGGCCGCGCGCTGGTCGCCGTCGTCGCCATCATGACCTTCCTGGCCTCGATGACGACGGGCACGGTGCTGCTGGTCAGCGCCTCCGCGGCCGAATGGCAGTCGGATGTTGCGAGCGAAATCACCATCCAGGTGCGCCCGCAAGCTGGACGCGATCTCGACCGCGACACCGCGGCGGTGGCGGAGGCGATGCGCGCGCTGGCCGGCATCGTCGAAGTCAAGCCGTTCAGCAAGGATGAAAGCGGCAAGCTGCTCGAGCCCTGGCTCGGCACCGGATTGTCGATGGACGATCTGCCGGTGCCGCGCATGATCATCGCGCGCGTGCAGCCGGGCACGCCGCTCGATCTCGGCGCCTTGCGGGCCCGCGTGACGCAGGTGGCGCCAAGCGCCAGCGTCGATGATCACCGCGCCTGGATCGAACGGATGCGCTCGATGACCAACGCCACCGTGCTGGCCGGCATCGGCATCCTCGCGCTGGTCATCATCGCCACCATCATCTCGGTCTCGTTCGCGACCCGCGGCGCCATGGCGGCGAACCGCCCGATCGTCGAGGTGCTGCATTTCGTCGGCGCCGGCGACCGCTACATCGCCAACCGTTTCCTGCGCCATTTCCTCCGGCTGGGGCTGGAGGGCGGCGTGATCGGCGGCGGCGCTGCCATGCTGGTGTTCGGCTTCTCCGAGTCGATCGCCGGCTGGTTTTCCGGCACCCCGGTTGGCGACCAGTTTGCGGCGCTGCTGGGCACCTTCTCGCTGCGGCCGTCCGGCTATGTCGTGCTCGCGTTGCAGGCGGTGCTGATCGGCGCCATCACCGCGGTTGCCTCGCGCCAGACGCTGTTCGCGACGCTGAATGACGTCGACTAGGTCCAATAAACCGGACTCCACTTCGCCTCAAAACGTCCTAAAATCATCCAGGGAAGGGATTACCGGCATCACATGACCTCGCCGACCGACGATCGATCGCCGAAACTGCCGCGCGGCTGGCTGCGCGCGGCATTGGTGTCGACGATTGCGCTCGCCTTCGTCGGCGCGGCGGCGGGCTTCGTTGCGTTCCTGTCGCAATTGCGCGGCGCCGAGATCGCACCTAGCCGCAAGGCGGACGGCATCGTGGTGCTGACCGGCGGGTCCTCGCGGGTATCGGACGCGATGGAGTTGCTGGCCGCCGGCTACGGCAAGCGGCTCCTGATCTCCGGCGTGCACCCGACCTCGACGGCGAGCGACATCTCCCGGACCTTGCCGGAGAACCAGTCCTTCATGCATTGCTGCGTCGATCTCGATCGGACCGCGGTCTCGACCCGCGGCAACGCGGCGGAAGCGCGGCGTTGGGCCGAGGGGCGCGGCTTCAAATCGCTGATCGTGGTCACCTCGAACTATCACATGCCGCGCGCGCTGGTGGAGTTCTCGCATGCGATGCCGGCGACGACGCTGATCCCGTTCGCGGTGGTCGGCGACAAATGGCGCGAGGAGCCGTGGTGGACCTCGGCCTCGACGCTGCGGCTGCTCCTGTCCGAATATGTCAAGTACATCGCGGCCGAGCTCAGGGTGCGGCTGGAGGATTTCGGGATTGACCTTTCGCCCGAGATGTCGGAGCAGCCTTCAGGCCAGGCGCCGAAGCGGCCCGCAACGGCACAGGCCAATTGATCGGACTATCGATGTTCTTGATTTTCCTGCGCTCGCTGCTGTTCAACGTGCTGTTCTACACCGTGCTGGTGTGCCTCGCGATCGTGGCGTTGCCGACCTTCGCATTGCCGCCCCGCGCCATGCTGACGGTTGCGCAATGGTGGGCAAGCGCGACGTTGTTCCTGATGCGCGTGGTATGCAACATCAAGGTGGAATTCCGCGGGACCGAGAAGATCCCGCAGGGGCCGCTGGTGATCGTCGCAAAGCACCAGTCGTTCTGGGAGACGTTCGTGCTGCCGGGTTTCTTCGATCGCCCGATCTTCATCCTCAAGCGTCAGCTCATGCAGATCCCGGTGTTCGGTCAGTTCCTGGTCAAGACCGGGATGATCGCGATCGACCGCAAGGCCGGCGTGAAGGCGCTGCTGGACATGACGCGCCGCGCGCGCGATGCGGTGCGCGCGGGTGGCCAGCTCGTGATCTTTCCGGAAGGCACGCGCCGTGCGCCGGGCGATGTGCCCGATTACAAGACCGGCTTTGCGCAGATCTACTCGTCCTGCGGCGTGCCGTGTCTGCCGATCGCACTCAATTCCGGCCTGTTCTGGCCGCGTCGCACCTTCATGCGCTATCCCGGCACGCTGGTGGTGGAGTTCCTGGATCCGCTGCCGCCGGGCCTGCCGAAGGACGAGTTTCTCTCCCGCGTGCAAACCGCGATCGAAGACGCAACCGGCCGTCTCGTCGAAGCGGGCCGCAAGGAGCAGGAGCAGCTCATCGGGGTTGCGCCAAGCTATATGGGCGCCGGCCGCGGAGATCGGGCCGCGTAAAGGCGGTGACAGCGCCGGATCCGCGCATCAATTTCGCGTCGTGTCTGTCGCGGCGTCATCGGTCGTGATGATTCTGACGACCTCCACCTGAGGCTCCCGGCAATTCCGCTCGGCGTACTCGTCGGTGATCGGCGTGTTCGTCTCGTCCTTGCCGAACGCGGTGGTCGCGACCTTTGCGACGGCCGGAATTCCATTGGCGGCCAGGATAATGGCTTTGCAGGCGGCCTTCGGTGCCGCATACAGGTCGATGATCCAGCGCTTGCCGTCCTTCTGAAGCCCGAGATCGCCCCATGGCCAGGACAGGCGGCCCTCGGCCGAGAACACACTCGGAATGGCGACGCCGGCCTCCCGCAGCTTCTGCAACTCGATCCGTCCGCCGGCCGAGATAGCCGACCGCTTCAGCCCGCCGACGAGCTGCGTAAGCGCCTCGACCATCTCTCCCGACGACACCTGCCTTGCAGGCCTATTGCTCACGGCGGCGCGGACGATGATCCGAACGAGACCCTCGTTCGCATTCGAGCAGGCCTGCTTGATGTGCTCCGGCGTGACCGGAACGGCCATCTCGTCCTTCGACGCGGCCGATGTCGCGAGCCGGGCAACGCCCGCGATCTGATTGGCGCCGAGCAGAAGCGTCGCGCAGGCGTTCTCAGAGGTGGAGTAGAAGTCGAGGATCCACTGGGATCCGTCCTGTAGAATGGCGAAATCTCCCCAAGGTCCCGTCAATTCGCCGTCGCTGATCAGCAAGTCCGGAACGGCGACGCCGCGTTCTCGCAGTGCAGACAGTGTCATGCGCCGTTGCTGGCCTCCCTCGATGGTTTTCAGGCCGTCGATCAGCTCGGCGAGACTGGCGGCCACGCGATCGACGGAAATCTTGTCGACCGGGATTTCGGCGAGGCGCTCAAACGCGTCGACCACGAACACTCTGAGCTCGCGCTTGCGAACCGAGCCGAGACATTGCTCGGCAAGGATCAGCGTGAAAGTATTGGCAACGGCATTCTCGTCGAGATCGGTTGTCCGCGCCGCGCCGCAGAAGCGATCGCCCAGGGCGACCAGGACGTTTCGCGTCTCGCCATCCTGCTTTCCCCCCACGATCTGCATGTCGACGCGGGCGGACTCGGGAACGGCCGTGCGCCGAACGCCGTTCGGCGCCAAGAGCTGGGCGACGGCGCCGGGCATCATGGTAGAACTGAACTCGCTGACGGGGCGCCCGATATAGTTGCGAAACTCTCCAAATCCGTACAGATCGGCACTCGACACGCCAGTTCCGAACCAGCGCACCCGTCGCTTGAGTGTGGGATCTCCACGATGCTCGGTCGCTTTGACGGCTTCTGCCGGAAGCGCCTCTCGAATCGAATTGAGGAATGACTTACCCTGGACATCCGCAGGGCGGGGAACACCGAGATAGTCGAGGATGGTCGGGTAGACATCGATCGTGCTGACCTTGTCGAGCGAGACGAGCGGCTGGGTCTGTTCCGGCATCTTGACCAGCAGGGGGATCGCCGCGATGTCGGACTTGTGAGACACGTTGGGATCGCGCGGATACTCGCCTGGCCACAGCGAGACGCCGTGATCCGCGACGACCACGATCATCGAATGGTCGTATGCGCCGGTCGTTTTCAGCCGTTCAATGATTTCGCCAAGCAGCTTGTCTGCATGCATCGATTGCAGCAGATGGGCCTGATAGTCGTGCATGATCCGCGCATTGTCGACGCTGAGTTTCGTGATCTTGCGATCGAGCGAGATATAGTCAACCCACCGCGGCGGCGGATAGGGCGTGCCCGACGGGTAGTGGCTCCAGCTATTGTGCGGGTAGATGTTGTGATAGACGGCAAGGAACGGCGCTTTCGCATCACTCAATGCGGCGATGAACCGCTGATGATGGGGCGTGCCGTGCGGCAGCGCGGCGACGTCTTCGTCGAAGCGATTGTGCTGCCGGTTGATCGGGGGAAGCCCGGCCACGAATTGCGGCGGCGTCACGATGTGGGCGTAGATGATCGCAACGTCGCGCGCGATCCGCCGCGTCCGCGCCGATAACGACGATTCAAAATTGTTCCCGGACTGTCCGAAAGGGTTGAGATTGGTGACGGTCTGGAGATCCAGGACATTATAGCTGGCGCCGAGCGTGTAGAAGATGTTCTGCGGGTAGACCGCATAAGTCGCCGGCGCATCGCCCTTCGTCAGTCGTCCGGACAGGATCGCGGGCACGGCGGTCTCGGTTTCTCCCGATACCGAGCGTGCATCGGCAAACCAGGTGCTGCCCTGCGCGAGGTGATGGAAGTTTGGAAACTTCGCCTTGTCGATCAATCCGTCGCCGTCGAGGATCGTGGTGAGCGGCAATTCGTCGTAGACGACGAGGACGACGTTGGGCCGCGAGGCGATGTCGAGTTTCGGCGGGGGTGGAATCCGCGACAGCTGGATCACGCCGAATTCGGTGCCGCGCAGCAGCATCAACGCGGGGAAGACGACCGTCATCACCCCGAGAAGCTGGACCACGCCGCGAAACCCGGGTTTCGACAGGAGCAGCCAGGCCAGCGTGACCGATAGCGCCAGGAGCACCACGCCGCCGACGATTTGCTCCCAGCCCGGAATGAACGGCATCTGACGCGTGAACTGCCGCACGGCGCTGACAAGAGCGAGCCAGATATACGTCGTGAAGACGATGACCGTCAAAGCCAGACCGAAATGCCGGTGCAGCCGCGACCCGAGCGAGACGAGCAAATAGGTCAGGAGCGGCGGCACCGCGTAGATGAGCAGGATCCACGCAGTGAACTCGATCCCGCTCATGCGCCAGGCCACGAAGAAATTCAGATTCGTGCCGGTGACGGAATAGAACGGCTGGGCGATCGCGATCGCCGACAGCGCGACATGCAGGAGGAAGGAGCCCCGTTCGACGGCCGCGCCGCGGCCCGTGCCGGCAGTCGCGATCATGTCGCGGTCTCCGGACAGGCCCGCGCTTTCGGCTGGAGCAGATAGATACGCCTACGGCCGCCTTTGAGCGGCGCCGAATCCACGATGTCGAACATCGCCCCCGCGACGGATTCGAACTCCTCCTGCGTATAGCCCGGATGAGCGCCGCGCCTGTTCCCCAGCAGTTGCAGCGTCATCTCGTCATCCGGCCCCACGAACTCGAGAATGACGCGGGCTCCGAAATCGCGAATCCAGCCCAGGAAGTCCCGCAATGGAATGTTTGCGGAAATGACCATGTGGTGAATGAGCGCAAGACACAGGATCAGATCGGGTCTGGCCCGATGCTCGAACGATTTTCTTTCACGGCCGCGCCACCCCTGATCCGGCGACGTGTTGCTCAGCTGCATGATCAGAGGCGTGATGTTGCCTCGTGCCGGCGTCTTGATGCGCCGGTAGAGCTTGTCGACGGCCAATTCGTCCTGGTCGATCGCGATGATGCAGTCGGCATGTTCGCTGCACAGGCGCGAGAATGTGCCGGTGTTGCAGCCGAGATCATAGACCAGCGGCCATCGCCTGCTGCGGACATGCCGCTCAACGAAGTCCTTCTTCCCGGAAAAAGACGCATCGTCGTAGGAATGCGTCTCCTCGTATGACGACCAGGATGTGCGGTCGTCGTGGCGTTCAAGCTTCCCGACCAGTCGCGTGAGCGACTGGACCATGCGAAGCGTCATCTCGCCGGTCTGCCTGATCGCCCATTTTGGCGCAGCCGAAGATGCCGCGGCCTCGGCACGCCGCGCGCGGGCCTGCAATCTGGCGTGAAGATAGATATGGGAGAGGACGCCGCGGCGGAATATGTCGCGCACCGAGATGAACTTCAGCGCCTCTTCCGGATCGATTCCTTCCAGGTCGCTTCGGCACAGTGATGCAGTGTCGATGTCGCGATGCGCCTTCAGCAGAAGGGGGATGAGAAACATCATGCAGAACTGGCGATATCCGATCCAGGACTCGCCGGTGCGGTACGGCTCGAAGGAAGAGATATCGATGAAGACGGGCTGTTGTCCCCGCCACTGAACATTGTAGGCAGAGCCGTCCTTGAGCGTCCAGCCGTTCGCGAGCGCGTCTTCGAGAATGCCGAGGTGCAGCAGGGCCGCATCCTTCAGCATGTTGAAGGTCCACTCGTATGGATAGGAAACGAACGGGATGCGCTCGTGCCGGAGCAACTCGGTCCATCGGCCGGAGAGCGCTTCAGCTCTCACGTCCGGGCGGTCCTCGGTCTCGGTGGCGACAACGGCTCCTCGCTCGACGAGTGCCTGGAAGAACGTCGTCTGGCGAAGCTGATGCCAGTGGGCCGCGCTCTCGGCGTCGAGCGCCCGGAAGATTTGTTCGTTGCGGTAGAAGACCTGATTGCCGGGATCCCGGAACGAGCCCGGCTCCGGCGTCATCGGTGCGGGAGCCTGTCGATCGGTCCAAGAGGGCTGGGGCATTTTGCGTGGTCGTGCTGGACGTCAGTCTCGCTCCTGCGCCGAAGGGCGCGCGTCGTCGCGGTGGTCCCTGCGGAAGACGCGGGCGATCCGGTGCATATATCCCTTGAGCGTGTAGATCGTCGCCGCAACGATTCCGAGAATCGACGTCAGGATCATGCTGCCCGCGCCGGGATCGAGATAGGCAAAGCTTTCGTGCGTCGAGGTGAAATAAAACACCAACCCCAATGCGAGCGTGCCTGCGATCTTGTCCAGGCTGCCAGGCATTCCGAATCCTTCCCGATCATTACACGAACATGACAAGGTCTACTCTTGGGTGGCAGCTTTTGCAATTCCCGCGAGCATCGAAGTGCGATGGTTTGTCGCGTCGAAAGTCGTTGGTCAAAAGTATGACTTCGATTGTTTCTGCCGGGAAACAAGGCGCGGAGCGATCAGCAGCCGCTACCGGTCGAGCGTCGTTTGCGTGCGAGGATCACCCGCGTGATGATCATGCAGCATTGCCGCGAGCTGATGCAATTGTGCGTCGCGAAAGCCTTCGGCCTCGATCGCCTTCACCGTCGCCGTCACGTAGTCGCGGTTGGCGCCGGACTGGCCGTGGCCCTGGATGACATGGCGGTGCTGGTCGGCGAGCGACAGCCGGCCGGCATATTGCACATGACCGCGGTCGACCACATAGGCGAGCGCCGAGACGCGCTGCCGCGCATCGTTCTCCAGCCACACCGAGCGCATCACCTCGCGATAGACCGAGGTGACCTGCTCGCGCGCCCGCAAATAGGCGACGACGTCGGCACGGTCCTTCTCGGCGACGCGGAAAGCAATGCCGCGGCAGGCGCCGCCGCGGTCGAGCCCGAGCACCAGCCCCGGCTTCTCCGGCGTGCCGCGATGCACGAAGGAATAGACGCAGAGCGCGCGATGCTCGCCGACCAGCCGCGCCGGGACCCGTTCGCTGAATTCGAAGCCCGGGCGCCACATCAGCGAGCCGTAGCCGAACACCCAGAGGTCGCCCTTGGCTGTGGTGACGGAGGGGAGGGTGATTTCGGACATTTCGGGCACGGCTACCAGAATGAAGGCCCCAGGCGAAGCGAATTCTCCGCCTTTCGTCGCAGGCCAACCTCGCTTACATTTGACAAAATCTGGGGTCAAAGGGTCGCCGCATGTCCGATATGCCCGTTGCCGCAGGCCGTCGCTCCCGTTGGGGCCTTTTCATCGCACCCGTTCTCGTCCTGATCCTCGCCGTCGCGTGGAGCTGTTTCTGGTTCTATGCGGCATCGCAGGCGGAGGTCGCCGCAGACGCCTGGCGGGCGCAGGAGGCCAAGTCCGGGCGCATCTATGATTGCGCCAAGCGCTCGATCGCGGGTTTCCCGTTCCGCTTCGAGGTGCAGTGCTCCGGCGCCAGTGTCGCCCTGGTGTCGCAGAACGCCAGCAAGACGCCGTTCACGGCCAAGCTCGACAACATCCTGGTCGTCGCCCAGGTCTATGATCCCAAGCTCGTCATCGCCGAATTTACCGCGCCGGCGACGCTGACCGACGGCGTCACGCAAAACACCTTCGTGGTGAACTGGAGCAAGGGCCGCAGCAGCGTGGTCGGCCTGCCGGCCGTGCCCGACCGCGCCTCGCTCGTGTTCGACGATCCCACCATCAACCGCCTCGACGGCAGCGTGCAGGTGCCGCTCGCGCGCGCCAAGCAGGTCGAGCTGCACGGCCGTCTCGCGGACGGATCGCCGGCCGATCATCCTGTCATCGAGACGGTGCTGCACGTCGCGCAAGGCAGCATCCAGGGCGTTCATCCGCTGCTCGCCGAGCCGTTCGAGGCCGACACGCGTGCCAAGATCACGGGTCTCTCCGACCTCACGCCAAAACCCTGGCCACAGCGCTTCCGAGAGATCCAGGCCGCCGGCGGCCATATCGAGATCGTGCAGTCGCGGATTCAGCAGGGCGAGATGATCGCGGTTGCGGCCGGCACGCTGGCCCTCTCGGTCAATGGCCGGCTCGACGGCGAATTGCAGATGACGATGACGGGGCTCGAGCGGGTGATCCCGGCGCTCGGCATCGAGAAGATGCTGGAGGAGGGCGTGCCGCAGGCAACGCTCGACCGTGTCGCGCCCGGCGTGAAGTCGCAGGACCTCAACAATCTGTTCGGCGCGCTCGACCGCGCCGTGCCCGGTCTCGGCAAGGTCATCAAGCAGAATGCCAATGCCGGCGTTGCCGCCGGCATCAATTCGATCGGCACCGAAAGCACGCTCGAAGGCAAGAAGGCGAGGAGCTTCCCGCTGAAGTTCGTCGACGGCGCCGTGCTGCTCGGCCCGGTCAAGGTCGGCCAGATTCCGCCGCTGTATTGATCCTCCCGTCATTGCGAGCGAAGCGAAGCAATCCAGACTTTCTCCGAGGAAACGGTCTGGATTGCTTCGTCGCTTCGCTCCTCGCAATGACGCAGGAGAGACGGGTGGTCTAAGGCTTCTTCAGCGCCCCATGCTGCCGGCCGAAATCCGCTGCCGCCGAATCCTGGCCGATCTCGACGATGCCGCGGCGGATGGCGCGGGTGCGGGTGAAGTGGTCGAACAGCGCTTCGCCGTCGCCGCGCCGGATCGCGCGGGTGAGCTTGGCCAGATCCTCGGTGAAGGTGCCGAGCATCTCCAGCACGGCTTCCTTGTTGGCGAGGAACACGTCGCGCCACATCGTCGGATCGGACGCGGCGATGCGGGTGAAGTCGCGAAAGCCGCCGGCGGAGAATTTGATGACCTCGGACTCCGTCACCTGCGCCAGCTCGTCGGCGGTGCCGACGATGGTGTAGGCGATCAGATGCGGCAGGTGGCTGGTGATCGCGAGCACGAGATCATGATGATCCGGCGTCATGATCTCGACCTTGGCGCCCATCGCGGCCCAGAACGCGCGCAGGCGGTCGGTAGCCGCCGCATCGACGCCTTCCGGCGGCGTCAGAATGCACCAGCGATTGATGAAGAGCTCGGCGAAGCCGGAATCCGGGCCCGAATGCTCGGTGCCCGCCACGGGATGCGCCGGCACGAAATGAACATTCTTCGGCAGATGCGGCGCCATGTCCCTGACGATGGCGCCCTTGACCGAGCCGACGTCGGACACGATCGCACCCGGCTTGAGATGCGCAGCAATCTCCTGCGCCACCGGCCCGCAGGCGCCGACGGGAATGCAGAGGATGACGAGATCGGCATCCTTCACCGCTTCCGCATTGGTCGCCGCGACCTCGTCGACGATGCCGAGCTCCATCACCCGCGCGCGCGTCTTCTCCGAGCGCGCGGTGGTGACGATCTCGGAGGCCAAGCCCTGGAGCTTCGCAGCGCGCGCGATCGAGCCGCCGATCAGGCCGAAGCCGATCAGCGCGACGCGCTGGAAGTGCGGATTGACGCTCATTTGCCGGCCATGAAGTCGCGCAAGGCATCGACGACGAGGCGGTTGGCCTCCTCGGTGCCGATGGTCATGCGCAGCGAATGCGGCAGGCCGTAATTCTTCAGCGCACGCAGCACCAGTCCCCGCTTGGTCAGGTAGGCGTCAGCCTCGTCCGAGGTCTTGCCCTTTTCAGGGAAGTGGATCAGCACGAAATTGGCGACGCTCGGCGTCACCTTCAGCCCGAGCTTGCCGATCTCCTCGGTGAGCCAGTTGCGCCAGGTCTCGGTGAACTGCTTCGACATCGCCTGGTGCGCGGTGTCCTCGATCGCGGCGACCGCGGCGTACATCGCCGGCGTCGACACGTTGAAGGGGCCGCGGATGCGGTTGACCGCGTCGATGACGTGCTCGGGGCCGAACATCCAGCCGATGCGCAGCGCGGCGAGGCCGTGGATCTTGGAGAAGGTGTGCGTCACCACCGTGTTCTCGGTGGTGGCGACGAGCTCGATTCCCATTTCATAGTCATTACGAGAGACGTAGTCGGAATAGGCGGCGTCCAGCACCAGCAGCACGTGCGAGGGCAGGCCGGCGCGCAGGCGCTTGACCTCGTCGAACGGCACATAGGTGCCGGTCGGATTGTTGGGGTTGGCGAGCCAGACCAGCTTCGTCTTCGGCGTCACCGCCTTGAGGATGGCGTCGACATCGCAGGTGAAGTCTTTCTCCGCGGCGACCACGTTCTTGGCGCCGACCGCCATGGTCGCGATCGGGTAGACCAGGAAGCCGTGGGTGGTCGAGATCGCCTCGTCGCCGTGGCTGAGATAGGTGTGGGCGAGCAGATTGAGGATCTCGTCCGAGCCGGCGCCGCAGATGATGCGGTTGGGGTCGAGACCGAATGAGCGGCCGATCGCTTCGCGCAGCACGCGCGAGGTTCCTTCCGGATAGTCTTCCAGATGCGCCGCCACGTTCTTGAAGGCCTCGATCGCCTTCGGCGAGGGCCCGAACGGCGTCTCATTGGCCGAGAGCTTGAACACTTTGCGGCCCGGCTCCGCCACCGGGCTCTTGCCGGGCGTGTAGGGCGCAATATCGAGAATGCCGGGATTCGGCACGGGGCGGGACATCTTCAACTCCGAAATGGCGGGGTGGGCTCGCGACTTACGATTTCGCCCCGGTCGGGGGCACCGTATAGCGCGTTGCGTGGCTGCCGACGAGGGCCGTGGAGCGCACCGAGGCCCCCGCTTCGATCAGGGCAGCCTTGATTTTGTCGATGCTGGTCGCGCTCGTGACCGAGACCAGCAGGGCCGCGCCGTCGAAGGCGGTATCGGGCACCGCCACGATCTCGGCGAGCGGCGACAAAGCGCGTGCGACCTCGGCGTTCCACCCGGACACGCGCACGCTGAAGGTCTCGACTTCCGTCACCAGGGCGCTGTCGGGGACGCGCGAGATCGCGAACACCGGCAATGCGGCCGGATGGTCGGCGCGCTCGACGAAGGGCATCAGCGCGATGATCTTCGGGGCCCCGTCCGCTTCCAGCTCCAGCCACCATGGCGTGCGGCTGGAGGTCGCCGAGACCAGCGCCAGGTCGCCCTTGGATTTCGCCACCGCCTCGACCGCCGCCTGTGCGCTGAAATGCGCGACGTAAGGCACGGTGAAGCCGAAATGGAAGCGCGCGGAATCGCGCATCGCCGGCTCGCTCACGGAGATGTCGGCATGCACGGAGAACGGCGCCTGGACGTAGGTGAAGGTCGAGATGATGACGCGCCAGATGCTCTCGACCGTGTCGAGGGGCAGGATGCCGCTATGACGCTGCACGAGGTCGCGCATCATGGCGGCCTCGCGCGCCGGACGGAACGCCGAGCCGACCTCCTGGGTCTGCTTGACCTGGATCAGGCGGTCGATGATGTCGCCGCGCTGCATCAGCAGGCGATGCATGCCCTCGTCGATCGCGTCGATCTCCTTGCGCAATTCCTGGAGCGATGGTGGCGCGGGCGGACGTTGGGACATATCTGACTTGGACTTTTGAGAGCTTGGACTGTCGAGAGGCGTTCCAATATGGACCGGCCAAGCAAGTTGATAAGCTCGGATCCGTCGCGGTGGATGTCCTGATTAGGCAGTCGGAGCGGCGAAAGCAAAGAGAAATCACGGCCTTTTCAGCGGGGCGTGACGGAGAGGAATTTGGTTAATCCGGACCGCGACTTGACGAAAACCGGCCAAGACAGTAGGTTTTGCCTGTTCCGTGGTCATTTGAGCCGGCCGGCTTGCAGCCACGTTAAAAAACTCGCTAAACAGGCCGGGGACGTTTCCGATCCCGGCCGAACCTATCGTTCAGGCCGGGTTTTTCATGGCCTGATTCCAGCGGCGGCCTGACGGCCGTCGCAAACGAGGTCGATGATGGTTGGCGTCAAGTCTGTGCCGAGTCCCGCGATCAGCGCTGACGACCGGTCGCACGAGGTGGATCATCCGAGTTCGCAGGTCGCGCAGTTCGGCGCCGAGCAGCCGCTGCGGCTCGATTGCGGCGTCGACCTCTCCCCGTTCCAGATCGCCTACCAGACCTATGGCGAGCTCAACGCGGATCGCTCCAACGCGGTGCTGATCTGCCATGCGCTGACCGGCGACCAGCATGTCGCCAATGTGCATCCCGTCACGGGAAAGAATGGCTGGTGGGAGACGCTGGTCGGTCCCGGCCGGCCGCTCGACCCCAGCCGCTACTTCATCATCTGCGCCAACGTGATCGGCGGCTGCATGGGCTCGACCGGGCCGGCCTCGATCAATCCCGCGACCGGCAAGGTGTGGGGACTGGATTTTCCCGTCATCACCATTCCCGACATGGTGCGTGCGCAGGCGATGCTGATCGATCGGCTCGGCATCGACACGCTGTTTGCCGTCGTTGGCGGCTCGATGGGCGGCATGCAGGTGCTGCAATGGACCGCGGCCTACCCCAAGCGCGTCTACTCTGCACTCGCGATCGCCTGTTCGACGCGGCACTCGGCGCAGAACATCGCCTTCCACGAGCTCGGCCGCCAGGCCGTGATGGCCGATCCCGACTGGCACAATGGCGGCTACGCCGATCACGGCATCCATCCGCATCGCGGCCTCGCGGTGGCGCGGATGGCCGCGCACATCACCTATCTCTCCGACGCGGCGCTGCATCGAAAGTTCGGCCGCCGCATGCAGGACCGCGAGCTGCCGACCTTCTCGTTCGACGCCGACTTCCAGGTCGAGAGCTATCTGCGCTACCAGGGCTCGTCCTTCGTCGAGCGGTTCGACGCCAACTCCTATCTCTATCTGACCCGTGCGATGGACTATTTCGACATCGCCGGCGACCATGGCGGCGTGCTGGCGAAAGCCTTCGCCGGGATCGAGACGCGTTTCTGCGTCGTCTCCTTCACCAGCGACTGGCTGTTCCCGACCTCGGAATCGCGCGCGCTGGTGCATGCGCTGAACGCGTCGAGCGCGCGGGTGTCGTTCGCCGAGATCGAGACCGATCGCGGCCATGACGCCTTCCTGCTCGACGTGCCCGAATTCTTCGACATCTCCCGCGCCTTCCTGCAATCGGCCGGCAAGGCGCGCGGGCTTACCACCAAGGACGGCTAGCGATGTCTGTACAGGAAGTGCTGCCGCTGGGCGGCCTCACCGCGGAGCAGTCCGGTCATTTCCGCGCCGACCATCTGCTGGTCGCAGAGATGGTCAAGCCCGGCTCGAAGGTGCTCGACGTCGGCTGCGGCGAGGGCGATCTGCTCCAGCTTCTGGAGACCCGCGGCATCGATGGTCGCGGCATCGAGCTGTCGCGCGAGGGCGTCAACCGCTGCGTCGCCAAAGGCCTCGCGGTGGTGCAGGGCGACGCCGATACCGATCTCGTGAATTATCCCGACGACGCCTTCGACTATGTGATCCTGTCGCAGACGCTGCAGGCAACGCGGCAGCCGAAGGTGGTGCTGGAGAATTTGCTGCGCATCGGCCGCCGCGCCATCGTCTCGTTCCCGAATTTCGGCTTCTGGCGGATGCGGCTCCAGCTCCTGATCGGCGGCCACATGCCGCGCACCGACAATCTGCCGGCGACCTGGTACGACACCGCCAACATCCATTTCTGCACCATCAAGGACTTCGTCGAGCTCTGCGACGCCATCGGCGTCAAGATGGAGCGCGCCGAGGCGCTCGACCTCTACGGTCGCCCGCTGCGGCTGCGACTGCCGTGGTGGGTGTGGAATATGTTCGGCGAGCAAGGGGTGTTTCTGCTGAGCCGGGGCGGAAGGAAGTAGCAGTTACTCGTGATTGCGAGCGCGGCGACGCGCTCTGCTGTCATCGCCCGGCTTTGACCGGGCGATCCAGTATTCCAGAGGCGGCGTCGTGATACGGAGAAGCCGCGGCGTACTGGATTCCCCGCCTTCGCGGGGAATGACAGGGAGTGTGTGGCGAGAGCTCAGACTACCCCGCCGCGAGCGACCTCGGATCGCGCACCGGCCATCGCCCCGCTTCCACCAGCGTCACGAACCGCTCTACGCTCTCGTTGAACAGCGCAGGCTCTTCGAGATTGAGCACGTGGCCTGATTTCGGAAACATCGCGAGCCCCGCGGCCGGCAGGTGCTTCTTCAGGAACAGGCTCGGCCCCACGCACGGATCGTCCTCGTCGCCGCAGATGATCAGCGCCGGCGTTGCGGCGGCCTTGATCGCATCCGTCATGGTGTAGATCGAGGGCCGGCCGGCCTGGAAGCCGCGCATCGTGTTCGCTGAGCCCTTCGCGTCGTGCCGCGCCAACGCTGCATAGAAATCGGCGTGGCCGCGCGGGTCCTTCACCAGGAAGGGAATCCGGCTCGGCGCCTCGCGCGTGACCTTTGCGACGTCAGCGGAGCCCAGCGTCTCGAACTGCTCGGCATTGGCGCGGCATTGCTTGCGCCAGTTGTCGAGATTTTCGATCTCCGAGCCGGAGCCGACGCCGGCCAGCGTCATCGACAGCGCGCGCTCTGGCGCGTTCAGTCCGATCTGGAGCGACGAATATGCGCCCATCGAGAGGCCGACGAGATGCGCGCGCTCGATCCTGAGATGATCGAGCACCGCGAGCGCGTCGGTGTAGAAATGCTTGTAGGTGTAGACTTCTCCCGCCGGCACGTCAGACGGCGTGTAGCCGCGTGCGGAATAGGTGATGCAGCGGTGTCCGCGCGAGAAGTAGCGCATCTGCGGCTCCCAATTGGTGTGGTCGGCCGCGAACTCGTGCAGAAAAATAATTGGCGTTCCCTTGCCCGCCTCTTCGAAATAGATGCGGACGTCGTCCCAGGTCGTGGCGTGGGGCATTAACTGTTTCCCTCTCTTCAAGCCGCATCGAAGGATCGCAGTTAATGTTGTTGTCCGCAATGCGGCAGCACGGGACCAGCACCAACACAAAATCATCGCAGCCATTCGCGGGCGCGGCGTCTTTTTCTCGCCACATCGGGCGGCTTAACGGCCAGAGGGATGTCGGCACCGCACGGGTCGGCCTGGAAGTGGGGGTGTCAACGAAGGATGAAGAATGTTCGAGTTGTTTGCGTCTCGCCTGTCGCGTTGTGTTGTCGCGCTGGCGCTTTTCTTCGCGGCGGTTGCCGCGTTCTCGTCCCCGGCCTCAGCGCGGCCGCATCATCGTCATAGCGCAGAGCGGCACGCTTACGTGCACCACGCCAGACATCATCATTATCGGCATCATGCACGCAGCTCGCGCTTCGAGCGCAGCGCGGCGCAGTTGCAGGCGAGTGGCTTCGGCAACACCTTTGCCAGCTATGACCCGAGCGCCAATAGCGGCGGCATGGCCATGGGCGGCGCTGGCGGAATGGCCATGAGCGGCAGCGGTGGAATGGCCATGAGCGGCAGCGTTGGAAAGACCACGAGCGGCAGCGGTCGAAAGTCCATGAGCGGCAGCGGTCAAAAGTCCATGAGCGGGCGCGGCGGAATGGCCATGAGTGGCGGCGAAGGCATCGCGGCGAGCGGCGGCGGCTTCAGTGGCGGATCGGGCCTCGTGTCGGAGGCGCGCCGCTATGTCGGCGGCAATCCGACCGGGCGCGGCCGCCTGTGGTGCGCACGCTTCATGAACATGGTGCTGGAGCATACCGGCCATAAGGGCTCGGGCTCCGATATGGCGAGCTCGTTCGCGCGCTACGGAACGCGTGTTTCCGGTCCGCAGGTCGGCGCCATCGCGGTGATGTCGCGCGGCGGAAGGGGCGGCCATGTCGGCATCATCACCGGCGTCGACGCGCAGGGTAATCCGATCATGATCTCCGGCAACAACGGCAATCGCGTTCGCGAGGCGCCGGTCTCGCGCGGCCGGATCTATGCGTATGTGATGCCGAACTGACGGAGCGACGCTGCCGTAGGGTGGGCAAAGGCGCGAAGCGCCGTGCCCACCAGCGGTGCGTCAACGTTCGCGAGCCGGAATGGTGGGCACGCTTCGCTTTGCCCACCCTACGGCAGCGGTGCAGGCTCACACCAGCTTCGGCTCTTCCACTGCGACCGCGTCACCGACGCCGATCTCGCCGCCTTCGATGACCTCGGCATAGATGCCGCAGTCCATGTGGCCGAGATTGCGCGAGAGCGTCGGCGGGATCTCGAGATCGCGCGCGGCGGTGTCGGGATTGACGTTGGTGGCCGGGCAGCGAACGATGCGCTTGACCACGTTGAGCCGGGCCTGGCCGATCGCGAGCGTCTGGCCGACGAGGCCGAGCTCGGACCAGGCCGGCCAGCCCTTCACATAGAGATTGGCGCGGAAGCGCAGGGGATGCACCGCGGTGCCCCCGAGCATGGTCTCGATGGCGCGGACGCTGTCGAGATTGATGATCGACACGACCTTGCGGGCGACGTCGGAAAAGCTGTGGTCGCGGCCGGACAGGACCTTTGGCGGGCCCTTCAGCTCTGGCTGAAAATTCTCGGTGAAGTAGCTCTCGATGGCGGCGCGCCCGGCCGCGGTCTCGAGATCGCCGCTGGCGACGATCTGCCCGTCCTTGCGGATGGTCAGGCGATTGGTCGCGTCCTCGAAACGGCTGTTGAGCGAAGCCAGCCGCTCATTGCGGGCCAGCATCAGGAACTGGATTTTCGGCTTCCAGCTGGGTGCCTCGGGATCGAACCCGCTGGGGCCGTTCTCGATGGCGTAGCGGCGGTCGGCGGGCAGGGTCTCCCCTCGCCGCAAGGGGACGCGGGGCAGGGCCTCCGGCGTCAGGCCCTTGATCGGGTAGCGGTAAAGGCCGGTGATTTCGGCGGTCTGGCTGGCTGTCATGCCGCTACTTAGGGGATTCTATCGGTCGCCGCCAAGCAGGCGGATCAGCGCACGAAATTGTGAACGCGCCTCTTCCGGTCCGAGGGCACGCTTCCCACATCTGGGTCAGGCCGGCGCCAGCGCCGGTTGATAACGACCCGTTACCGGTTGAGAAACGTCAATGCGGTAATCGGAAACCCAATGAAGATGCCGTTTGGAGTGCCTTAGAGGGCTCCGAGGGCAGGCCGAGGGACAGAAAAGACATGAATATCGACAAATATACCGAACGCTCGAGGGGCTTCATCCAGTCCGCGCAGTCGCTTGCGGTACGCGAGGGGCACCAGCAGTTTTCGACCCTGCACGTGCTGAAAGTCCTGCTGGACGACAATGAGGGCCTGGCTGCCGGTCTGATCGACCGCGCCGGCGGCAATTCCCGCGCAATTCTCAAGGCGACCGAGGATGCTCTCAACAAGGTGCCGAAGGTGTCCGGCGGCGGTGCCGGCCAGATCTATCTGGCGCCTGAGCTCGCGCGCACTTTCGACGCGGCCGAAAAGGCCGGCGAGAAGGCCGGCGACAGTTTTGTCACCGTCGAGCGGCTGCTGCTCGGCCTCACCCTGGAGAAGTCCAGCGAGGCTGGGACGATCCTGAACAAAGGCGGTGTCACCCCGCAAAATCTCAACGCGGCGATCGAGGCGCTGCGCAAGGGCCGCACGGCGGACTCCGCGACGGCCGAGAACGCCTATGACGCGCTGAAGAAATATGCCCGCGACCTGACCCAGGCGGCGCGCGACGGTAAGCTCGACCCGGTGATCGGCCGCGACGAGGAGATCCGCCGCACCATCCAGGTGCTGTCGCGCCGGACCAAGAACAATCCCGTCCTGATCGGTGAGCCCGGTGTCGGCAAGACCGCCATCGCGGAAGGCCTGGCGCTGCGCATCGTCAACGGCGACGTGCCCGAGAGCCTGAAGGACAAGAAGCTGCTGTCGCTCGACTTGGGCGCACTGATCGCGGGTGCAAAATACCGCGGCGAGTTCGAGGAGCGGTTGAAGGCCGTGCTCCAGGAGGTCACCGGCAGCGAAGGCACCTTCATCCTGTTCATCGACGAGATGCACACGCTGATCGGCGCCGGCAAGGGCGACGGCGCGATGGACGCCTCCAATTTGCTCAAGCCTGCACTCGCCCGCGGCGAGCTGCACTGCATCGGCGCGACCACGCTCGACGAATACCAGAAGCATGTCGAGAAGGATGCGGCGCTGGCGCGGCGCTTCCAGCCGATCTTCGTCAGCGAGCCCTCGGTCGAGGACACCATCTCGATCCTCCGCGGATTGAAAGACAAGTACGAGCAGCATCACGGCGTGCGGATCACCGATTCCGCGCTGGTCGCCGCCACGACCTTGTCCAACCGCTACATCACCGACCGCTTCCTGCCCGACAAGGCGATCGACCTCATGGACGAGGCCGCGGCGCGGCTGAAGATGCAGGTCGATTCCAAGCCGGAAGAGCTGGATTCGCTCGATCGTGAGATCATTCGGCTCAAGATCGAGCAGGAGGCGCTCAAGAAGGAGAGCGATCTCGGCTCCAAGACCCGTCTGCAGACGCTGGAGAAGGACCTCGCCGAGCTCGAGGAGAAGTCGGCGGCGCTCACCGCGCGCTGGAGCGCGGAGAAGAACAAGCTCTCCGATGCCCAGAAGCTGAAGTCCGAGCTCGACACTCTGCGCGTCGATCTCGCCAATGCGCAGCGCCGCGGTGAATTCCAGAAGGCCGGCGAATTGGCCTATGGCCGGATCCCGGAACTGGAGAAGCAGCTCGCCGACATCGAGGCGCGTGAAGGCTCCGGCGAGATGATGGAGGAGGCGGTCACCGCCAACCACATCGCACAGGTGGTCTCGCGCTGGACCGGCGTGCCCGTCGACAAGATGCTGGAGGGCGAGAAGGAGAAGCTCCTGAAGATGGAGGAGCAGCTCGGGACCCGTGTCGTCGGCCAGGCCGAGGCCGTGCGTGCGGTCGCAACCGCCGTGCGCCGCTCGCGTGCGGGCTTGCAGGACCCGAACCGGCCGACCGGCTCGTTCATGTTCCTGGGCCCGACCGGTGTCGGCAAGACCGAGCTGACAAAAGCGCTCGCGGAGTATCTCTTCAACGACGAGACCGCGATGGTCCGCCTCGACATGTCCGAGTACATGGAGAAGCACTCGGTCTCGCGGTTGATCGGCGCGCCTCCGGGCTATGTCGGCTATGACGAGGGCGGTGCGCTCACCGAAGCCGTGCGGCGCCGGCCTTACCAGGTCGTGCTGTTCGACGAGATCGAGAAAGCGCATCCCGACGTCTTCAACGTCCTGTTGCAGGTGCTCGACGACGGCCGCCTGACCGATGGCCAGGGCCGTACCGTCGATTTCCGCAACACGTTGATCATCATGACCTCGAACCTCGGTTCGGAGTATTTGGTGAATCAACCCGAGGGCGAAGACACCTCTGCCGTGCGTGAGCAGGTGATGGGAATGGTGCGGGGACATTTCCGCCCCGAATTCCTCAACCGCGTCGACGAGATCATCCTGTTCCACCGCTTGCAGCGGAGCGAGATGGGCCGGATCGTCGAAATCCAGTTCGCGCGACTCCAGAAGCTTTTGACCGATCGCAAGATCGTGCTGACGCTCGATGCTGCGGGCCGCGACTGGTTAGCTGCCAAGGGCTGGGATCCCGCCTACGGCGCGCGTCCGCTGAAGCGCGTGATCCAGCGCTACCTCCAGGATCCGCTCGCCGAGATGATCCTGGCCGGCGACGTCAGGGACGGCGACGACGTCGCGATCTCGTCCGAAGGCAACGTGCTGACCTTCAACGGCAAGGCGCCGCAAACCGCGGAGATCGCCCAGTTCGAAGCGCCGGTGTCGAAGCGCAAGCTGAACTGAGCCGCCACCGGCCGCAAAACGAAAATCGCCCCGGAGAGGTCGTCCTCTCCGGGGCGAATTTTTTCCAGGCTGCTTGCTAGCTGGCTGTCGACATGGAGTCGGGGCCGGCCGGACCTTCCTCCTCGCCGTCCTGTTCGAGCTCGGACAGGATGTCCACGAGTTCGCGCACCCGGCCCTGCGCCAGGGGCCGCAAATCGTTGATCAGGGGCTCGTCGTTGGCGAGCCAGGCCTGTGCCTCAGTGAGTTCTTCGACCGTCGCGCCGGTTCCGATGATTTGCGCAATCGTGACGTCGTCGGCCCGGTCCACGGTCTTGACCACATCGTCGCGTGAGAGGCGCGTCATGGGGCGATCCTCCTGCTGGTCAGCTTCCCAACACAGTCTAACCGGGAACCGGGGGGCCCGGTTCCCTCGCAGGAAGTCTCGCGAGCGGCGGCTACTTCTTCACCACCTTGTAGATCGCGTTCTCGATGTCGGAGGAGACGTAGATGACACCCGTCGCGCCGATGGCCACACCCGTCGGAATGTTGCTCGGCAGGCCGCCGGGGGCGCCCACGAGGCCGATCGGAAGATTGGCCGCGATCTCGGTGACCTTGCCGCCATCAGGCGCGATCTCGATCAGTCGCTTGGCGCCCACTTCCGCCACGATCAGCTTGCCGTCGCTGCCACGAGCGATGCCTTCGGGCATTTTCAACTCTTTGGCGAGCACGGTCTTTTCGCCGTTCTTGTCGATCCTGGAGACGGCACCCGCAAAGGCTTCGGTGACGTAGACTTCGCCGTTTGTTCCGCCGACCAGCCCGACCGGTCCTTCGAGGTCCCCGATCAGCGTGGTGCGGTCCTTGCCGTGCTCGCCGCTGACGCGGACCAACGATTTGGTGCCGAGCTCGGCCACCAGGATGCTGCCGTCCGCGAGCACGATCGCGTCGTGCGGGGCCTTGAAGCCGTGCAGCATGTCGCGCGTGGCGCCGGTCTTGCCGTCGATCACCTGCACCGTGCCGGTGAACCAGCTCGACAGGATCACGTCGTTGCCCTTCGCCGTCGCGCTCATCGGATATTCGAGCGTGGTGCCGTCGGCGTGCATGCGCGCCTTCTCGGTGACTTCGCCGGTCGCCCCGTCCACCGTGCGATAGGCGAATACGTCGGCGACGTGGATCGTGTCCTTGCCGTTCTCCGAGGTGACGCCGATGCCGCCGGGCAGCGCAAGCTTGCCGATGATGATTTGCTTCGCCTGGCCGGTGGCGGGATCGACCTCCTGAATGCCGTTGTCGGCCATGTTGGAGACGTAGATCCGGTCCTTGCCGTCGATCGCGAGATTGTCCAGCGACGGCTTCAGTTGCGCGACCATGGTCTTGGCGCCCGACTTGGGATCCACCCGAACGAGCTGACCGAGCGCGGTGTCGACCACAAAGAGATTGCCCTTGGAATCGAAGTTGACCGCGGCCGGGACCTTGAAGCCGTCGGCGACGACGGTCAACTCGGCCTTGTCGACGTCGATCCTGGCAACCTGTCCCTTGAACCAGAGCGGACCGTAGAGCTTGTCGTCGGGACCGAACTCGAAGCCGTTGAGGCCCCCCATCTTCTCCATGATCTGACGGGCCGGTTTGACGCCTTCGACGTCGATTTCAAACAGCGCGTCGCCGAGGAAGACGGTGGTGGCGTAGAGCCTGCCGTCCTTGCGGAAGGCGAGCGAGTTGATGCCGGGAAGGCCGCTGGCGAGCTTCTTGATCGGGCCGTCGCCCTTGCGCGCATAGAGATCGCCGGCGAGGAAGCCGGTCCAGGCCATGGTGCCGTCAGGCGCAAATGCGATGTCGTCGGCCATGCCCACAGGAGAAGGGATTGCAACCTTGGCGGTACCGCCCGCGATATCGACCTCGTAGAGCGCCGCGCCGGCGACGCTGCCGGCAAACAGATGGCCGTCTTTGTCGATTCCGAGGCCGTGCACGCCATGGAATGCCGAGCCCGGGACGAGCTTCGTCACCTCCCAGGTTTCGGCGGAAACATGCGTGGTGGCGAAAATCGCAGCGACGAAGGCTGCGCAGGCGAGCCTGTTGTTCATGACGTGACCTCCCATTTTTTTGGAAAGTATTCGCCCGTCATGCGGCTTTGGCAAACGAAACTTGAAATTGTGACGCGTGAAACGACGCCGCTCGACGACGTCGCATCCGGATCATGTGTGCAGGGATGTCCGGTCGATCGCGGCCGGTTGCCGGATCAGCGGTTCGTCACCTGCAGCGGCCCGCCGGTGGCGTCCGACATGCGGGCGATGGCGCCGCCCCGGCCGCTCATCATGCCGTCGAGCCGGTCGCGCTCCTTCTCGAAGCTTGCCAGCATCGGGCCTTCCAGCGAGCGGCCACGCGGCAATTTCACGCGCAGCGGATCGACGAAGCGGCCGTTGACCAGGATTTCGTAGTGGACGTGCGGGCCGGTCGACGCGCCGGTCGAGCCGACGAAGCCGATCACCTGGCCCTGCCGCACCTTCTTGCCGGGCTCCATGCCCTTGGCGAAGGCCGACATATGGCCGTAGGCGGTCTCGTAGCCGTTGTTGTGCTTGATGCGGATATATTTGCCGTAGCCGCCCTCGGGGCCGGCTTTCTCGATCACGCCGTTGCCGGACGCGAAGATCGGCGTGCCGTAGGTGGTGGCCCAGTCGACGCCGGTGTGCATCTTCACATAGCCCAGGATCGGATGGCGGCGGCCACCGAAGCCGGAGCGCATGATGGCGTTGTTGACGGGCTTTCTGACCAGGAACTTCTTCGCGCTCTTGCCGGTCTCGTCGTAATAGTCGACGACGCCGTCGTCGGGGCTCTGGTAGCGGTAGTATTTCTTGGTTTCGCCGCCGACCGTGAGTGAGGCGAACAGCACCTCGTTCTTCTCGCTCGCGGTGACGCCCTCGTCCTCGCCGGCGTAGAACACGTCGAACGAGTCGCCCGGCGCGACCTTGCGCTGGAAATCGACGTCGTAGGAGTAGATCTTGATCATGTCGTCGATGACGGGCATCGGCACCTTGTTGCGCATCGCGGTCTCGTAGATGCTCTGGTAGAGCCGCACGCCGGTGCCGTCATCGTCGTCATCGTCGTCGCTGTTGGCGTTGGCCGCAGCGTCCGCGACGGTATTCATGCTGGAGACGTCGACCGCGACGTATTTGCCGAGATCGGACAGCGCCGCGATCGCCTCGACCATGGTCTCGTTGGCGACCACCACGCGGTAGGGTTGCAAACGCGCGCCGGGGCTTGCGGGCGCCATCAGGATGCGCAGCTTCTCGCCTTCCTTCAGGCCGCCGTCGCGGCCGCGGGGGCCGAGCGTTGCGGTGATCGCCTTGATCTCCTCGGCCGTGGCGCCGAGATCGCGCAGCACGGCGGCGACGCTGTCGCCCTTCTTGACCATGTGGACGCGTTCGCCGTTCGGATTGCCGCCGGTGATCTGCTCCTTGGTCTTCGGCAGCAGCGTGACGTTTTCCGGCACCACGCGCGTCTCGAAGCCGGCATAGGGATCGGACGGCGACGCCTCGCTGGCGTAGGCGGTTCTCATGTCGGAGGGGCCGGTCGCGCCGGAGACGTCGGCCGCGGCATTGGCGAGCGAGGCGTAGCGCACCCCGCCATTGCCGCGCCAGTTGGCGGCATCGCGCACCCGCATCAGGATGTCCTCGAGCGCCACCACCGCGGAAATCTTCGCCTTCGGCAGCACCGGCGACAGGTCCTTGGTGACGAAGGAGACCTCGGCGTCGGGCTCGACGGCTTCGGGATTATTGGGATCGTCGGCCGCAGTCTTCGGATCGGAGCCGACGTCGGTCAGCATGCGCTGGGCGTTGAACGGCGGAATCTTCGCCGACAGATCGCTCGTCGTCATCGACAGATTGCCGGCGATCCGGACGAAGGGGCGCACCCGCATGACGTCGCGGCTGCCGACGCGGGCGACCGTGGAGACGCGCACGATGTTGCGCGACGCGGTGGATTCGCTCGGCGGCGGCAGGCGGTCGCTCTTGTGCAGCGTGGCGGCGCGATCGCCGGCGCCGAACGCGCCGCGCAGCGCGCCTTCGACCCGCTCCGGCACCTTGGCGAAGGTCATCTCGCCGTCCAGAGATGCGAAAACGGCGCCGCCGATCAGGGCCGCGCCGCACAGTCCGGTCAGAATCGTGCCGCTGAACCATTGCACCGAGACGCGACGGCGATCGATGACGGCGGCTTCAGAACCGTCGACGGACAGCGGCGGCTCGTGGCCGAGATCGATGATCCCGGTCTCACGCCCGTAAGCGCCGCGTGACGTCCTGTGGTTCAACCCAAGTCCCCCAATCAACGACCCAAAAGCCCGGTCTCGAACCTCTTCCCCGTCGCGCTCTTCGAGGCGCATCGCAGGAAAAGGGCAAGCCGCATAGGCGTCCGCGGTCAGAAGGCCCTGATGACGGGCCGGCCGAAATTACGAACAGCTAAGCGGAAAAAGGTCTCTCGATGTCTCTCGAACGTCGGAAGAAGGCTGCGTCATCTGCAAGTCGCCTTCCTCTGACCCCATAAAAACCGCCGGCAGCCCCCACTGGCATCCGCGCGATTCAAGCTTGTCTCTTATCAGAACGCCGCGGGAATGTGGCTCAAGTACGGCGCCTAATATGGAAAAAGTTTCCTGAACGGCTGGGGGCTCGGAGGCCCGTCGGGCAGGGGCGGGAGCTCAGCCGGATGGGGACGGAGTTCGGCCCGCCTCGATAGGGGGCTCCGTCCGCCGGGACGAGGGGGCGACCAACACGCCCAAAGGGGAGGCCAGGAGAGGGGCCAGGGCGGAGGCCAAGAGGGAGGGCGTCCGGAGGCCCCCGGAGCGCCCTCCGGAGCCCGCCGGCGCGCAAACTTTTTTTGAGATTTTTTTGCGGCCCAGGCTCCGCCGGCCCGCCGGCGCCCCTTCTAATCGACTGGAATCGCTGGAATTTTTCCGACGATCCACCGTGCGACGATTTGTTGACAATGGGCGTTGACAACTCCGATGGGTGGGGCCTATAACCCGACCACTGAGCGCGGCGCCGCCGGGTCACTGACCAAGGCGAGCGAACGCGCCACTGATGCTCCTCACCTTGTTGAGTGACACAACAGTCGACGTAAGTCGATTGGAGTTCATCCATCGTCGGTAAGGGTGTCGGAACCCTTCCTCTCAGGAAGGTTGGGGCCTCCTAGGTCCCGGGCTGTTTGACAAGTGAAGATGAAGAAAGAGAAACGTGGACGGCGGAGTCCTTGCGGGTCTCGCATTTGAGAAGCTTCGGCTTTTCGGATCGGGACCGGACGAAAGACTTCGGCGGTACACGTTTTAAAGGAAACACCATCGTTGCCAGCGATGTGAATCGCGGGCAGCTCGGCGACTTCGGTCGTCGGAAAAATGGTGGGACCTCGTCAAACGTTGTGATCAGCCGGTTCAAAGTTCAAGTCCAACTTGAGAGTTTGATCCTGGCTCAGAGCGAACGCTGGCGGCAGGCTTAACACATGCAAGTCGAGCGGGCGTAGCAATACGTCAGCGGCAGACGGGTGAGTAACGCGTGGGAACATACCTTTTGGTTCGGAACAACACAGGGAAACTTGTGCTAATACCGGATAAGCCCTTACGGGGAAAGATTTATCGCCGAAAGATTGGCCCGCGTCTGATTAGCTAGTTGGTGAGGTAATGGCTCACCAAGGCGACGATCAGTAGCTGGTCTGAGAGGATGATCAGCCACATTGGGACTGAGACACGGCCCAAACTCCTACGGGAGGCAGCAGTGGGGAATATTGGACAATGGGGGCAACCCTGATCCAGCCATGCCGCGTGAGTGATGAAGGCCCTAGGGTTGTAAAGCTCTTTTGTGCGGGAAGATAATGACGGTACCGCAAGAATAAGCCCCGGCTAACTTCGTGCCAGCAGCCGCGGTAATACGAAGGGGGCTAGCGTTGCTCGGAATCACTGGGCGTAAAGGGTGCGTAGGCGGGTCTTTAAGTCAGGGGTGAAATCCTGGAGCTCAACTCCAGAACTGCCTTTGATACTGAAGATCTTGAGTTCGGGAGAGGTGAGTGGAACTGCGAGTGTAGAGGTGAAATTCGTAGATATTCGCAAGAACACCAGTGGCGAAGGCGGCTCACTGGCCCGATACTGACGCTGAGGCACGAAAGCGTGGGGAGCAAACAGGATTAGATACCCTGGTAGTCCACGCCGTAAACGATGAATGCCAGCCGTTAGTGGGTTTACTCACTAGTGGCGCAGCTAACGCTTTAAGCATTCCGCCTGGGGAGTACGGTCGCAAGATTAAAACTCAAAGGAATTGACGGGGGCCCGCACAAGCGGTGGAGCATGTGGTTTAATTCGACGCAACGCGCAGAACCTTACCAGCCCTTGACATGTCCAGGACCGGTCGCAGAGATGTGACCTTCTCTTCGGAGCCTGGAACACAGGTGCTGCATGGCTGTCGTCAGCTCGTGTCGTGAGATGTTGGGTTAAGTCCCGCAACGAGCGCAACCCCCGTCCTTAGTTGCTACCATTTAGTTGAGCACTCTAAGGAGACTGCCGGTGATAAGCCGCGAGGAAGGTGGGGATGACGTCAAGTCCTCATGGCCCTTACGGGCTGGGCTACACACGTGCTACAATGGCGGTGACAATGGGATGCTAAGGGGCGACCCTTCGCAAATCTCAAAAAGCCGTCTCAGTTCGGATTGGGCTCTGCAACTCGAGCCCATGAAGTTGGAATCGCTAGTAATCGTGGATCAGCACGCCACGGTGAATACGTTCCCGGGCCTTGTACACACCGCCCGTCACACCATGGGAGTTGGTTTTACCTGAAGACGGTGCGCTAACCCGCAAGGGAGGCAGCCGGCCACGGTAGGGTCAGCGACTGGGGTGAAGTCGTAACAAGGTAGCCGTAGGGGAACCTGCGGCTGGATCACCTCCTTTCTAAGGATGGTTCTTCAGAAGCTTGCTTCTATCGAACCGTTTTAGAAACATCAGCGGCCAACGATCGTCAGGATTGTTGAGCTGCATTGGCGGGATTTCGCCGTCTTCGTTTCTCTTTCTTCGCGGACGAACACGCGCTGGGGCTGCAGGCTTGCAGATCCCTGGTCCTTGACTGGATATGCGTTAGGGGCTTGTAGCTCAGTTGGTTAGAGCGCGCGCTTGATAAGCGTGAGGTCGGAAGTTCAAGTCTTCCCAGGCCCACCACTTTCATCGAGTGAGCATTCGTCTTCTGGTTACGGGGCCATAGCTCAGCTGGGAGAGCGCGTGCTTTGCAAGCATGAGGTCGTCGGTTCGATCCCGTCTGGCTCCACCAGATGGTTTGATCACCGAGATCTTGTGCCGTCGTCCGCGAAACATCACTTCGCATCCTGCTAGTCTGGATAGACAGCAGATTGCGTGATTTCTGACATCGTAAAGAGGAGATCGATCCGAGTTGGATCGTGCAGCAAGCAATTGCTACGCGAGACTTCATTATCTCCGGATCATTTCGGCGCTCGTGCGTCTTCCAAGGCAGCTCACAAGGCTGCGTTGAAAGACAAGCGAGTTGTAAATGATCCTTTTAGCGAAGCTTGACCGCCTCGCTATCGGAACGATCTTACGAAGCAAGCTGGTCTTTCTAATCATTGTCCGGCTGCAGATAGCGTTCATCGAGGGCGCGTGCCGCAAGGCAATTCTGCAGACAACATTCTGCCGAGTGTGTGGACATTGATAATGAGAGCAATCAAGTGCCTTAAGGGTGTTCGGTGGATGCCTTGGCGCTGAGAGGCGATGAAGGACGTGCTACGCTGCGATAAGCCGTGGGGAGCTGCGAAGAAGCTTTGATCCATGGATTTCCGAATGGGGAAACCCACCTTCGATAGCCGGAACTCCAAGACCTCAGTCGAAAGACTGTGGTGTGGGGTTCGATCAGAAATGAGAGATGCCTAGGCCTTTAGATTTCGATCGAAGAGGTTTTGGATTTCCGGTTATCAAGAGAAGGTATGAGACTTCCGAATACATAGGAGGTTTCAAGCAAACCCAGGGAACTGAAACATCTAAGTACCTGGAGGAAAGGACATCAACAGAGACTCCGTTAGTAGTGGCGAGCGAACGCGGACCAGGCCAGTGATACATCAAAGACAATCGGAACCAGTCAGGAAAGCTGGGCCTCAGAGGGTGATAGCCCCGTACGAGTAATGCGATGATGTATCCACGAGTAAGGCGGGACACGTGAAATCCTGTCTGAACGCGGGGGGACCACCCTCCAAGCCTAAGTACTCCTCAGCGACCGATAGTGAACCAGTACCGTGAGGGAAAGGTGAAAAGCACCCCGACGAGGGGAGTGAAATAGACCTGAAACCGGACACCTACAAACAGATGGAGCTCAAGATTCGTTCTGGGTGACATCGTACCTTTTGTATTATGGGCCAGCGACTTAATTTAACGAGCAAGCTTAAGCCGATAGGCGAAGGCGTAGCGAAAGCGAGTCTGAATAGGGCGTCAAGTTCGTTGTATTAGACCCGAAACCTAGTGATCTAGCCATGAGCAGGTTGAAGGTGAGGTAACACTCACTGGAGGACCGAACGGGTG